>JAFSMA010000106.1 GCA_017448145.1 Oscillospiraceae bacterium | reverse complement strand
GGCGCGGCCAAGCTGTATATCGACACCGCCCGCGGCAGCAACGGCGGCATTTGGAGCGTGCGTCTCCACGCAGGCACCGGCGTGACGCTGGAAGCGGGGGAGAAGTACCGCATCAGCGCCAAGATCGCCTCCGAGAAGGCCATCCACGCCGAAGTACTGTTGAGCAACGGCTACGACGAGGATAACGATTTTAACCCCGGCGGGCAGGGTTACAGCACCGATGTGGTGGGCCTGGACATCGCCGAGAACGGCGAGGCCACCTATACCAAGGAAATCACTGTTCCCGAGCGCAGCCAGTACAAGGAGCTGGTGCTGCGCGTCCAGGTAGGCGACAGCCCCGCCAACACCGTCACCGTGTCTGACGTGACGGTGGAGAAGTGGGTCGACCCCGACTCCGAACCCTCCACCCCCACCATTGAGGTGGCGGGCGACAACCTGACCGCCGATCTGCAATACGACAGCGTGGGCTCCTTCAGCTTCAACGCCGACGAGGGCTACGTCACCCACCTGGAAAAGAGGGCGGATTCCGTGCTGTACGCCATTTCCCAGGCCCCCGATGGGCGCAACCCCTGGAACGTGAAGCTGAACGTCCGCACCGGCGTGTTCCCCAAGTCCGGCGTGGGCTACCGTGTGAAGTTCGACATTGAGGCCGCCCAGAACCAGCAGCTCTTCGAGGTGTTTTACGACGGCAACAGGGAGGCCGGTTTCGGCCAGCTGTTTGACCAGCGGCTGACGGCCGGACAGAAGAAAACAGTGTCCTACATTGTCAACGGTAATTCCGGCATGGGCGAGCTGGTGATTCAGATTCGCCTGGGCAAGACCGACGGCAAGGCCGGCAACATCTATACCATCAGCAACGTCACCATGGAAGAAGTGAAGTTTGGCTACGCGCCCAACCAGATCACCCGCAGCACCAGCGAGCTGTGGACCCATGAGGACTATGCCGGTACGCTGTCCACCACCGCTACTTCCGCCACCGTGCGCATGACCACCGTGCCCGCCCAGGGCAAGGAGGCCTGGAAGACCAAGCTGTTCGTGGAGACCGGCGCCAAGCTGCAGGCCGGGCAGAAGTACCGCATTACCTTTACCACCTCTGGCAGCGAGGGTATGCCCTATGAAATCTGCCTGAACCACGGCGGCGAGGAGAAGGGCCTGGGCGGCATCTTCGGTCTCAACGCCATGGCGGATGGCGACACCATCACCTACGTCACCACTCCCGACAAGGACATCGACCTGGTGCTCCAATTCTCCCTGGGCAACGCCTGGACAGGCGGCAGCTTCACTGTGCGCAACATAAAGGTGGAGAAGGCCGGCGCATCCAGCACCGTGTCCAACGTCACCTATACGTTCTGAACCGGCGAAATTTGCAGATAAGAAAGGCGTGTTTATGATGAAAAAGACAATGCGTATGCTTTCTCTGATGCTGCTGCTGGCCCTGCTGCTCACCGCCTGCGGCGGCGCCACCGGCGGCAACACCACCGGCGGCAAGGTAAAGGATGAGCCCTATGAGCCGGTGGACTATCAGATCTTCCCCATCCCCGAGGGCGGCTATGTGGGCGACACCATGCCCTTCGTCACCGACGACGGCACGTTGGAGCTGTACTACCTGTACGACACCGACCACAACGGTCAGGGCTATCACCCCTTCTACATGTTCTCCACCAAGAACCTGTACTCCTATGAGGATCACGGCATGGTGCTGCCCTACGGCACCATGGCGGACCCTGACCCCGCCCTGGGCACCGGCTCTGTGGTGAAGGACAAGGATGGCCTCTACCACCTGTTCTACACCGGCCATAACGACAACGGCAACGGCGGTAAGGGCAAGGAGTGCGTCATGCACGCCACCTCCGCCGACCGCAAGACCTGGGAGAAGCACCCCGAGTACACCTTCTTCAGCCCCGACAACTACTCCAAGGACGACTTCCGTGACCCCGAGGTGTTCTGGGTGGAGGAGGAGCAGTGCTACTGGCTGCTGATCGCCGGACGGGAGAACACCCTGGGCGGCGTCATCGCCCGGTACACCTCCACCGATTTGATTACCTGGGAGTACCAGGGTGTCCTGTACGCCCCCCGGCTGCAGTACATGCTGGAGTGCCCCGACCTGTTCCGCATCGGCGACAAGTATTACATCACCTATAGCTGGGACTGCGTCACCTACTACGCCATGAGCGACTCTATGTACGGCCCCTTCTTCGCTCCCGAGGACAACCTGTTCGACGGTGCCGGTTCCTTTGAGGGCAGCAGCTTCATCTTCTACGCGGCCAAGACCGCCCAGATGAACGGCAAGACATTACTGTGCGGCTGGCTGGGCCGGGCGGGCCTCAGCGGCGACTCCGGCGTGTACCAGTGGGCCGGCAACGTGCTGAACCACCAGATCGTCCAGCACGACGACGGCACCCTGGGCGTGTGGGCCCCCGATTCTCTGGACGCGTATTTCACCGTGGAGAAGGCGTTGAAGCCCGTGGCCATCCAGGGCGGCGTCACCGTGGACGGCAGCAACATAGCCCTGGACGCCGACGATAACGATTACGCCCTGGCGGACTTCGGCACCCGCCCCGCCCGCATGACGCTGGAGTGTGATGTGAGCCTGGATCTCATCGGCTGCGCCGGCTTCGCCTTCGGCGGCAGCGAGAGCGACCCCACCTACACCGCCCTGTGCCTGGACTCCACCCGTGATATGCTCCACTATGAGGGCTACGAGGTGGACGAGATCAACTACTATGAGCCCACCGGCATCGCCCGCTTCGTCTTTGAGCCGGGCGTGACCCATCATGTGAAGCTGGTGTGCGAGAACGAGATCGTCATCATGTACGTGGACGGCGTGAAGGCCCTCAGCTCCCGTATTTCCCACTCCGTGGGCGGCGCCCACATCGGCGTGTTCGCCAACAGCTGCCACGCCCAGTTCAGCAACATCACCATCAAGATTCCGGAGTAAGCTCCTGCATCCTTATGACAATGGCCCCGCACCGGCGAAAGCCGGCCCGGGGCCATTTTGCGGTGGAAAACAGGGGAGAGATGGGGCGGAAATAACCGCAGGCAAGACGCGCCTTCGCAGAAAACGTGCGAGGCGCTCTGTAAACTGCGGAGCGCCGATTTTTTATAGTGGAAAAATCCGCTGATATGAGGTATAATGAACTACTTAATTTTGCGGACGTGACGGGATGATTCCGGCAAGCCGGATTTCTGTTTGTGAGGTGACGGTAGTGGTTTATAAAGAAACTGAATTCAAATTAAAAGATGGACGAGCTGCACTGCTTCGCAGTCCTCACGAAGATGATGCAGAGGAAATGCTCCAATTCATCATAAAAGCATCTGGTGAGACAGACTTTCTGATGAAATATCCAGAGGAATGGGCTGAGTTCAGCCTTGAACAGGAAAAAGCCTTTATTAATGATGATTACTTCAATCAAAATGGAATGATGATTTCCTGCATTGTAGACGGGAAGATAGCCGGAAACTGTCAGATCTCTTTTCGCACCGGAATGAAAGACCGACATAGAGCTTCCGTTGCGATTGCGCTTCTTCAAGAGTTCTGGAACCTCGGAATTGGGACAAAAATGTTCAAGGAGATGTTCCAAATCGCCAGAGAACGCAATGGAGTTCGTCAGATCGAACTTGATTTTATCGAAGGCAACAGCAGGGCAAGGCATCTATATGAGAAAATGGGCTTTCGTATTACAGGTGTAAAACCAGATGCGATACGAATGAAAGATGGTACTTATGTAAATGAGTACATGATGCTGAAACTGTTGTAATCTTCAGATTACAGTTTATCGCCTTTCATCCCCTTCACTCGACGGTAGTAAGAACCCCTCAGTTTTACTACCATTTGACTACCATTGACGGCATTGACTTGCCGCATTTTGCTTTTTCCGTGACTTAAGTCACAGAATACTAACAGCTTTTTCTGCTCGGCAAATCGCGGCAAAACGGGGCAGAATATAGCTTTTCAGGAGGCTGATCGCATTTGACGAAGATACTGTTCATCTGTCACGGCAGTATCTGACTTGCCGTTACAAACCAACGTATGCCAACGTATGCGAAGCTACTGCACGCGCATACCACGATTTTACAACTTTTGCGCCTTGATGTGATTGTAGCAAGATAGTTTGTTTTCGCCAAACCTATTATACATTCTTACGGCATGCGATTTACACAGAGCGGCATTGACCATGAAGGCCAAACGGGTTATAATGATGTTACGCGCAAGAAAAGGAGGGGATCTATATGGCGGTTCAGGAGTCGGTAGACAAGCGTATGGATGATATCCTCGCAGAGGGCTATGCTAAGGGCTATGCTAAGGGCTATGCTAAGTGCTATGATAGGCTCTCTGCCGAGGGGTGCCACGAATCCCTTATTCATTACTATGCAGAGCTCTATGCTGAGGAGTATGCTAAGGGGTATGCTAAGGGGTACGCCGAAGAACGCGCTGAACTCATGAGAAGGATCGTGGCAAACGGGATGCCATTGGAAATGGCTGTTATTTGTGGTTTCTCCGAAGAGGAGTATCTGGCTGCGTTGCGCAAATAGGAGGAGCGCGATAAGAAAAAATAACTGGCTCCTCGGCGGCCTGATTACCGTCGCCGCACTTGGCGTTGTGTTTCTGATCTTCTTCAACCCAATCATGGCATTCTTCTCTCCCAAGGAGGAGACGCCTGTGGAGCCCATAGTCGGGTAGTGGCTCCCGTGGATGAGGTTAAGGAGCCCGAGCCCAATCCCGACGGGGCGGGCGGCGCTGCCAATCCTAATGTGCCGGATACCAATATCGGGACCGGCGGCGAGCCTGTGGAGATGGGTGAGGATGGCACCTACACCGAGACCCCTGAGGATAACACTACTACCACCCAGCCCCCCCCGTGGAGCAGACCGCGCCTGTGCAGCAGGACCCCGCGCCTGCCAATAATGGGGGTAGCGGGAACAGCGGTTCCGGTTCTAACTCCGGTAGTGGTAGCGGAACATATAGCGACGGGAGTATCAGCCACAACAGCTCGGTCGTTGTAAACGGCAGGACAAAGACTGGCGTGCGGGAGTTCGCTTCCGTGTCCGATCATAATAATGCCTCCCCGAATAAAACGAATGAAATCGTTTCCGTCGGCGGCGTCCCTTACGCTTGGAATGGTTATGAGTGGATTGACTACAGCGGCTTCTCCACGGAGGTTGAAGTGCATGACCTCGGCGAGTGGGACGGCACCTATGTGGGGTATTAAGCCGCAATGAAGGGCGGCAGTACATGTGAAAAAACAGTTTATCGTAATCAGCCTGTTCCTGGCCGCCATGCTGCTCTCCGCCTGCGGTGCTGCACCGGAGGCGGTTACCCCTGCGGAGGAGGAAACGGCGGTGGAGACCGCAGCGGAGCCCGCCCCCACGGAGGAGCCTGTTGCTGCGGAGGAGCCTGCTGCAGACGAACACGCCGCTTCGGAGGAGACACCCGCAGCACCCCAGCAGGAGCCTGCGTCTGCGCAGCAGCCCGAAACAAGCGCCACGACTTCCACGCCTTCCTCCGGCGGCACGTCCGGCGGAAGCGGCGATAATCCCACTACGCCTATCATTGGGGTAATCGGCGGCGGGCAGAGTTCCGGCGGAACCGACCAGCCCCGGAGCGGCGGCGTTATCGGTGTTATCGGCAGTCAGCAGACACACGTTCACAGCTATAGCCGCCAGGTGGTCGCGCCTACCTGCTCTGCGGGGGGCTACACCATATTTACCTGCTCCTGCGGGGAAAGCTATACCAGCGACTATACCTCTGCCACCGGCCAGCATCGCTGGGTAATGGACTACGATTATGTGCCCGTGTATGAGGAGCGAGGGATTCATATCTGCAATGTCTGCGGAAAGGATATTACAGATATGACTCTTGAGCAGCACTATTTTGGAGACGGCTGCCTTGGCTCGTGGCGATCAGCGACTATTCAAGTCGAAGTCGGCACATCTTATGAAGTAGTAGGCTGCCATTGTGAGGACTGCGGAAAGATACGCGGCGAATAACAATCAAAAGAAAAAGCGGTAGGAGATCATCCGAAATCGTTCGGGTGACCTCCTAATTGCAGATGAAGCGGCGAAACGCATTTTCTTTCGCTATCTTGCGTAACCTATCGGAAGGAGGGCGCAGAGCATGATCGATAAGAATAATATACCCGCATCTGACGCAGAGTGGTATTGCCGTGAAGATTCGGAGGAGGAGAGATTCTATGCGATCTTTTTCGCGCTTTGCCGCAAGTATCGTGTGAGCTGGGCCAGCGCTGACGAAAAGGAAAAGGCGTTCATCGAAGAGGTTACCCGAGTGACGTATGAACGTGACAGGGCGTTGCGCCTCGGCCAACCGCTCTCTGATATTCGTCCTGCTTTTGTTTCTTGACTGACCCAAAAAACAGGCTGGTGGCTTCGGCTGCCAGCCTGTTTTTCTCACATCACCTATTGAAATGTGTGATTTTCTGCGTATAATATATATTGAAATGTGTTGTATTTGCGTTGCTATTTCTGCTGAAAAGTGTGGAGGTCTGCTATGCTGTATCGAAAAATTCAGCCCTATATTGAAAACTATCTGCGTTCAGACGCCAACAAGGTGCTGGTGATTGACGGCGCGCGCCAGATTGGCAAGACGTTCATCATCCGCCATGTGGGGCAGCAGCTTTTTGAGAACTACATTGAAATCAACTTCGTGGAGGATCTGAACGGCGCCAAGCTGTTTGAGCAGGCCCGCACGGTGAAGGATTTCTATTTCCAGCTCAGCACCATTGCCGGTGAAAAGATGGGCGAAAAGAAAAACACGCTGATTTTTCTCGACGAAATCCAGGCATACCCCCACCTGCTGACCATGCTGAAATTCCTGAAGCAGGACGACAGGTTCACCTATATTGCCAGCGGCTCCCTGCTGGGCGTAACGCTGCGGAAGACCAGCTCCATCCCCATCGGCAGCATTGAGATCAAGCGCATGTTCCCACTGGATTTCGAGGAATTCCTGCTGGCAAACGGCTTCAACCCATTCGCCATCGACGTGATGCGGGAGAAGTTCCTGGCAGGGGAGAGCCTGGATGCCGCCGCCCATGAAAAGGTGATGGATCTCTTCAAGAAATACCTGCTGATTGGCGGCCTGCCCGATGCGGTAAATTCCTTTGTGGCTGACACCAACATCGTGAAGGTGCGGACGATTCACCACGATATCCGCTCCTTCTATGCCGATGACGCCGCCAAGTACGAGGCGGACAACAACCGGAAGCTGAAGGTCCGCAGGATTTATGACATGATTCCCTCCAACCTGGAGAACAAGAAAAAGCGGGTGGTGTTTCAGGACATTGAGGACAAGCGGGGCAAGCGGTTTTCCGACTATCAGGACGAGTTTGAGTACCTGATATCGGCGGGCATCGCCCTGGATGTGAACGCCATCTCCACCCCGGTCTTCCCCCTCACCCAGGCGGTGGGCAAGAATCTGCTGAAGCTCTATCTCAACGACGTGGGGCTGCTGACAGAGGTGCTGTACGGCAGCAATATCCGCGCCGTCATGGACGACGAGACGGGCATCAACCTGGGGGCTGTCTATGAAAGCGTAGTGGCCCAGGAGCTGGCCGCCCACGGCTGCAAGCTGTACTACTACGACAACCGTACCAAAGGTGAGGTGGACTATCTGATTGACGATTACGACAGCCTCTCCGCCGTCCCCATCGAGGTGAAGTCCGGCAAGGATTACACCGTCCACAGCGCGCTGAACACCTTCGTAAAGAACGACGATTATCACGTGAAAAAGGCCTATGTTCTGTCCAACACCCGGGAGATCACCACAAGCGGCAAGATTACGTATCTGCCCATTTATGATGTGATGTTCTTGGGGGAAGACCCTATGCGCTTTTGACCGCATGAAAAAGGATCGCGTCATTTGGAAAAGGGGCGCGAAGGACGAGAGAATGTAAGTAAGGGACGCTAAGGCATACCGCAAAACACATATACAATTCTTGTGAGAAGGCTTAACAATAGCGGAATACATGCTGACGCGCCTTACTCCGATAACGAATACACAAGGATAGCAATGTTATGCGGAGGCATGACCATTCAGAAGTATTTGCCCAGAGAGCGAGAATAAGCCGTATGGCGTGTTGTTTCAGACACACCATGCGGCTTTTTTGACTATTACTATCAACCATTGTTATGCGATTGTATTTGAGGAATAGCGCGCTGTAAAACTCTGCCCACATTTTCTGCAGAATATCGCCACTCTTACCTTGCCTATAACATAATTACATGACGGGGAACGGTCAATGCGGGATTGACCAAATTGGGGCCAAAGCGCAGTATGATAGCAGCACAAAGAGAAAGACACGGTTTGCAGACTCTGTTAGAATGAAGATGCTACACACCATTCTGAAAGGAGACAGCAAACTATGTCCGAGAAGATTGTACAGCTTAACGAGGAAGTAATCAAGGGGCAGATCAAAGAATTGGTCCGTGGCAGCGTAGAAGAAACGCTCAATGAGCTGCTG
>JAFSMA010000105.1 GCA_017448145.1 Oscillospiraceae bacterium | reverse complement strand
TGCCGCCCGGATTACCTGATTTTAGACGAACCCGTGGACGGCCTGGACCCCGTAATGCGCCGCCAGGTGTGGAGCCTGCTGCTGGGCGACGTGGCGGAAAACGGCACCACCGTGCTGGTCAGCTCCCACAACCTGCGGGAGCTGGAGGACGTGTGCGACCACGTGGGCATCATGAACAAGGGCAAGGTGCTGCTGCAGCACAGCCTCAGCGAGCTGCAGGACAACACCGTGAAAGTACAGGTGGCCTACCCCGGCGTGGAGCCGGAGCTGCCTGCGGGCCTCACCGTGGTACACCGCTCCAGCGTGGGCCGGGTACACACCTACATCCTCCGGGGCAACCGGGAGGAGATCCTGGCCACCATGGCCACCACCAATCCTCTGCTGCTGGAGGCCATCCCGCTGACGCTGGAGGAGATTTTCATCTATGAGTTAGGAGGTGCCGACTATGCGGTTCGGGACATCGTCCTTTAAGACGCTGCTGCTGAGCAACTGGAAGCGGAGCTGGCCCCTGGGCTTCGGCTACTGCTTCGTCATGTTCTTCTCCGTGGCCATCCCCACCTGGTCCGTGGGCCGGTGGAGCGACAGGGCCCTGCTGGACATGAGCGACCAGCTCTACAACACCATCACCGTCATGCCCGTAGTGGCTATGATCGCCGCCCTGGCGGTGGCCATGGTAATGTTCGACTATCTGATGAAGCCCAGCGCCGTGGGCATGATGCACGCCCTGCCCATGCGTCGCAGCGGCGTGTTCGCGGCCCAGATGGTGTCCGGCTTCTCCCTGCTGACGGCGGGCAACCTGTTCATCGCCGTCTGCACCGCCCTGCTGAGTTCCACCAACGGCGGCGTGCCGCTGAAGGCCCTGTGGCTGTGGCTATTGTGCCTGGAGCTGGAGGAGTTCTTCTTCTTCGCCCTGGCGGCCTGCTGCGCCGCCGTCACCGGCTGGCTGCTGGGGCTGCCCGTCATCTACGTGGGCGTCAACTTCATGGTGCTGGCCTACCGGCTGCTGCTGAACGTGATGGCCGGGGCCTTTTACAAGGGCTTCTCCGGCATGGACCAGGACGAGATCACCAAATTCACCTACTGGTGCACGCCGGTGGTGAAGCTGGTGCAGTCCACCGAGGCGGAAACCACCGCCGACGGCTACATGAACTACGTCCGCGTGCTGCCCCGCAGCGGGCTGAACACCGTGTGGATCTACGCCGCGGCAGGCGTGGCGCTGTTGGCCCTGGCCTGGCTGCTCTACCGCCTGCGCCACAGCGAGACGGCGGGCAGCGCCATCGTGTTCCCCTGGCTGCGGCCCATCGTGTGCTACGTCATCTCTGTGGCCGGCGGCCTGGCCATCGGCATGCTGGTGTTCACCCTCATCACCCGTGACGGCACCGACCGGGCCGGGCTGGTGCTGTGGCAGATCGTCATGGGCGCGGTGACCTACTGCGCGGTGCAGATGCTGCTGCAAAAGAGCTATAAGATCTGGCATCGCAAGACCTGGATCGGTCTGGCCATCCTGGCGGCCATCCTCATCCTCATCCCCGCCGTCATCCGTCTGGACCCCACCGGCTACCAGCGGCGGCTGCCGGAGGCGGAGGACGTGCATGACGTGTGGATTTCCGGCGGCATCATTGACAGCATCTACTCCCATGACCCCCAGACCATTGCCGACACCATCGCCCTCCACGCCCTGCTCATCGACGGCGCCTATGACGACGACCGGTACGACAGCCGGGACACCCAGTATTTCCACGTGACCTACACCCTCAAGGGCGGCGAGACCTTCTCCCGCAGCTATAGCTACAGCATCGAGGACAACGCCCTGAAAACCGCCCTGGGCAAGCTGGTGAACAACCCGGAGCTGCGGCTGCGCAGCATCATGCAGGGCCGTGAGGACTGGGGCACCGATTTCACCGGCGGCATGGTGTACTGCTGGATGAGCAGCGCCGACGAGATACTGCTGACGGCGGAGCAGGCCCGGGCCCTCTACGACGCCGCCCTGGCCGACGCCGCCACCCCCGTGGACGTGGACGCCCTGCTGGAGAAATACAGCGGCTATGATCCGGTGGCCTATCTGGACATTGAGCTGACCACCCCCAAGGGTGCCTACACCTTCCAGAACGTGGCCCCCACCAGCACCCACATTCTGGCCCTGCTGGAGGAGTACGGCATCACCCGGGCCATGCCCGAGGCCTTCGAGGAGTGGAACGCCATGGGCGTGCCCTACGGCGACGACGTGGTGAACTCCGCCCCCGCCATCGAGGACCTGGTTCCCTCGTCCTCGTCCCTTGGCTGAACAACCGGGCGCGCTGCCACAGGCAGCGCGCCCTATGCCTTGCGCCTCACGGCGCATGAACTCCCTGTGGGCATGAATCGTGCGGCGCACATGCCTTGCGCTGCGGTGCATAAAGGCGCAAGGCAAATCATGCGCGAAGCGCAAATCATGGAGCAGAGCGAGAAATCGCGGCGGCATAGCCGCCAAATCATAAAACAGGGGCTGTTCACAACAGCCCCTGTTTTATGATTGTCAAAAAAGCATCGCAG
>JAFSMA010000104.1 GCA_017448145.1 Oscillospiraceae bacterium | reverse complement strand
CGCAGCCCCCCGAGGGGGAAGGCGATAAAAAAGCGCGGCCCGAAGGCCGCGCTTTTTTGTTATGCGGGTATGGACTTACTTGATGTTGCCCAGGTCGTCCACGGCCACGACGGTGGCGAAGTCACCGGCAGCCTTGGTGATGTCGTTGTCAACAGTGATGTCGCCGGCGAACATGGAAGCCACCAGGGCCTCATAGTCAGCCTGAGCGAAGGTGTCGTTCCACTGGGTGGAAGCGACGGGCAGCTGGACATAGTTGGCCTCCACGTCAGCGGACACCAGGCCCAGGTTCTCCACACGGCCGCCCTGGAAGGAGCCGTCCTTGACCTGGGTGAGCAGGGTGTTCACGGTGGCAGCCAGGCCCTTCATGGCGGAGGTAACGGTCATGCCCTCGCCATACAGGCCATCGATGGTGGCAGCCTGGTCAACGTCCACGCCGATGACCTTGGCGCCCTCGACCTTGGCAGCAGCCTCACCAGCGGAGGTGAAGATACCGCCGCCGCAGGCGAACACTACCTCAACGCCGTCAGCATACCAGGTATCCATGGCAGCGGTGATATCCGCGTCGCCGTAGAACTGGTTGCCGTAAGCATACTTGATGGCCACGTCGGTCTTGCCGTCGGCAGCAGCAGCGGCGTCAGCGCCCTGCACGAAGCCGTAGCCGTAACGCTGCACAGCGGGAACGGCCATGCCGCCCAGGAAGCCCAGCTTGGTGTAGCCCAGCTTCACAGCGGCGTAACCGGCCATATAACCGGCCAGCTCTTCCTGGTACACAGCGGAGTACAGGTTGGCGGGCAGGGTGGCCAGACCGGCGGTGGTCAGGTCATACTCGGACACGTCCAGAGCCACGAACGTGACATCGCTGTACTCGGGAGCGGTCTTGGCAATGGCGGCAGCGAAGGCGTAGCCGGGCATCACGATGACGTTGAAGCCCTCGTCGATGGCCTTCTCGATCATGGCCACACGGTCATCATCGGAGTCGGAGGCGGGCTTGAAGTAGTTGAACTCCACGCCGTTGGCCTCGGACCAGGCCTTGGCGGCCTCGTAGGTGGTCTGGTTGAAGGACTGGTCGGTGATGTCACCGTAGTCGGTGATCATGGCGACCTTCATGGCGGCGGTCTCGACGACTTCCTCGCCGCCCTCGGTCTCGGGCTCGGTGGTCTCGGTGTTGGTGTTACCGCCGCAGGCGGCCAGAGACAGCACCATGACCAGAGCCAGCATCAGTGCAAGAAACTTTTTCATGATGAATTCTACCTTTCTTTTAATTTATTTTTCGCGCCTTTCCGGCGGGAAAAACGTGATGTCGCGGAAGCTTCCTTTACTTCCTGCATCGTCCCGTCATTATATCAGTTTGTCCTTCGGTATGCAAGCCCCTTTTTGCTCGATATTCCGCTTGCGGAGGACAAGTGTGTATTGATTGCACACAAAGGGACGATGTTTTACAGTTCGTTCACTTATTGTTCATTTTTACGGCGATTTCCAGGCCGATCTTCATCATATTGGTGAAGGTGGTCTGGCGGGCGTCGGCGTCCAGCTCCTCGCCGGTGACCAGATTGTCGGAGATGGAGCAGATGGCCAGGGCACGCTTGCCGTTGCGGGCGGCGGTGCAGTAGAGGCCGGCGGCCTCCATCTCGATGGCCATGACGCCCATCTTGGCAAAGCGCATGTTGCGCTGGGCGGCGTCATAGAAGGTGTCGCTGGAATAGAGGTTGCCCACGGGCATGGTGACGCCCAGCTCACGGGCGGAGTCCACGGCGGCCATCAGCAGGTCGAAGTCGCAGATGGGGGCGAAGGTGCCGCCCAGCTCGAACTGGTCGGCAAAATTGGAGTTGGTGCAGGCGCCCATGCCGGCCACCACGCTGCCCAGGGCCAGGTCGGCCCGGGTGGCGCCGGCGGAGCCCACGCGGATGATATTCTCCACGCCGTACTGGGTGTAAAGCTCATGGGAATAGATGGCGATGGAGGGGATGCCCATGCCGGAGGCCATGACGCTGACGGGCACGCCCTTATAGGTGCCGGTGTAGCCCTGGACGCCACGGACGTTGTTGACCAGGCGGGGCTCCGTGAGGAAGGTCTCGGCGATGAACTTGGCGCGCAGGGGGTCGCCGGGCATCAATACGGTTTTGGCGAAATCGCCCATCTTGGCGTTGTTATGAGGGGTAGCCATCGTTTTCTCTCCTTACTTTTCCATGGCCTTGACGGCCTTGACGATGCGGCTGGTGCCCAGGCGATCGGCGCCCAGGGCCAGGAAGTCCTCGGCGTCCTGCAGATTGGCGATGCCGCCGGAGGCCTTGATTTTCAGGTGGGGAGCCACATGGGCCTTGAACAGGGCCACGTCCTCACGGGTGGCACCGCCGCCGCCGAAGCCGGTGGAGGTCTTGATATAGTCGGCGCCGGACTCGGACACCACACGGCACATTTCGATCTTCTCGGCCTCGGTGAGCATACAGGTCTCCACGATGACCTTCAGCAGACGGCCGTCGCAGGCGGCCTTGATCTGGCGGATCTCGTCCAGCACCAGGTCATAGCGGCCATCCTTGACCCAGCCGATATTGATGACCATATCCACCTCGGAGGCGCCATTTTTCACCGCGTCGGCGGCGGCGCAGCACTTGACGGCGGTGGTGTCGTAGCCGTTGGGGAAGCCGATGACGGTGCAGATCTTGACGCCGCCCTTGACGTAGTCAGCGGCCTGCTTGACGTAGCTGGCGGGGATGCACACGCTGGCGCAGCCGTACTTGACGCCGTCGTCGCAGATGGCGCGAATCTCGTCCCAGGTGGCGGTCTGGCTCAGGAGGGTGTGGTCCACGGTGGACAGAATCTTTTGCAGTTCCATAGTGATTGGTACTCCTTTATATAAATAGGGATAGCTGACGCCCCGAT
>JAFSMA010000103.1 GCA_017448145.1 Oscillospiraceae bacterium | reverse complement strand
TTCTGGATGATCGAGCCGGAGATGGCCTTCTGCGACCTGGAGGGTGATCTGGAGTGCATGGAGGCCATGGTGAAATACATCATCCGCACCGTGCTGGACCGCTGCCCCCAGGAGATCGACTTCTTCAACAGCTTCGTGGACAAGGGCCTGAAGGAGCGCCTGGAGCACGTGGCCTCCAGCGACTTCGGCCGCATCACCTACACCGAGGCCGTCAAGATTCTGGAGCAGCACAACGACCAGTTTGACTATAAGGTGTTCTGGGGCGCCGATTTGCAGACCGAGCACGAGCGCTTCCTCACCGAGCAGATTTTCAAGCGCCCCGTCTTCGTCACCGACTATCCCAAGGAGATCAAGGCCTTCTATATGCGCCTCAACGACGACGGCAAGACCGTGGCCGCGGCGGACTGCCTGGTGCCCGGCATCGGTGAGATCATCGGCGGCAGCCAGCGCGAGGAGCGCCTGGATATGCTGGAGAGCCGCATCCGGGAGCTGCACATGAATCCTGAGGACTACTGGTGGTACTGCGACCTGCGCCGCTACGGCTCCTGCCGCCACGCCGGCTTCGGCCTGGGCTTCGAGCGCATGGTGATGTACCTCACCGGCATCAGCAACATCCGGGACGTGGAGCTCCACCCCCGCACCGTAGGCAACGCCGAGTTCTAAATAACACCCCCAGCCCCTTTCCCACCGGGAAAGGGGCTGTTTTCTCTTTGCGCACAAAAAGCAAGACAATGTCCACTCGCCGGTTGAATTCCCGCTTGCAATCCCGGGGTAGAGGCGCTATACTGGCATTGAACCACAACGAAATGCGAGGTGGCACCTATGGAAAAGGAACTGATTCGGCATTACTCCCTTCTGGTGGATTATCTGGGCCACATTCTGGGCCCCGACTATGAGATTGCCCTCCACGAGCTCACCAGCGACTCCAACCGCATCGTCGCCATCGCCAACGGGCAGCTCACCGGCCGCCACATTGGCTCCCCCCTCAGCAACCGTATGCTGGCCTTCGTGGCAGGCAAGCTGTATGAAAAGCAGGACTATGTGCTGGATTTCGAGTCCGTCTCCGCCAGCGGCAAAAAAATGCGATCCAACACCATGTTCATCAAGGATGACAGCGGTGAGCTGGTGGGCCTTTTGTGCATCAACTTTGACGCCAGCCGCTACGAGGAGTTGAGCGCTCGCATTATGGACCTGTGCGGCAGCGCCATCCGCCCCGCCGCCCCCAGCGGCACCCGCCTCATCGCCGACGAGGGCGACCCCAGCGAAAAGGTGGAGCAGCATTTCCCCACCTCCATCGCCGGCGCCACCGCCAGCATCGTCACCAGCGTGCTGCGGCAGTATCCCGTCCCGGTGGACCGTCTCACCCAGGACGAAAAGATGGAGATCATGGACGTGCTGAACCGCCAGGGCGTCTTCCTGCTGAAGGGCTCCGTCAATTACGTGGCCCGGGAGCTCCACAGCAGCGAGGCCAGTATCTACCGCTACCTGGGCAAGCTAAACGCCAAAAAACAGTCATAAATCAAAAAAAGACACCGCCCACCGGGCGGTGTCTTAATCTTGTCCAAAAACGGCAATGCCGTTTTTGGACAATGGGATTGCAGTCTACTGCGCGCGCGAATAGTACGCCTCCGGCGCACTATTCGCACACTTCGTAGCCTGAGAAGTGAAAAAAGTGACGCGCGCCAGCGACACCCCGCGAAGAATGAGCGGCTGGTGGAGCCAGTGCCCTTGGGGTGCATGTCGTCAGTTTTTTCGGATTTCATGGGTTCGCGCCTGCGGGCGCGAAATCTGCGATGCTTTTTTGCCAATCTACGTATTACATCTCATTCAGTGTCTGGAATTGCAAAAACGTAGACTGTTGGTACCGCTCTCCCCGCCGCAGCAGGATAGGGGGGAAGGCGGGGTAGCTGGGGGCGCAGGAATAGTGCTGTGTCTCCAGGCAGAAGCCGTGGCGCTGGCCGTACCGCACGCCGCCCTTGCCCGGCAGCGCGCCGCTGATGAAGTTGCCGCTGTAGAGCTGCATTCCCGGCTGGGTGGTCACCAGCGACAGCGCGATGCCCGTGGCAGGGGAGTAGGCCAGGGCCGCCGGGGCCGCGTCGGGCCGCAGGCAGTAGTTGTGGTCGTAGCCCCCCACCAGCTCCATCTGCTCGAAGTGGATGGGGAAGCCCTGCCCGATCCGCCGCAGGGTGCGGAAGTCCATGGGCGTGCCCTCCACGGACTGTATCACCCCGGTGGGGCAGCAGTCGTCCGCCGTCTCCAGATATTCGTCGGCGGCGATTTGCAAAAGCTGGTCGTCCACCTTGCCGGAGTCGTGGCCGGAGAGATTGAAATAGGTGTGGTTGGTGAGGTTCAGCAGGGTGTCGGCGTCGGCAATGGCATCGTACTTCATGCCCAGCACGCCGTTTTCGTCCAGCGAGTAGGTCACCGTCACGTCCACCGCCCCGGGGAAGCCGTCCTCCCCGTCGGGGCTGTGGTAGCGCAAACACAGCTCATTGCCGTACACCTGGGCCCGCCATACCCGCCGGCAGAACACGCCGTGGAGGTGGTTCATCCCGTCGTTGGCCTCCAGGCGGTACTCCTTGCCGTGGAGGGAGAACCGTGCGTCCTTCAGCCGGTTGGCCACCCGCCCGATGCAGGCGCCAAAATAGCAGTCGTCCCGCTCATAGTCCGCCAGGCTATCGTACCCCAGCACAATGTCCACCGGTGCGCCGGTGCGGTCGGGCACGGTGAGATGGGTGATGATGGCCCCAAAGGTAATGACGCTGACGCGGATGCCCCGGCTGTTTTCCAGCACGTAGCGCTCCACGCTCTGGTCGTCTTCGGTAACGCCGTAGGCCGATACGGTAATTTTCATAGGCTCCCCCTTTATTTTCCCGATAGGGTATGCTATACTTACCGGTAGATTGTAGCAAATAAAACAGATAATTGCAACAGGAGCCAATCGTATGAGCGAACAGACGTACCGTCCCGACAGCGCCCGTGTCTCGGCGCTGCGGCAGACCTTCTCCGATACCTACGGCACCCAGCCCACGCTGTGGTGCAGCGCCCCCGGCCGCACGGAGCTGGGCGGCAACCATACCGACCACCAGGGCGGCCATGTGCTGGCGGCGTCGGTGAATATGGATATGCTGGCCTGTGCCGCCCCCAACGGCACCGACACCATCCGCGTCCTGTCCCAGGGCCACCCCGCCTTCTCTGTCAGGTTAGGCGACGGCCACCGGGAGCAGGAGGCCACCTCCGGCGCGTTGGTGCAGGGCATGGCGGAGCTGCTGCGGCAAAAGGGCTTTGCCGTGTCCGGCTGCGACATCTGCATGGATTCCCACGTTCCCGCCGGTTCCGGCCTTTCCAGCAGCGCCGCCTTTGAGGTGCTGATGGGCCAGGTGCTGAACTGCCTTTTCTGTCATGAATCTGTCACCGCTGTGGCATTGGCCATGATGGCCCAGCAGGCGGAGAATCAGTGGTTCGGCAAGCCCTGCGGCCTGATGGATCAGGCGGCCTGCGCCGTGGGCGGCGCCGTGGCCATGGATCTGGGCGTCACCCCGCCCCAGGTGGAAAAGGTGACGCTGGACGCCGCCTCCCTGGGCTATGCCCTGTGCATCATCAACGTGGGCGCCGACCACGCCGACCTGACGGACGCCTACGCCGCCATCCCGGCGGAGATGGGGGCCGTGGCCGCTTACTTCGGCAAGACCCGCCTCCGCGACGTGGCGGAGAGCGACTTCTGGGCCAACCTGGCCGCCGTCCGCCGCCGGTGCGGCGACCGCGCCGCCGCCCGGGCCGCCCATTTCTTCCGGGAGGACAAGCGGGCCCATGAGATGGCCCAGGCCATGAAGCAGGGTGACTTTGACCGCTTCCTCTCCCTGGTGCGGGAGTCGGGCCGCTCCTCCGGCATGTACCTGCAAAACAGCTACGCCTTCCCCCAGGAGCAGTCCGTGACCCTGGCCCTGGCTGCCGCCGAACAGCTTTTAGACGGCCGTGGCGCTGTCCGCGTCCACGGCGGCGGCTTCGCCGGCACCATCCAGGCCTGGGTGCCCACCGACATGGTGGAGGATTTCCGCGCCGCCATGGAGCAGCGCATCGGCCCCTGCTATGTGCTGGAGATCCGCAACCAGGGCGTCATCCGTGTGGCGCTGTGACAGTTTTTGCCAGATTGTTGCAAATATCACTGTATAATTCCTACCCGAGGGGTACACTATATAAAAATACACAACAAGGAGGAACTTGACATGGCGATCATTCATGCCACAAGCGATAACTTTGAAAAGGAAGTGCTGCAGAGCAAGCAGCCCGTTCTGGTGGACTTCTGGGCGGTTTGGTGCGGCCCCTGCCAGATGATGGCCCCTGTGCTGGAGGACCTGGACGCCGGCGCCAGCGACTTCAAGGTGGCCAAGGTAAACGTGGACGAGAACATGGAGCTGGCCGCCGCCTACCAGATCAGCAGCATCCCCGCCCTGATGATCTTCAAGGATGGCCAGGTGGTAAAGCAGTTCGTAGGCGTCACCGACAAGCAGCGCCTGCTGGACGCCCTCCACAGCCTGTAAAACCAAACCCGATAAATAGCGCAAAACCCGCCGCCCAACCGGGCGGCGGGTTTTCTATCATATCAGAGTATGGCTTCCAACTGTTCCTTTAAGGAGGGGAAATCAGATACTACCGTTTCGTACACGTCCTCCATGCGGAGCGTCTGGTACTTGTGGGCCGCAATATCCCGAAAACCGGCAATGGCTTTCCAGGGAATCTGGGGATAGGTCAGTCGGGTTTCCTCGGTGAGATTTTTGACCAGCTCGCCGATATTGATAACCGTCATTCCCACGGCCCGCATCAACATTTCATTTTCCTTGAATTGCGCCAGCGTGCAGCCACCCATCATTTTTTGCGCGATGTCGATTTCGCCGAGTACCTTCTGCAAAATGATCCGGTCTCTACGCTCCATACAGCGTAACCCTCCTGTCCACTTCCAGCATACTGTCCTCCGGCAGCGGGCCGTGGACGATGTCCACCTCCGTGCCCAGCAGCTCCTCCATCCGCAGTTTCAGCGCGTTGAGGGTCAGCAGCGACACCCGGGGCTGCACAAACTCCACCAGCAAGTCCACGTCGCTTTGAGGCGTGTTCTTTCCGCTGGCATAGGAGCCAAACAGCTCCACCTTGCGCAGCGGGTATTCCCGGGACGCCACACGTACGCAGTCTTCAATTTTCTGCACCGTCAGCATGGAAACACCCCCTGTTCCAGTGTTTTCTAACCATATTATACCCCATGCCGCCCCATTCGTCAAACAGTCTATTATAAACGCTGTCTTTCCGTCATTTTTCTCCCCACACCCCCAATCTGTTCTCTTGCAGTTGACAAATGCCCTTTATGCGAGTACAATAAGGCAAATTCGATTTTTGCGGAGGTGCGATATGCAACTTGGCCTTTTGGGATATGGCGTGGTAGGCGGCGGCGTGCATCAGTGGTGCCTGGGCCGCAGCGATGTGGCGGTGAAGCGTGTCCTGGTGCGCTCGGACAAGCCGGCCATCGCCGCCATTTCCACCCGTGACATCCAGGATATTCTGGGCGATGATGCCATCGACACGGTGGTGGAGGTGATGGGCGGTCTCCACCCGGCCTACGAGTACGTCAAAGCCGCCCTGGCAGCGGGCAAGAACGTGGTCACCGCCAACAAGGCCCTTATCGCCGCCTACTACCGGGAGCTCACCGCCCTGGCGGCGGAAAAGGGCGTGGCCCTGCGCTGCACGGCGGCGGTGGGCGGCGGCATCCCCTGGCTGGTGAATCTGGAGCGTGTGGCCCGCCTGGACGAGATCGAGTCCCTGGGCGGCATCATGAACGGCACCAGCAACTATATCATGGACGCCATGCACCGCAGCGACGTGGACTTTGCCGCCGTGCTGCAAAAGGCCCAGGCCCTGGGCTATGCCGAGGCCGACCCCAGCGCCGACATCGACGGCGACGATATCCGCCGCAAGCTGACCATTTCCGCCAATATCGCCTTCGGCGCGGTGCTGGAGGAGGAAGCCATCCCCACCTTCGGCATCCGCTATGTCACCGCCAAGGACATCGCCAACTTCCGGGCTCACGGCTTTGTGTGCAAGCTGCTGGCCTACGCCGGCACGGCGGAAAACGGCGTCTGCGCCTACATCGAGCCCACCCTGGTGGACGCTCACGACCTGGAGGCCGCCGTCCCCGCCAACTTCAACCTCATCACCTATGAGGCCGCCCAGCTGGGCCGCCAGAGCTTCTACGGCCAGGGCGCGGGCCGCTTCCCCACCGCCGCCAACGTGATGCAGGACTGCCTGGACATCCAGGCCGGCCAGCGCCGGTTCTATACCGAGAGGGCCGTTCCCACCGCGCTGGACGGCACCAATGAGGCCCATCCCTACTACGTCCGCTTCGCAGGCGCCGACCCCTGGCTGGACAGCCTCACCGTAGAGCGCTGGGACGGCGCCGTCATCACCGCCGCCGCCAACACCTACGACATGATCGCCTGGGCCAAGTCTCACCCCGGTACCTTCATCGCCGGCATCCGCTGACAAAAGACCGTCACGCACCTTGGTGATAGATTGTAGGGGCGCTTCACGAAGCGCCCGCCGCACACGGTTTGTACATCATCATAAGCTACCATCATCAAAACAGTAAAAAGATTGGGAACTGCCGCTTTGTCTCGGCAGTTCCCAATTGCAATTATTGTGAAGAATTATATACTTTTCGGCCTGTTTACATCTGTTAAGGCAATCAATACGCCACGCCCCAGTAAATATCCGTGGTGCATTCCTTGCCGCACACCACGCACTTGCCGGTGGTGCCGGACTGCTGCAGCGGCATGCAGCGGGAGGACACGCCGGCCTTCTCCTTCATGGCCAGCTCGCACTCCAAAGAGCCGCACCACTTGGTGCGGGCAAAGCCGCCGCGGCCCTCTGCCATGGCCTTTACCTCCTCCCAGGAGGTCATGTCGAAGGTGTTCTCCTCCAGGTTCTCACAGGCCATGCGGTACAGGTTGTCGTGGATGTCCTGGAGCAGGGAGGGGACAGCCGTCTCCAGCTCGGCCAGGGGGATGAAGCACTTCTCGCCGGTGTCCCGGCGGGCGGCGCAGCACTGCTGCTTTTCCATGTCCTTGGGGCCGATCTCCAGCCGCAGGGGCACGCCCTTCATCTCATACTGGGCGAACTTCCATCCGGCGGACTGGTCGGAGTCGTCCATGATGACCCGCAGCCCCGCCTTCACCAGCCGGTCTTTCAGCGCCGTGGCGGCCTCGATGACGCCGCTCTTGTGCTGTGCGATGGGCACCACCACCACCTGGGTGGGGGCGATCACCGGGGGCAGCACCAGGCCGTTGTTGTCGCTGTGGGTCATGATCACCGCGCCGATCAGGCGGGTAGAAGCGCCCCAGGAGGTCTGGAAGGGATACTGCAGCTTGTTGTCCCGGCCGGTAAAGGTCACGTCATAGGCCCGGGAGAACTTGTCGCCGAAGTAGTGGGAGGTGCCGGACTGGAGGGCCTTGTGGTCCTTCATCATGCACTCGATAGTGTAGGTGGCCTCGGCGCCGGCAAACTTCTCCTTGTCGGTCTTGCGGCCCTTCACCACCGGCATGGCCAGGGCGTTTTTGCACACGTCGGCATAGCAGTTCAGCTGCTGCTCCGTCTCGGCCATGGCCTCTTCGGCGGTCTCGTGGATGGTGTGGCCCTCCTGCCACCAGAACTCCCGACTGCGCAGGAAGGGGCGGGTGGTCTTCTCCCACCGGATAACGGAGCACCACTGGTTGTACAGCATGGGCAGCTCCCGCCAGCTATGCAGCACGTGGGCCCAGTGGTCACAGAACATGGTCTCGGAGGTGGGGCGGAAGGCCAGCCGCTCCTCCAGCTTCTCGCTGCCGCCATGGGTGACCCAGGCCACCTCGGGAGCGAACCCGGCCACCAGCTCGCCCTCCTTTTTCAGCAGGCTCTCGGGAATCAGCACAGGCATGGCCACGTTGGTGTGCCCGGTCTTCTTAAACTCGTTGTCCATGTAGCGCTGGATGTTCTCCCAGATGGCGTAGCCATAAGGGCGCAGGATCAGAAAGCCCTTCACGCTGGCGTAGTCCACCAGCTCCGCCTTCAGGCAGATGTCCGTATACCACTTGGCAAAATCCTCCTCCATGGGGGTGATGGCTTCCACATTTCTCTGGTCCTTGGCCATGATACGATACCTCGTGTTTCTATGTAAATTTGGATTTTTCTCCGACGAATGATTATACCGTGTCCCCGGCGGGCTTGTCAAGCCTTGGCCCCATCTCCGCCAATCAAAAAAGGGACGGGCCCCGCCGGGCCCGCCCCCACATAGAATCATGTAAATCGTCCTGCCTCACGCCAGAATGTCCGTCAAATCGTGGAGCACCCGCTCCCGGGCGATCACCACCACCGTGTCCTCCGGCTCAATGGTGGTCATGCCGCCGGGGATGATGATGGCGCCGTGGCGGGCGATGGCCGCCACCAGCACGCCTTTTTTCAGCTTCATGTCCTTCAGCGGCGTGTGCAGCACGGCCTCGCTGGCGTCGCTGGCCACGAATTCCGCCGCCTCCACCGCGCCGCCCAGCAGCTTGTACAGGCTCTCCACGGCGCTGCCGTTGGAGTTGGCCAGCGCCCGGACGTACCGTGTGATCTGGCTTGCCACAATATCCTTGGGGGAGATGACGCTGGCCACCCCCATCTCCTTCACCATGTCCATGTAGTTGGGCCGGGTCATCTTGGCGATCACCTTGTCCACGCCGCTGCGCTGGGCGTGCATGGCCATCAGCAGGTTTTCCTCATCCCGTCCCGTCAGGGAGATAAAGGCGTCGGTGCCATAGATGTTCTCCTGCTGCAACAGGTCGCTGTCGGTGCCGTCGCCCTGTATCACCATCACGTGGGGCAATGCCTCCGCCAGCGTCAGGCACTTCTGCTCGTCCTGCTCCACCAG
Source organism: Oscillospiraceae bacterium (assembly GCA_017448145.1). GTDB lineage: Bacteria > Bacillota > Clostridia > Oscillospirales > Oscillospiraceae > Vescimonas. The sequence continues at coordinate 2,680 of JAFSMA010000103.1, read as the reverse complement.
GCGCACGCTGATGCCCGCCTTTTTCAGCTCCTGGCACAGGTACTGGGCAATGCGGCTGCCGCCCAAAATGGACGCCGAGCGCACCGCCTGCCACTGCCGCCCAATGGCGTGGAGCATCTTTTGCAGCTCCGGCTTGGTGCCCAGCATGTACACGTTGTCGCCGCTTTGGGGCACGTAGCTGCCGTCGGGGATGATAAACTCCTCCCCCCGCTGCACGCAGCCGAACAGCACCTGGGCGTGGTGCTGGCGTGACAGCTCGTGCAGCGCCATGCCGCACAGCTTGTCCTCCTCCTTTACGGCGAAGCCGATCATGTCGATGCGGCCCCGGGCAAAGGGCTCCACGCTGAAGGCGGCAGGGAAGGCCAGGATCCGGCTAATCTCCAGGGCCGCCGCCAGGTCGGGGTTGATGACCATGTCCAGCCCGATTTCCTGCTTCAAAAGGTTGGCCTCGCTGCGGTATTCCGGGTTCCGCACCCGGGCCACCGTGTGCTTGGCCCCCAGCTTCTTGGCAATCAGGCAGCACACCAGATTGGTCTCGTCCAGGTTGGTCACGGCGATGACCAGGTCGGCATTCCGCGCCCCGGCCCCCACCAGCACCGATATGCTGGCGGCGTTGCCCACCACGCCCATGATGTCCAGGGTGTTCTCCGCCCGGGACAGGGCCTCGGCGCTCTGGTCCACCATGGTGATGTCGTGGCTCTCGCCGGAGAGCTGCTTGGCGATGGCGTAGCCCACCTTGCCGTTGCCTACGATGATAATTTTCATGTTGCCTCCTCGCCCTTTCGGGCCACGCGTACCTTGCGCTGCTGCAATACGGCGGTCAGCTCCGCCCCCAGAATCACCACCACCGCCGACATGTACAGCCACAGCAGCACCACCACAATGGCGGCGATGGAGCCATACAGCACGGCATAGTTGGCCATGTTCTCCACATAATAGGAAAAGGAAATGCTCAGCACCATCCACAGCACCAGGGAAGTCACCACCCCGGGCCATACCTCGCCCAGGGGCCTGCGGCTGCCCTGTGCCATCATGTAAAGGGTACCGATGGCAAAGGCCAAAAGCACAAATACCAGGACGAATCGCAGATAGCTCCAGGCGTCAATGAACCGCTGGTTCAGCGTAAAGAATCGGGCCAGAAATTCCAGCGCCCGCCTACCCACCACCGTCATGACGATGGAGGCCCCGATGAGGATGATCAGCACCAGTGCGTATAAAAAGTTCCGCACCGTGTCCAGCAAAATGTTCTCCGGCGCGGCCTTGCCGAAGGCCTTGCGCATGGAGTGCAGCACGCATCCCGTGGCCCGCATGGGGAACCACACGGAGAAAATCAGGCTGAACCACAGCAGCTGCGGACTGTGGTTTTCCGTCACGTACACAAGGTAGCTGTCCACCATGGCCACCACCTGGGCCGGGGCCACCTGCCCCATCCAGGCCGTGACGGCGGGGATGTCCAGATCCAGCTTGCCCACCAGCGTGCTGATGAAAATCAGCAGCGGGAAGATGGCGAATAGTAAATAGTAGGTCAGCGCGGCGCTGTCCCGGGCCACGTCGTGGGCGAAATAGCGCTTCACCATTTCCTCGCCCACCTGTCCCGGTGCCGTGTGCAGGGGTTTTTCCAGTAGCTTCTTCAATCCGTTCCCTCCTGTTTCGCCGTCCATTTTACCATAGCCTATGGCAAAAAGGAAGCATAAAATACCGAAGCAAGCAATATATAAATAATAAAAGCGAATTATAGTTGATATATCGCCAAAAAGTGTGAAAAAAGTGTTAATTTTTCATTTTTATATTGGCGAAAGCCTGGGGAATTGTTATAATGAGCTTACCTAATTCTGGAAATTAAGCGCTACGATAACGCAAGGAGATGAGATCAGATGGATAATCTCACCAAGATCGTCCGCGACGAGATCACACGCCAGTATAAGAGTGTCAGGCAGTTTGCCTTTGCCGTGGACATCCCCCTGTCCACCATCAACAGCGCTCTGCACAACGGCGTAGGCGGTTCCAGCTTCGACACGGTGGTGCAGATTTGTAAAACCCTGGGCATCAAGGCCCTCAGCGACGACGCTGCCTTTTACCTCACCGAGGACACCGAGCAGCTTCTCACCCAGTACGCCAGGCTGGATGACTACGGCCGCCACACGGTAGCCACCGTCATGCAGGTGGAGTATGACCGCTGCACCAACCCCAACGCCCGGTAACAGCCTCATTCAAAAAGCCTCATAAAACGGTCTCGGCCCACCAGCCGGGGCCGTTTTTGTATGTCCCCACCAACCGGCAACGCACCCCTCCGTAGGGCGGGACCTATGTGTCCCGCCAACCCCGTCGCCGCCCACCGCCAACCCCGGTTGAATGGCAAACGGATTTGATACCCCCGCCTTCCCCCTGGGGGGCTGTGCCCGAAGCGCCGCCGGCGCCAGCGACACACCGCGAGGACACAAGCGGCTTGTGGAGCCAGTGCCCTTGGGGTACGGCGGATAAAGCGAGGGCACAGCCAGGCAGCGGCCCGGTTGCCATGGCCCAACGGGCCTGGGAACCGGATGCCGCAACGTGGGCAAGAGGTGTCACGGCCAAAGGCCGTGACGGATGAGGGGGCGATCCCCACCCACTCCCCGAAACCCCGCACCCCTCCGTAGGGCGGGACCTATGTGTCCCGCCAACCCCGTCGCCGCCCACCGCC
>JAFSMA010000102.1 GCA_017448145.1 Oscillospiraceae bacterium | reverse complement strand
TCCCAGACCCGGCCCAGGGTGATGCGCTCGTCCTCGTCCCGGGTCAGGCGGTCCAGCACGGCCCGCTTATCCATACATCTCCCCCACGTTCTGGGTGCGGTACAAGGTGGCGTAGGCGCCGTTTTGGGCCAGCAGCTGGGCGTGGGTGCCCTCCTCGGTGATGCGTCCGTCCTGGATGACGATGATGCGGTGGGCGGAGCGGATGGTGCTGAGCCGGTGGGCGATGATTAACGTGGTGCGGCCCACGGCCAGCTGGTCAAAGGCGCTCTGGATGCGGGACTCGGTGACGCTGTCCAATGCGGAGGTGGCCTCGTCCAGAATGAGGATGGGGGGATTTTTCAGGAAGATGCGGGCGATGGCCACCCGCTGCTTCTGGCCGCCGGAGAGCAACGTGCCCCGCTCGCCCACGTAGGTGTCAAAGCCGTCGGGCATGGCCATGATGTCGTCGTAAATCTCGGCCCGGCGGGCGGCGGCGGCCACCTCCTCGTCGGTGGCGCCGGGCTTGCCGAAGCGGATGTTCTCCCGGATGGTGTCGGCAAAGAGGAACACGTCCTGCTGCACGATGCCGATGCTGCGGCGCAGGTCGTGCTGCCGCAGCTTCCGCACGTCCACGCCGTCGATGGCAAGGCTGCCGCTGTCCACGTCGTAAAACCGGGGGATCAGCTGGCACAGGGTGCTTTTGCCGCCGCCGCTGGGGCCCACCACCGCCACCGTCTCGCCGCTGGCCACGGCCAGGGACACGTGGTGCAGCACCTCGGTATCGTCCTTATAGGAGAAGGACACGTCCTCGGCGGTGATGCGGCCCTGCACGTTCTCCATGGCCACGGCGTCGGGGGCGTCCTGGATGGTGGGCTCGGTGCCCATCAGCTCGGTGAACCGCTGCAAGCCCGCAAAGCCGCTGGAGAACAGCTCGGCGAAGTTGGCCAGCTTGCGGATGGGGTTGACGAAGGTGGTGACGTACAGGCTGAAGGTGATAAGGTCGATATAGTTCATTCTGCCGTCCATAATCAGCCACCCGCCCACGGCGATCACCGTCACCGACAGCAGGCTGATGAACAGCTCCATCACAGACAAAAACAGGCCCATCTCCCGGTGGAAGCCCCGCTTGGCGGTCTTAAAGACCTCGTTGGCCCGGTCGAAGCGCTGCTGCTGCTCGGCCTCGGAGGCAAAGGCCTTGGTGGTGCGGATGCCGCTGAGGCCGGACTCGATCTCGGCGTTGATGACGCCGGTTTTCTGCTTGGCGGCCCGGCTGGCGTCGGACATGGCCCGGCGGCGGTGCATCAGAAACACCAGGAAGACGGGGATGATGACGGTGACCACCAGAGCCAGCCGCCACTGGACGCGAAAGAGGATAATCAGCGCGCCGATGATGGTCACCAGGCTGATGAACAGATCCTCCGGCCCGTGGTGGGCCAGCTCCGTCAGGTCAAAGAGATCGGTGGTCATGCGGCTCATGAGCACGCCGGTGCGGTTGCGGTCGAAGAAGTCAAAGCCCAGCTCCTGCACGTGGGCGTAGAGATCCCGCCGGATGTCGGCCTCCACCCGGATGCCGAAGGTGTGGCCCCAGTAGGCCACCACGAAGTAAAGTCCCGCCCGGATCACGTAGGCCGCCACCATCAGACCCATCACCAGGAAGAACACGGAATACTGCTTCTCCGGCAGCCACTGGTACATGGCCCGGCGGGACACCAGCGGGAAGGCCAGATCCACCAGGGCGATCAGCAGCGCGCAGGAGATATCCAGCACAAAAAGGCCCATATGGGGTCTGAAATAGTGCAGAAACAGAATCAAAGGCTTTTTTTCGCGGAAATCCCGTGCCGTCATGTGGATAATCCTCCCGGTACGCATACGGATAGTTATATTGCATTATAGCATAACAGGCGGGCCATGACAAGAAAAGAAATGTATTTACCTATTGAAAAAGCGGACAAAAATGCAGCCCAACATGTGTGCAAAAAAAGGAAGCCCGAAGGCTTCCTTTTTCGTTGTGCGTATTGTATCAATTGACCCGGACGTAGATGCTGATGGAGGCGTCGCCGCTGCGGCCGGTGATGATGGAGTTGCCCTTGTTCACCGCCTTCAGGGTGCCGCTTTCGCTCATGGTGGCCACGGCGCTGTCGGCGCTGGACCAGGTGAAGGTGGCGTCGGTGCCCTCCACGGTGAGCCGGAAGGACTCGCCCTTCTTCATGGAGATGTCGAACTTGCCGGTCTCGTAGGGCTTGATGGTGGTGCCATACTCGGTTTTCAGCGTGAGGCCGGAGAGGTTGACGGTGTCGCCGCCGCTCTGGCCGTTGCCGCCGCTCTGGCTGTCGCCGCCGGTCTGGCTCTCACCCTCGCCGGTGACGGTGACGGAGCAAACCGCGCTGTCGCCGCCCACATCGGTGGCGGTGATGATGGCCGTGCCCTCGCTGATGGCGGTGACCTCACCGGAGCCGTTGACGGTGGCCACAGTGGGATCGGAGCTGATCCAGTCGTACTGGGTGCCGCCGGAGACGTGGATGGTGCCGCTCTGGCCCACAGCCAGCTGCAGCGTCTTATCCATCTCCAGGCCGGACTGGGGCGCGATGTCGTCACCGCCGGGGGTAACGCCGCCGGGGGTGGTCTCCACCGTGTCCACAGGGGTCTCCTCCGGGGTGCGGCGCAGGGCCAGGGCGTCACCCAGGAAATGCCACACCAGCAGGGCCAGGATCAGGATGACGATCAGGATCACCACAGGGCCGATGATGCTGGGCGCCTGGCGGCGGGTCTCCCGGCGGCGGCCGTTTTTGGGGCCGACGTAACGGGCGCCCTTGCGGAAATGCTCGTCCTCCTCGCAGAAGGGGCAGTTGCGATAGCTATCGGAATACATCTCGCCGCAGCGATTGCATTTCACCAGTTTCATAAGCAAACCTCCAGAGGGATACCCATGCTCCCCCAGTGTAATCATCGTGTTTTATTTACATAATATACCCCAAGGGCGCCGCCGCCGTCAATCCAATTCCGCGAAATTCATCCTTTTTTTACAACTTGCCTTGCATTTCCCCGGTCAGGCATTTTATAATGGAGGGCAGAATCTATGGGGAGGAACAGCGCATGAACACCATTCTCATCGGCATCGCCGGCGGCACCGGCTCCGGCAAAACCACGCTTACCGACCACCTGGCCCGCCGCTTCGGCGCAGACATCAGCGTGGTGCACCACGACAACTACTACAAGCGGCAGGACAGGCCCTTTGAAGAGCGCTGCCGCCAGAACTACGACCATCCCGACGCCTTCGACACCGACCTGATGATCGCCGACCTGAAAAAGCTGAAGGCGGGCCAGGCCATCCACTGCCCGGTGTACGACTATTCCATCCACAACCGCACCGACAAGACCGTGGAGGTCCGGCCCACCAAGGTGGTGCTGGTGGAGGGCATCCTCATCTTCCAGAACAAGGCCCTGCGGGATCTGCTGGACATCAAGATTTTCGTGGAGACCGACGCCGACGTGCGCATCCTCCGCCGGGCCCTGCGGGACGTGGAGGAGCGGGGCCGCAGCCTGGAGAGCGTGGTGAACCAGTATCTCACCACCGTCAAGCCCATGCACGAGCAGTTCGTGGAGCCCACCCGGAAATACGCCGACATCATCGTGCTGGAGGGCGGCCATAATCTGGTGGCCCTGGACATGATCATGCAGCGCATCGCCAACCACATTGCGCAGAACTGACGTGAAGCGCGCCCTGGGCGTCCTGTGCCTGGCAGGGGCGGGGTACTTCCTCTTCCCGGCGGCGTGGGGCATTTTCCACATCGGCATGGTGTGGCCCGCCGCCGTTCTGCTCTACTGCGCCGCGTGGCTGCTGCTGCCAAGGCAAATGGAGCGTCTCCCCCGGTGGCTGCGGCGGCTGGGCAACATCGTCATGGCGGCAGGGCTTACCCTGGCGGCGGTGCTGGCGGCAGTGATGGCCGCCGCGGCGCTGCGCACGCCCCCGGCCGGGGAACCCTGCACCGTCATCGTGGCCGGGTGCCAGGTGTACGACGGCCGGCCCAGCGTCATGCTCCAGCGCCGCATCGACGCCGCCTACGGCTATCTGGCCGCCCACCCGGAAGCATCCTGCGTGTGCAGCGGCGGCATGGACGACGCCGAGACCGTCACCGAGGCGGACTGCATCGCCCATACCCTCGCCGCCATGGGCATCGACCCCGCCCGGCTCTACCGGGAGGACCAGTCCACCTCCACGGCGGAGAACATGGCCTTCAGCGCTGCCGTCATTGCCGAAAACCGCCTGCCCCGGCAGGTGGTCATCGCCACCGACGGCTTCCATGAATACCGCTGCGCCGCCTACGCCAGGCAAAACAGCCTCGCGGCCTGGGCCGCCGCCTGCCCCAGCCCCTGGTATCTGGGCCCCGGCTACTGGTGCCGGGAGATGGCGGGCATTCTCGCCATGTGGCTATTTGATTAACACGCAAAAAAGACGCCTTTAAGGCGTCTTTTTCTTATATGAATCGCTCTTATAAGTACACTTTCAAATCACCAGCTCGTAGGGGCCGATGTCCGCTTTGGCCAGATATTGGGGCAGGTCATAGGGCGAGTAGATGCCCAGATCCGTCACCACGCCCCGCACCAGCTCCGGCGGGGTGATGTCGAAGGCGGGGTAATACCCCTTGACGCCGTCGGCGGCGGTTTTCACCCCCATGGCCTCCAGCGTCTCCGCGCCGTTGCGCAGCTCGATCTTCACCGTGTCCACAGTGGGGTGGCCCGCGTCGGGGATGCCGCTGACGTACATGGGGACGCCCATGTAATCCGCGGCGATGGCGATTTGAAAGGTGCCCACCTTGTTGACAATGTGGCCGTCGCAGCAGATGGCGTCGGCAGCACAGGTGAACACGTCCACCTTCTCCTGGCGCATGACCCAGGCGGGCATATTGTCGGTGATGACGGTAACGTCAAACCCCATGTCCCGGCAGACGGTGGCGGTGAGCCGGGCCCCCTGGAAGAAGGGCCGGGTCTCGGGGCAGAAGAGGCGGATGTCCTTCCCCTGGCGGCGGCACTGGCGCAGCATCATGCCCACAATGGTCTCGCCGAAGCACTGGGTCATCACCGCGCCGTGGGCGGGAAACTGCTCCGCCAGATACCCCGCCATCCGCTCTACCTTGCCGTAGCGCACGTTGTTCACGGCCACGGTGTAGTCCCGGATGCCGTCGGCCAGGTCACTCTCTCCCCTGTCCAGGGCCTCCTCCGCCCAGTGGAGGCAGCCGCCGGTGATGCGCTCCATCCGCCCCACGGTGGTGGGCCGGGCGTGGGAGATGGTATAGGCGGCGGCGCGGAGATGGGCCCGCTGGGCCTCCGCGCTCTGCCCCCGGCACTCCCAGGCCGCCAGCGCCATGCCCATGGCGGCGGCGGTGTAGGGCCCGGTGGACTGGGTGACCATGGCGGCGATGGCGGCAGCCACCTCCTCATGGCTTCGGCAGGTGACGAAGGACACCTGCCGGGGGTACACCCGGCGGTCCAGAATGCGGACGGCACCCCGGTCATACCAGGCCACGTTTTCATATTGCAGCATAAATGCCAGATCTTTGTCGGCTCTCTCCATGGTGCCCTCCTTATCCGTAGATTCGCCGGGCGGCGGCCCGGGCTTCAAAGAGGATTTTCTCCCTGTCCAGCGTCAGAAATTCCCCGTTTTCATAGAGGATTTTCCCATCCGCCATGGTGAGGCACACGTCGGCGCTCTGGGCGCTGTACGTCACCAGGGCAGCGGCGTCCAGGCAGGGGGTGAGATGGGGCCGGTCCAGGTCAATGGCCATCAGGTCGGCCCGCATGCCCGGGGCCAGCAGGCCGCAGTCGGCCCGGCCCTGGGCCACGGCGCCGGCCCGGGTGGCCATGGCGATGGCGGCGGCGCAGGGCACTGCGGCGGCATCGTGGCGGCGGCCCTTGTGGAGGATGGCCGCCAGGTGCAGCTCCTCCACCATGTCCAGATTGTTGTTGCTGGCGGCGCCGTCGGTGCCCAGGGCCACGTTGACCCCCTCCGCCAGCAGCTCCGGCACCGGGGCGAAGCCGCTGCCCAGCTTCATGTTGCTGCTGGGGTTGTGGATGACGGTGACGCCCCGGCGGCGGAAAATGGCCCTGTCCTCCGGCGTGACCCACACGCAGTGGGCGGCGGAGCAGGGCACGTCGAACACGCCCCGGCCCTCCATCCAGGCGGCGGGAGTGCAGCCGTGGCGGGCCAGGCACTGGCGGTGCTCGCTGTCCGTCTCGCTGAGATGGACGTGCATGTGCAGCCCCTTTTCTTTGGCAAAGGCGGCCACCCCGGCGGCCACGTCGTCGTGGCAGGTATACTCGGCGTGGAGGCAGCCGTCCACCAGGACCCGGCCCTCCGCCATGCCGTGGCAGTCCCGCCACAGGGCTTCCAGCGCCCGGGCGGACCGGTTCTTTTCATACGTCTCCCCGGGGTCAAAGGCCTGGACGGGATAGCAGAGATTGGCCTTCATGCCGCTTTTCTCCACCAGCTCCGCCGCCACCTGGGGATGGAAATACATATCGGTGAAGGAGGTAGTGCCGCAGCCGATCATCTCCAGCAGCGCCAGGGCGGTACCGGCGGCGATGTCCTCCGCCGTCAGCCGGGCCTCCACCGGGAAAACCCTGTCGAACAGCCAGCTTTGCAGGGGCAGGTCGCTGCCCACGCCCCGCAGCAGCGTCATGGCGGTGTGGGTGTGGCCGTTGACCAGGCCGGGCAGCACCAGCTTGCCGGACAGGTCCTTTTCCCTGTCGAAGTCCCCCGCCGGGCGGGCGGTGCCCACGTAGGTGATGGCCCTGCCCTCCACCGCCAGATACCCGGTGATGACCCCATCCGGGGTGTACAGCAGGCCGTTTTTCAGCAGCAGGCGGCTCACAGGCGCTCTACCACCTTTCCCAGATACGCGCTGAAAGCCCCGGCGATCTTATGGCCCACCTGGTTCACCTCCTGGTCGGACAGAGGCTGATCCAGGATACCGGCGGCCATGTTGGTGATGACGCTGAAGGCAAGGCAGGGCATGCCGCAGTGGGCGGCGGTGAGGGCCTCGGTGACGGTGGACATACCCACCGCGTCTCCTCCCAGGGCCCGGATGGCCCGGATCTCCGCAGGGGTCTCAAACTGGGGGCCGGGCATGAAGAAGTAGACGCCCTCGTGGACGGTGAGGCCGCTGAGGGCCGCGCACTCCCGGGCGATGCGCCGCAGCTCGGGGGTGTACATTTTGCTCACGTCGAAGAACCGGGGGCCGAATTCCGCCACGTTGGGCCCCCGCATGGGGCTGTGGCCCATGAGCTTGATATGGTCGGCAATGATCATCACGTCGCCGGGCCGGTAGTGGAGGTTGACGCCACCGGCGGCGTTGGTCAGCACCACGCAGCGGCAGCCCAGCAGCCGGAACAGCCGCACCGGGGCCGCCAGCTGCTCGAAGTCGTAGCCCTCATAGGAGTGGAAGCGGCCGGACATACAGGCCACCTTTTTGCCGGAGAGCGTGCCCAGAATCAGCTTGCCCGCGTGGGTGGACACGGTGGAGCGCAGGAAGTTGGGGATGTCCTCATAGGGGATCTCCACCCGGTGGGTGATGCTGTCGGCCAGAGGGCCGCAGCCGCTGCCCAGCACCAGGCCGATCTCCGCCTCATGGGGCCAGCAGGAGCGGACGTAGGCGGCGCTTTGTTCATAAAACCCATAGGTATACGCCATGACGATGCCTCCTCATTGTTTTTTTCTGATTGTACCATAGGGGCAAAGGGCTGTCAATTTCCGCCAGGGGGAGAGATTTTGGCGAAACATGGGTATTGCTTTTTTTCATTTTCATGATACAATGACTGTACCAATCTTAATAGGAGGTGCTGTTATGGCTTATCAGATCGGTTCTGCTTGCGTCAGCTGCGGCGCTTGCGCGGACGTATGTCCCGTGGGTGCGATTTCCCAGGGTGATGATCGCTATGTGATCGACGCCAATTCCTGCCTGGACTGCGGTACTTGCGCCGATACATGTCCCAATGGTGCTATCAGCCCCGCTGAATAATCACCGGTACATGTGAAAAAAAGAAGCCCACCGGACTTTCGTCCGGTGGGCTTGAGCCTGTCAAAAAACGGCTCCGCCGTTTTTTGACAATGGGATTGCAGTCTACTACGCGCACGAATGGTGCGCCGGAGGCACACCATTCGCACACTTCGTAGCCTGAGATGTGAAAAAAGTGACGCGCGCCAGCGACACCCCGCGAAGCATGAGCGGCTGGTGGAGCCAGTGCCCTTGGGGTACATGTCGTCACTTTTTTCGGATTTCATGGGTTCGCGCCTGCGGGCGCGAAATCTGCGATGCTTTTTTGACAATCTGAAGCCCACCGGACTTTCGTCCGGCGGGCTTTTTCCTGCCTAAAAACCGGCTACTCCGGGAAAAACAGCTTCACCGTCCACGCCGCCGCTAAAAAGCCGGTTACATCGGCCACGAGGGCGGCGGGAATGGTGTGGCGGGTGCGGCGGATGCGGGCCGCGCCGAAATACACCGCCACGGTGTAGAACGTGGTCTCGCTGCACCCCAGCATCACCGCCGCCGTGCGGCCTACGGTGCTGTCGGGCCCGTGGGCTGCCATTACCTCCCCCGCCACCGCCAGGGCGGCGCTGCCGCTGATGGGCCGCACCAGCATGATGCCCGCCGTCTCCGGCGGCACTCCCAGCCACCCCAGCGCCGGGGCGCACCACGCCGTCAGGCTGTCCAGCGCCCCGCTGGCACGGAACATATACACCGCCGTCAGCAGCGCCACCAGGGAGGGGAAGATGCGCCACACGGTTTTCAGCCCCTCCGCCGCGCCGTCGGTGAGGGCGGCGTACACGTCCTTGCGCCGGGCCAGGGCGTACAGCGCCGCCCCCGCCAGCAGCACCGGCACCACGTAGTCGCTCACCGCCACACCCCCTCCAGCAGCCGCGCCGCCAGCAGGCCCGCCGCCACCGACAGGGCCGAGCTGACCCACACGCAGGGCAGGATGTCCAGCGGCGCGGCGCTGCCCAGGGCCGAGCGCAGGGAGGCCGCCGTGGTGGGCAGCAGCTGAATGGAAGCGGTGTTCAGCACCACCAATCGCACCAGCTCATCCGACGCCCTGCCGCCGCAGCCCGCCGCCATGGCGCAGGCCGCCTCCATGCCCAGGGGCGTGGCGGCGTTGCCCAGCCCCAGCAGATTGGCGGACATATTGCCGCTGAGGGCCGCCAGGGTGTCCGGGTTGGCCGCCGCCCGGGGCAGCAGCCGCCCCAGCACGGGCCGCAGCAGCCCCGCCAGCTTTTCCGCCAGGCCGCACCGCCGCAGCAGCTCCATCACCCCCGACCACAGGCACACCGCCCCCGCCAGGGAAAGACACAGCTGCACCCCCGCCGCCGCCCCCTCCAGCGCCGCGGCGCTCACCTGGCCCATCCGCCCCGTGGCAGCGCCCCACGCCACCGCCGTCACCGTCAAAATCGTCCACACCGCGTCCATCGCCATGGCCTCTCCCCCTATCTCCCTCTACAATATGCTGAGAAAATAGCGATTATTTGTGAAATAATTGTCATTTTAGCCGTTCCATAGTTGACAAACCATGCAAATTGTGTCACAATATGCAAGGAACAAGATATGCTGACGATTTTTCGTTTCGGCAAGGCTGTTTTGAGAGATAGAGGAGATAGAAAGTGAAATCAATTGGCATCGTACGTAAGGTAGACGAGCTGGGCCGCATCGTGCTGCCCATTGAGCTGCGCCGCACCCTGGACATCGCGGAGAAGGACCCCCTGGAGATCTACGTGGACGGCTCGGCCATCGTGCTGAAAAAGTACCGCCCCACCTGTATTTTCTGCGACGGCAGCAAAGACATTATCAACTTCAAGGGTAAGAACATCTGCCCCAAGTGTCTGAAAGAGCTGAAGAATCAGTAACGGCATTCTGCGCAAAAAATCCCCGCCCGGCGATGGGCGGGGATTTTTTATGCTGCTGTGGCCGGCGGCGCGGATAACGGGGACAGGCCGGCGGATTGACGATATTTCGCCAATCTATTGGGCGTTTAGTGCGGCCTGATAGAGCTCGTTGCGGTTCAGACCCGTGTCGTCCGCCGTGACGCGGACGGCCTCCTTCATCTTCATGCCCCCTGCCCGGAGGGCCAGCACACGGGCCACCCCCTCGGCCAGCGTCAGCGCGGGGGCGGCGTCCGCGGTGCGGCCTGCCACCACCAGCACGTATTCGCCCCGGGGCTCGTTGTGGTCATAATAGGCCACGGCATCGCCCAGGGTGGTGCGCATGGTGTCCTCGTGGAGCTTGGTCAGCTCCCGGCACAGCGCGACGGGACGATCGGGGCCGAAGATGGCCGCCATGTCCGCCAGGGTAGGCCGCAGCTTGTGGGGCGCCTCGTGGAACACCATGGTGCGCGTCTCGCCGCTGAGGGCCTTGAGCTGCTCCCGCCGCTCCTGGGGACGGGCCGACAGGAAGCCCTCAAAGGTGAAGCGGCCCGTGGGCAGGCCGGACACCGCCAGGGCGCTGACGGCGGCGCAGCAGCCGGGGATGGCCTGGACGGTGACGCCGTTTTCGGCGCACAGCCGCACCAGATCCTCGCCGGGGTCGGAGATGGCGGGCATACCGGCGTCCGTCACCAATGCGCAGGTCTCTCCCGCCAAAATCCGCTCCAACACAGCGGGCCCGGCGGCGGCTTTATTGTGCTCATGGTAGGACACCATAGGCTTTTTGATGTCAAAATGGTTTAAGAGCTTCACGCTGACCCGGGTATCCTCGGCGGCGATGAAGTCGGCTTGGCGCAGCGTCTCCACGGCCCGGGGGGAGAAGTCCCCCAGGTTGCCGATGGGCGTGGCCACCAGATAGAGCGTTCCGGCCATTTACGGTTCCTCCCTGTGTCGAAAATAGGCGGTTTTTACGTCCTCCGTCTCCTGCCCGGCATCGCTGCGCAGCAGCAGCGGCGGTTCCACCGCAAGGCCGGGACGGCCGCCACGGCGGCATTCCAGCAGCACCATGGAGGGGGCGGAGCGGGCGTCGTGGTGCACCAGCCGCAGCCGCTTGGGCTCCAGGCCGTGGCAGCGGGCGGCGCAGAGCAGGTCCGTCAGCCGTTCCGGGCGGTACACCATGGCAAGGCGCCCGGCGGTGGGCAGCAGCCACGCGGCGGCGGACAGCACGTCCTCCAGCGTGGCCGTCACCTCCGACCGGGCCTCCCCGGGCCGAACTTTTGCGGCGGCCCCGGAGGGCAGGGAAAAGTAGGGCGGGTTGCACACCACCAGGTCGTGCTTGCCCATGGGCAGAGCGGCCCGGTCACGAAAATCCGTTTCCACCACCGTCATGTCCATGCCGTTTTGGTCTGCCATGCGGCGGCACATGTCGCACCCCATCGGCGACAGCTCCACCGCCGTCACCGATACGGAGGGCTCCCGGGCCCACAGCAGCAGGCCCAGCAGCCCCATGCCCGCCCCCAGGTCGCACACCCGGTCGCCCCGACGGACGGGGGCAAAGCCACCCAGCAGAAAGGAGTCGGTGGAGGGGCGGAACACGCCGTCGCCGTAATAATACACCGGCCCGCCGGGCCAAAGGTGATCCTGCGCCATGGCGCGTCCCTCCTTTTCATGGGTAGTGTAAAAAAGTGCCGCCGGCAAGGCGGCACTTTTTCAAAGCATCGCAGATTTTTTACATCTTCTCCGGGGCGGCGCAGCCGATGAGGGTCATGGCGTTGCGCAGCACGGAGCGGGTGGTGTCCGCCAGCTTCAACCGGGCGGACAGGAGGGCCGCCTCCTCGCCCTTGATGCGGCAGGCGTTGTAGAACTTGTGGAAGGCGGCGGCCAGCTCTGTCAGGTAACGGTTGATGAAGCTGGGGTCGTAGTTCCGCGCCGCCAGGGCCACCACGTCGCCGTACCGGCCCAGCTCCTTGATGAGGGCCAGCTCCTCCGGGGCACCCAGCAGGGAGAAGTCCACCTCCGCCGCGGCGGGGACGGTATACCCTTCGGCAGCCAGATTTTTCAGCAGGGTGCAGATGCGGGCGTGGGCGTACTGAACGTAGTACACCGGGTTTTCGCTGTCCTGGCGGACGGCCAGGCCTAAATCGAACTCCATCTGGGTCTCGGGCTTGGCGTTGAAGAAGTAGCGGCAGGCATCCACGGGCACCATGTCCAGCAGGTCCGTGAGGCTGACGGCCTTGCCGGTGCGCTTGGACATACGCACCACCTCGCCGTTCTCCACCAGCTTCACCAGCTGCATCAGCACGATGTCCAGCCGGTGCTCGCCGTCCAGGCCCAGGGCGTCCATGGCGCCCTTGAGGCGGGCCACGTGACCGTGATGGTCAGCGCCCCACACGTTGATGACCTTGTCGAAGCCCCGCACCGCAAATTTATTGCGGTGGTAGGCGATGTCGGCGGCAAAATAGGTGTAGAAGCCGTTGGCCCGGCGCAGCACGTCGTCCTTCAGCTCCAGGCGGGCGATGTCCTCCTGGCTCTTGCCCTGGGCCCGCAGGGCGTCGGCCAAAATCCGGGAAGTGGCCAGCCACAGCGCGCCGTCCTTCTCGTAGGTGTAGCCCCGGTCGGTGAGGGCCTGGACAGAGTCGGCCACGTAGCCGCTCTCGTGGAGGGTGGACTCGAAGAACCACTGGTCGTACCGGATGCCGTAGCGCTCCAGGTCGGTTTTCATCTTGGGGATGTTGCGGTCCAGGCCGAACCGGGCCAGGTCGGCGTGACGCTTGGCCTCGTCCACGTTCACATAGGCGTCGCCGTGGATGTCGTAAAAGGCCCGGGCCAGGTCGCGGATGTCCTCGCCCTGGTAGCCGTCCTCGGGGAAGGCCACGGCGTCCTCCCCCAGAATGATCTGGAGATACCGGGCCTCCAAACTCTTGGCGAACTTCTCGATCTGGTTGCCGGCGTCGTTGACGTAGAACTCCCGCCACACGTGGGCGCCGTTCTTGGCCAGCACGGAGGCCAGGGTGTCCCCCAGCACGCCGCCCCGGGCGTTGCCCATGTGCATGGGGCCGGTGGGGTTGGCGGACACGAACTCCACCATGATCTTCTGCCCCTGCAGGCTGTCGTTAGCGCCGTAGTCCATGCCCTCCGCCTCAATGGCGGCCACGGTGTCGCCGTACCAGCGGCTGCCCAGTCGGAAATTCAGAAAGCCGGGGCCGGCGATGGACACCTCCGTGAAATAGCTGCCCTCCAAATCCATTTTACCGGTGAGAATGGCGGCCACTTCCCGTGGATTCTTCTTCATGGCCTTGGCGGCGGCCAGGCAGTAGGTGGTGGTATAGTCGCCGTTGCGCACGTCCTTGGGCACCTCCACCGCGGGCACCACCGTGACGCCCTCCGGCAGCAACCCCTCCGCCACCGCGGCGCGATAGGCGTTCTCCGTCAGGCGCAGGATCTGGTCTTTGGCGCTTTGCATCATGTTCATATCGTTTCTCTCTCCTCTTTCAAAGCCATGGTCAGGTGCATATCCGCAGCGGAGCTGCCGCCCTGACACAGCGTATAGTCCAGTATGATCTCCCCATCCCGCTCCCCTATCCGCCAGGAAAGGCGGCGGGTGACGGCGGTAAGGGAAAGGGTGCCGCCGGGGGCGGGCAGGTGCAGCTCTGCCTCCGCCTCGGCGTCCAGTGGTAAATGGTAGGCGTCGTTGAGGATGACGGCCCGGCGGCCGTCGTCCCACAGTTTCAGGGACGACGTGACGCCGTTGCCGGCCCCGTCGCTGCCCGTGTACCGCAGCAGCCAGCCGTCCGCCGTCTTTTTCATCCGCCCGCTGCCGGTGAAGCGCAGGGTGTCGCTTATCTCCCCGGCGGAGGTGACGCTCACAAGGGTAAAGGTGAAATGCTCCATATCAATACCGCTCGATCTCCACGCTGTGGACGTGGGGGATGTCCTCGTGGAGGAACTCCCGGGCGATGGCGGAAAAATCGCCGCTGATGTCGCTGGCATAGAAGGCCTCGCCCCCCTGCCGCTCCTCCGCCAGGGCGCCCGAGGCGGTCAGCGTGCGCTTGAGCTCCCAGGCGGCCTCGCCGCCGGTGTTGATAAGGGCCACGCCGCTGCCCATCACGTCGGCGATCACGTCCGTCAGCAGCGGGTAATGGGTGCAGCCCAGAATCAGCGTGTCCACCCCGGCGTCCCGCAGCGGCGCCAGATACTCCTCGGCCACCGTCTCCACCACCACGTCGCCCCGGTGATACCGCCCGTTCTCCACCAGGGGGACGAACAGCGGGCAGGGCTTGGCAATGACGGCGGCGTCGGGCTTCAGGGCCAGAAGCTGCCGCTCGTAGGCCCCGGAGCGGACGGAGGCGGCGGTGGCGATGAGGCCAATGCGCCCGCCCCTGGACACCTTCACGGCCCTGGCGCAGGCGGGGTCTACCACCCCCAGGATGGGCAGGTCGTTCTCCTGCCGCAGCTCTGTGAGGGCGTTGGTGGACACGGTGCCGCAGGCCACCACGATGGCCTTGATGTCGAACGACCGGAGAAAGCGCACGTCCTGCCGGGCGTATTTCAGCAGCGTTTCCCGGCTGCGTCCGCCGTAGGGCACACGGGACGTGTCGCCGAAGTATATAATGTTCTCAGAGGGCAGGATGCGCCGTATCTCCGACACGGCGGTAAGCCCGCCCAGGCCGGAGTCGAACACCCCGATGGGACGATTATCCATGTAATGACTCCTCATTTTTTCATTAACTGATTGATTATACACTGAATGGACGCCATTCACAAGGGAAAAATTGGGGGAACGCCCTGTTTTTTCAGTGGAAATCAAAGGGACTCCGTGCTATAATGGTGGCCGAAGTACAGTTTACCCCACAGGAGGTGGCGTATGGAAATCAAGCTGACGCAAAAGCAATTCCGGCGGCTGCTGGATCTGGTGTATATCGGCAACTGGGTGATGAACTCCACCCGGGGCGACGACAGGATCACCGAGTACGACGAGGTGGAGAGCCTGGTGTTCTCCCACTGTCTGGAACACGGCATGGCCCGGCTGACGGAGGTGTACCAGGGGGAGATCATCCCCTCCCGGGCCTTCGCCGAGGGCGGCATCCACGAGGCCATCATGGCCTATGAGGACGAGACGTTTTTCGAAATTCTGGCCCAGGAAATGGCCCTGCGGGATCTGGACGATCCCCCCATCACGGCGGAGAATTACGAGGAGATCCAGGCCCGGATGGAGGACTACATGGGCGAGTTCGAGCGCCACGGCACCGACAACATCACCGTGGAGCTGGAGGATTAAAAAAAGCGGGCCTGCGCCCGCTTTTTTTAGCCTGTCAAAAAACGGCTATGCCGTTTTTTGACAATAGGATTGCAGTCTACTGCGCGCACGAATAGTACGCCTCCGGCGCACTATTCGCACACTTCGTAGCCTGAGAAGTGAAAAAACTGACGCGCATGTCGTCAGTTTTTTCGGATTTCATTGGTTCGCGCCTGCGGGCGCGAAATCTGCGATGCTTTTTTGCGGCAATCCCCGCCGTAGGGGCGGACGACTCTGTCCGCCCCCAGCCCGGCAAGGCAAAACCGCCGGGGTGGATTGTATGGCATTCGGCGGCCATTCCCTCCCCGCCTTCCCCTTGGGGGGAAGGCTGTTTTCTTCGTAGGGCGGGACCTATGTGTCCCGCCTACGCGGTGACCATAACCGCCACAGGCAGGTTTCGCGGCATACGGTGGCCATTCCCGCCCTGCCTTCCCCTTGGCGGGAAAGCAACGGCGCGCCGAGTCGTCGCGCCCTACGCAGCCCCCTGCCCTTCCGCAACCCCGCCAACCGGCAACCGGGCGCTTCATGAAGCGCCCCTACGAAAAAACCGATGCCGCCATGATTACACCGTAGGGGCGATTCACGAATCGCCCGCCGCCCAGGTAACGATACCCACCCAGGCCGGGTGGATAGTGAGCAGTAACAAAATCCCGCCCCGCCTTCCCCTTGGGGGGAAGGTGCTGAGCGAAGCGAAGCGGATGAGGGGGCGATGACCGCCCGCCTACCGTAAGTCGCTGCAAAATCGCCCCCTCATCCGTCACGGCCCGTTGGGCCGTGCCACCTTCCCCCCGTGGGGGAAGGCTGTTTTCTTCGTAGGGGCGGGGCGCTGCTCCGCCCTTTTTCCTCCCACACACAAAAAAGCGGGCTTGCGCCCGCTTTTTTTGCACAATATAACCCTTTACCCCAGCTTTTCCGCCAGGTGCCGGGCCACGTATACACCGCTGGCACTGGCGTGGCTCAGGGAATGGGTGACGCCGCTGCCGTCGCCGATGACGAACAGGTTTTCGTGGCAGGTCTGGAGATTCTCGTCCAGGGCCACCTCCATGTTGTAGAACTTCACCTCCACGCCGTAGAGCAGGGTGTCGTCGTTGGCGGTGCCGGGGGCGATTTTATCCAGGGCATAAATCATCTCGATGATGCCATCCAGAATCCGCTTGGGCATCACCAGGCTCAGATCCCCCGCCGTGGCCGCCAGGGTGGGGGTGACGAAGCTCTCGGAAAGCCGCTTCTCCGTGCTGCGCTGGCCGCGAATCAGATCGCCGAAGCGCTGGACGATGACGCCGCCGCCCAGCAT
>JAFSMA010000101.1 GCA_017448145.1 Oscillospiraceae bacterium | reverse complement strand
GCCGTAGAGAATGTAAATCTGATGGCCGGGCTTCCGTTGCAGCCGTTCCACCGCCCGGAACTCGTCCTCCTCCACGGTGATTTTCTCCTCGGGGATGCCCGCCAGCAGCAGCCGCAGCTTATAGTCCCTGGCTCTCGGCCCAGCGCACACCAGCTGCACCACGTCGTCCCGGTTTAAGAACTCAAAGTCGGTGTCGTACATCCAGCTGGGATTCTCCGACCAGTTTTTGGCCACGCCCATGCAGTTCATCATCACCAGCAGCTCCTTGTCCCCCGCCGTGTGGCGGATTGCGTCGAAGTTGCGGCTGCACGCCAGGGCGTTTTTGTCCTTGGACATCTGCATGATGATGTCCACGCCCTCCACTGTCTCCCGGCTCAGGCGGGTGGAGAGGATGGCGGTGTGGCCGAAGCCCTCCCGGATTTCCTCGTGGGTGAGGCCCAATTCCCGCAGGGCGGCAATCACCGTCACCATATTGTAAATATTGTGTACGCCGTCAGCAATGAGGCGGTAATTGTAATCCTGCCCCGCCTCGGTGAGAGCCATGGTGCCGCCCGCCACGTCCACGTCGTGGGCGAAATAGTCCGCCGCCGGGGAGGCGAAGCCGCAGCTCTGGCACACCGCGTGGCCGATGTGGTGGTAGCGGCGGTAGTCGTACCGCAGCTTCCCGGCGCACCGGGGGCAGATGCGCATATCGTTTAAGAGGTTTTCGCATTCCTGCACGTCGCCCTCCATGGGCCCGATGGCGAAATACACCCGGTCGTTGTCCGGGGCCACCGTGGCGGAAATGAGATCGTCGGCGTTGAGAATCAGCTTGCTCTCCCGGGGGAAGTTAGCGGTCAGAATGTCGGCGATATAGCCGGGGTGGGCGTTGCGCATAATGCTGTCCCGGAAGAGATTGGTCACCACGATATAGTCCGGCTTCACGTAGGGGTAAATCCGGGGGGCGGAGCGCTCGTCGATTTCCAGCACCGCCACGTCGCATTTGGTGCGCCCCAGCAGGTCGCTGCCGTAGATGAACGCCGTGCTGACGCCGCTGGCAATGTTGGAGCCTGCCCGGTTGGTCAGCAGCCGATGGCCCCGGCGCTCCAGAATGTCCTCCAGCATGTTGGCCACGGTGGTCTTGCCGTTGGTGCCCGTCACCGCGATCATTTTCGGCGGCCGGGGCACATAGCGCAAAAAGTCGGGGCACAGCTTCAGCGCCAGCGCGCCGGGGAAGTCGGTGCCGTTGTGACGGGTGATTTTCAGCGCCGGAATGGACAGCTTGGCCGCCCACAGCGCCAGTAAAAACCGTGCTTTACCCATAGTGGGTTCCTCCTTGGTCTATCATCACAAAAAACGTGATAAAAAACAAACAAAACCGCCTTCTCCTCGGGGAGAAGGTGCCCCAGTGCGCACACTGGGGCGGATGAGGGGGCGACAACCGCCCGCCCCTCAGCGTTTTTCCAAATAAATCATCAGCGCGGCGATGTCCGCCGGGCTTACGCCGGACACCCGCCCGGCCTGCCCCAGGTTCCGGGGCTGCACCAGGGCCAATTTCTCCCGCGCTTCCAGCCGCAGGCCCTGGATGGCGCTGTAATCGGTGTTTTCGGGAATCAGATGCTTTTCCAGGTTGGCGAAGTCCTCCACCTGACGGAGCTGGCGGCGGATGTACCCCTCGTATTTCACCGTGATCTCCACCTGTTCCGCCTCCGCCGCCGTCAGCTGGGCGGGAGCGGGGTCGAAGGGCCGCAGGTCGGCGTAGGAAAGCTCCGGCCGCCGCAGCAGGTCGATGAGCCGGGCCCCGTCGGTGAGTGGGGCGGTGCCCCGCCGGGCCAAAAGACTGTTGATGACCGCCGTGGCCGCCACGCCGGTGTGTGAAAGGCGCTGTATCTCCCGCTCCACGGCATCGTATTTCGCCTCCACCGCCGCCATCTGCCCGTCGCTGACCAGGCCCAGGGTGTGGCCGATGGGCATCAGCCGCCGGTCGGCGTTGTCCTGGCGCAGCAGCAGCCGGTATTCGCTGCGGCTGGTCATCATCCGGTAGGGCTCCTCAGTGCCCTTGGTCACCAGATCGTCGATCAGCGTGCCGATGTAGCTCTCGCTGCGCTTGAGAACAAGCGGTTCCCGGCCCAGGAGGGCCAGCGCCGCGTTCACGCCCGCCACAAAGCCCTGCACCGCCGCCTCCTCGTAGCCGCTGGAGCCGTTGAACTGTCCCGCGCCGTAGAGCCCGGCCACCGCCTTGGTCTCCAGCGTGGGCTTCAGGGCCAGGGGGTCGATGCAGTCGTACTCAATGGCGTAGGCAGGCCGCTGCATCACGGCCTTTTCCAGCCCCGGCACGGTGTGCAGCATCTGAATCTGCACCTCCTCCGGCAGGGAGGAGGAGAAGCCCTGGACGTATAATTCCTCGGTGTCCAGCCCCATGGGCTCGATGAACAGCTGGTGCCGGGGCTTGTCGGCAAACCGCACCACCTTTGTCTCAATGGAGGGGCAATATCGGGGCCCCACGCCGTCGATAACGCCGGTGTAAATGGGGCTGCGGTCTAAATTCTCCCGGATGATCTGGTGGGTGCGCTCATTGGTGTAGGTGAGGTAGCACACCGCCCGGTTCTCCGGCGTCTCCCGGGTGGAGAAGCTGAAGGGGAGGGGGTGTTCGTCCCCGGTCTGAAGCTCCATTTTGGAGAAGTCCACCGTCCGGGCGTTGATGCGGGGCGGCGTCCCGGTCTTGAACCGCCGCAATGGCAACCCCATTTGCAGCAACGAGTCGGTGAGGGCGGTAGCGGCGTGCATGCCGTCGGGGCCGGATTCCTCAATGCACTCCCCGATGATGGTGCGGCCCCGGAGATAGGTGCCCGAGGCGATGACCACGGCCTTGGCCTCGTAAACCGCCCCCGTCCGCAGCACCACCCGGCGCACCCGGCCCTCCTCCGCCTCAATGGCCACCACCTCGCCCTGACGCACCGTCAGGCGCTCCTGCCGCTCCAGCGTGGCCTTCATGATGCGCTGGTACTCCCGGCGGTCGGCCTGGGCCCGCAGCGACCACACCGCCGGCCCCTTGCCGCGATTGAGCATCCGGTACTGTATGCAGGCCCGGTCGGCGGCCTTGGCCATCTCGCCGCCCAGGGCGTCCAGCTCCCGCACCAGGTGGCCCTTGCCGGTGCCGCCGATGGCGGGGTTGCAGGGCATGTTGCCCACGGCGTCCAGGTTGATGGTGAACACAATGGTGTCCAGGCCCATCCGCGCCGCTGCCAGCGCCGCCTCAATGCCGGCGTGGCCCGCGCCGATGACCGCAATATCCACCTGTCCTGCCAAAAACCGCTCCATGGCGCCACCTCGTTTCTCTGTCTGACCCCATTATTATACCCATTTTTCCCGTAAAGGCAAGAAACTTGTAGCCCCCGCCAAAAGAACCCGCGAAAAATCGTCACATTGCATAAGCACGCCCCGCCCCGCCGATGCATAGAATGCCCCATTAGTCATCAAAAGGGAAGGGGGGCACCGAAATGGAAGATCGCAGGCCCGACCGTGGCGACGTGGACGATATGATTTTCGCCGGTGAAGAATGGCATCCCAGCGAACGATAGGGCAGGGCGTCCCATAGATTGCCCTGCCTTCCCCCACGGGGGGAAGGTGGCACGGCCCAACGGGCCGTGACGGATGAGGGGGCGACTACCGGATGCTCCCCGGAAAAACACATGGCATCACCGCACTGGCCCCGCCGGACGCAAACCGCCGCACCTTTTCCCCATAAAAATGCCCCAAAATGGCATCGCCATTTTGGGGCACAGGTCTTATTCCCGGTTGGCCGTGGCCACCACGTCCACGCCGGTGCCACACACGTCGGCGATCACCACGTCGCCGATGTGGAGGGGCGCTTTGGGCCGGGCGCGGTTAAAGGCGTCCGCCACGTCGAACATCTTCTCCTTGGGCACGTCCGTCCGCGTCCGCACGGAGATCACCCGTCCGTCCGCCATGCGCACGGTGCCGGTGATGGTGCGCATGGGCGCCACGCACTCCTTCCGGGCGTAGTCGTCGCCCCGCTTACAGGTGTTGCCCGTCACCTCCGTCACCACGCCGTTTTCGATGGTGGCGGTGAGCTGGCAGCCCATAGGGCAGCCGATGCAGGTCAGTTGTCTCGTCATTGTGCCGCCTCCTCTACGGTAAAGGTGATGGTGTCGCAGTCCGCGGGGATGTCCGCCTTGCGGATGGGGAAGCTCTCCATCTCGCCGGGGGTCAATATCCGCTTGGGGATCCGGCGAATCAGCTTGTCTCCCGCCCAGGCGCACAGCGCCGCGCCCCGATAGGGCTGGCCCACCCGGAACCGGACGGTAACGGTGTCGGCCATGGCATCGGCGTCAATGTGCTGGGGCACGGTGTAGCGCACGCCGCTGCTGCCCCGGAGGGCCACGGTGCGGCCTGCGCTGCGGCGGTGCAGCACGTATTCCGCCGCGCTGCGGCCTGCCCGGCCCGCCTCCTCGCTGACGAAGTCCACCAGGTCGTGGACGTGCAGCACGTTGCCGCAGGCGAACACGCCGGGCACCGAAGTGGCCAGGTCGTCGCCCACCACCGGCCCGCCGGTGACGCCGTCCAGCGCCACCCCGGCGCTGAGGCTCAATTCATTCTCCGGCAGCAGACCCACGCTGAGCAGCAGCGTGTCGCAGGGAATGACCTGCTCCGTGCCGGGGATGGGCTTGCGCCGCTCATCCACCTGGGCCAGTGTCACGCTCTCAATGTGGCCCTGGCCCTGAATGTCCACCACTGTGGTGGACAGGAGCAGGGGGATGTTGAAGTCATCCAGACACTGGACGATGTTCCGCTTCAATCCGCCGGAATAGGGCATCACCTCTGCCACGGCGTGGACCTTGGCCCCCTCCAGCGTCATGCGGCGGGCCATGATGAGGCCGATGTCGCCGCTGCCCAGAATGACCACGTTCTTGCCGGGCAGATAGCCCTCCATGTTCACCAGCCGCTGGGCGGTGCCGGCGCTGTAAATGCCGGCGGGCCGTGTGCCGGGGATGTTCAGCGCCCCACGGGGCCGCTCCCGGCAGCCCATGGCCAGCACGATGGCCTCGGCCTGGATCTGAATGAGCCCCGTCTCCCGCCCGGTGACGGTCAATACCTTATTCTCATTGATGTCCAGCACCATGGTGCCCAGCAGGTAGGGGATTTTCATAGCCTCCACCCGGTCGATGAACCGCTGGGCGTACTCCGGGCCCGTCAGCTCCTGGCCGAAGGTGTGGAGGCCGAAACCGGCGTGGATGCACTGGTTCAAAATGCCGCCCAGCGCTTCGCCCCGCTCGATGATGAGAATGTCCTGCAAGCCCGCCTCCCGGGCGGCGATGGCAGCTGCCAGCCCCGCGGGGCCGCCGCCTACGATAGCCAGTTGTACCTTCTTCATGCCTGTGCCTCCTTGGTCATGCCCTGCACCAGATAGCTGCCGCCGCCGGACTTGGTCAGCGCCTCCATGGGCACCCCCAGCTCCCGGCACAGCAGCGCCATCACCTTGGGGGAGCAGAAGCCGCCCTGGCACCGGCCCATACCGGCCCGGCACCGCCGCTTCACGCCGTCCAGCGACCGTGCGCCCCGGTGAATGGCCTCCACGATTTCACCCTCACTGATGCCCTCGCAGCGGCAGATCACGTTGCCGTAGGCGGGGTTTTCCGCCACCAGGGCGGCCCGCTCTTCAAAAGTCATCTCCCGCAGATGGGGAATGTCCCGGCGGGTGGGGTCGAAGTCCGCCTTTTCGGCGGCGTGGAGCTTTTCCGCCACCGCCTTTGCCAGATACCGGCCGATGGCGGGGGCGGAGGTGAGGCCGGGGCTCTCGACGCCCAGTGCCTCAAAGAAGTTCTCGGCGCTCTCGCCGATGACGAAGTCGTCGGTCTCCGCCAGATGGGCCCGCAGCCCGGCGAAGCTGGTGATCACGTCCCGCACCGGCAGGTTCGGCACGCTGCGTCCGGCGGTGGACAGCACCGTGTCCAGCCCGGCGGCGGAGGTGGCCACGCTGTCCCTGTCCTCCTGGTCGGTGGCAGTGGGGCCCAGCAGCAGGTTGCCGTGTACCGTGGGGCTCACCAGGATGCCCTTGCCCATGGCGGAGGGCAGCTGGAAGATGGTGCGGTCCACGATGCTGCCGTCCTTCTTGTCCAGCAGGCAGTATTCGCCCCGGCGGGGCACGGTGTGGTACTGCTTGTGGCACAGCTGGTTGTGCAGCGTATCGCCGTGTACCCCGGCGCAGCTCACCACCACCCGGGCCTCCATGTCGCCCCGGGAGGTGTGCAGAGTGAAGTGGTCACCGGTGCGCTCGATGGTCTCCACGGTGGTGTCAAATTGAAACCGGCAGCCGTTTTTCCGGGCGTTTTCGTAGAAAGCGATGGTCATGCCGAAGGGGCACACGATGGCGCTGGTGGGGGCGTACAGCGCAGCGTACACCTTGTCGCTGAGGGCCGGCTCCTTCTTCCGCAATGCGTCGCCCCACAGGATCTCCAGCCCCTGGACGTGGTTCTTCTTGCCCCGCTGGTGCAGCTCCCGCAGCCGGGGCATGTCCGCCTCGTGGAAGCACAGCACCAGGGCGCCGTTGCGCCGGTAGTCAAAGTCCAGCTCCCGGCTCAGCTCCTCCATCATCTCGCTGCCTTCCACGTTGAAGCGGGCCTTCAGCGTGCCGGGGGCCGCGTCAAAGCCCGCGTGCACGATGGCGCTGTTGGCCTTGGAGGTGCCCACGCACACATCCTCGCCCCGCTCCACCAGACACATATTTAATTGGTATCGGCTCAGCTCCCGCGCCACCGCGCAGCCCACCGCGCCGCCGCCCACGATCAGCACATCGTACATATTCCATTCCTCCACAGTCAAGCGATAAAAATCGCAGCAAATCACGCCTTGTAGCATAGCAAAAGCCCTCTGCAAAGTCAAGCCGCGCCGCCGCCAAAAGACGAAAAAACGCCGACCCTCCCGACAAAAACCGTCGCTTCGCGCACTTTCCCGCCGCCATGCTCCCCGGAAACCCCTGCCGTGGCGTATAAATGTGAATAATTTGTGACATTAGTCAAATCCGCGGGGTTTTTCTTGTGGGAATGGCAAAAAAATGATTGGGAACTTGACAAATTTTTTGGTCAAGACTACAATGATACTACCAATTTAATGAGGAGGTAAATCTCACAATGGAAAAGAAGAGTACGAAAATCGCATACGGCATAGCCCTGTGCGTCATCGTCGTGCTGCTGGTTGCCCTGAAGTTCCTGTACCCCGACGGCGTGTACGGAACCGTGTGGAGCCTGCTGCCTCCGGCGGTGGCTATCATCCTGGCTCTCATTAGCAAGGAAGTGTATTCCTCCCTGTTTCTGGGCGTGCTCACCGGCTCTCTGCTGGTGGCCAACTTCCGCCCCTGGGATACCGTCCGCGTGTTCATCGGCGGTGGCGAGGATGAGTTCGGCAACGGCCTCATCAGCAACATCGGCGATGGCTGGAACGTTGGTATTCTGATCTTCCTGGTGATCCTGGGCATCATGGTGGACCTGATGAACAAGGGCGGCGGCTCCGCTGCTTTCGGTCGTTGGGCCAAGAAGACCGTGCATACCCGCGCCGGCGCACAGCTCATGACCATGCTGCTGGGCGTGCTGATCTTCATCGACGACTATTTCAACTGCCTGACCGTGGGCTCCGTGATGCGCCCCGTGACCGAGAGCCACAAGATCTCCCGCGCCAAGCTGGCCTACGTCATCGACGCCACTGCCGCCCCCGTCTGCATGCTGGCTCCCGTGTCCTCCTGGGCCGCCGCCGTGGCCGGCTACGTGGATGACAGCTACGTCTCCGGTATCCAGATGTTCATCCAGCAGATCCCCTACAACTACTACTGCCTGCTGACCCTGGTGATGATCATCGTCATCTCCCTGCTGAACATCGACTACGGCCCCATGCTGACCCATGAGTACAACGCCCAGGTCAAGGACGATCTGTTCACCACCGAGCATCGCCCCTTCGCCGGCGCCGACAACTATGAGGAAGGCAACGGCAAGTCCTCCGTGCTGGATCTGATCCTGCCCGTGGTGGTGCTGATCGTCATGTGCATCATCGGCATGATCTACACCGGCGGCTTCTGGGACGGCGAGACCTTCATGGACGCCTTCGCCAATGCCGACGCCGCCACCGGCCTGTGCCTGGGCTCCATCGTGGCCCTGGTGTTCACCTTCATTTACTTCTGGTGCCGCAAGGCCATCTCCTTCGAGAAGAGCTTTGAGTCCGTGCCCAACGGCTTCATCCAGATGGTCAGCCCCATCCTGATCCTCTGCTTCGCCTGGACCCTGGGCTCTATGACCAAGGGCGGCCTGGGCTCCGGCGTCTTCGTGGAGAACCTGCTGGCCGATGCTGACGCGCTGATGAACTTCCTGCCCGTCGTCATCTTCCTGCTGTCCTCCGTCATCGCCTTCGCCACCGGTACCTCCTGGGGCACCATCGGCATCATGGCCCCCATTGTCTGCCAGGTGTTCGACTACGGCACCAATCCCACCCTGTGCGTCATCGGCCTGGCCGCCTGCTGCGCCGGCGGCGTGTGCGGCGACCACTGCTCCCCCATCTCCGATACCACCATCATGGCGTCCGCCGGTGCCCACTGCTACCACATCAACCACGTGGCCACCCAGCTGCCCTACGCCATCACCGTGGTGTGCGTCAGCGCCGTGGGCTTCCTGATTGCCCCGTTCATCAAGAGCTGGCCCATCTGCCTGATCATCGAGATCGCCCTCATGGTCTGCGTCCTGCTGGTCATCAAGGCTATCGTGGCCAAGAAGCACGCCGGTATCTTCGAGGAAATGGCAAAGGCCGACAAGGCCCTGGCCAAGTAAGCAAAGAGAAACCTTTGCGATACATAGCCCAAATAGCCCAAAAAGCGCCCCGGATAACCGGGGCGCTTTTCCTTGCGGAGAAAGGATCTTTTAGGACAGAATCCGGCACGCATGGGGGATTGTGAAGGGGGATGGGAGTCCCCCTTCACGTAAAATCCATGCCACTGAGGAAGCATTATGAATGCTTCCTCAGTGGCGCTTCAAACTGGCGACACGTTGTTGTCGACAGCATGAAGCGCCCCGGATAACCGGGGCGCTTTTTCTTTGTAATGAATACTGCAAAATGAAGGTTCTATGTCAATAGTTGGGGTAGAACCTTTTTTATTGCACCGCAGGCACCACGGCGTAGCTGCCCTCGCCGGTGGCGGCGTAGACCATGGGCACCACCCGGCCCGGCGTGGTGCGGTAGCTGTCGCTCAAGGTGGCCAGGGCCGAAGCGCCGTCCACCTCCGGGGCCACGTACACCCGGTCGAACAGCTCCTCCACCGTGTCGGCGGTGAGGCCGGTGGCCTCCGTCAGGTCGGCGCGGATCACCACGGACAATGCCACGTCCTCCGGCAAAGCGGCGCGCAGGGCGGCTGCCAGGTCGTGGAGGGTCTGGACGCGATCCACGCTCTCGTCAATGGCCAGGCTCTCCATCCGTCCCGCCAGGGGATAGCTGAAATAGTCCAGCAGGATTTCGTCAAAGCCCAGGGCCGCGTATTCCTTGCACAGCCCCGTCAGATAGCCCAGCACCTGGGGCGACGCCGGGTCAAGCCACGTCCAGCCGTCCCGGTCGTACCAGAAGGTGCCGCCGGCGAGGAGGAAGGCGGCGTCATGCTCCGCCCGGACGAAGTAGCTGTCGCACAGGGCAGACATGCGGGCCACGGTGTAGCGGTCCTCCGCCAGAATGGCTTGCAGCGTCTCCAGGGTGCCGTCGCCCTCCACATAGACCTGGGGCGGCACGTCGGCCTGGGTTTCATAGGTGATGGCGCCATTCTGCTGCTTGACTTCCACCAGCAGCGCCTCGTCCTCCGGCAGCACGATCTCCTCCAGAGGCAGCTTCAGCGTGCCCGGCAAAAGCTGGGCGGCATGGAGCTCGGCCACGGCGTGGAGGCTGCTCTCCGGGGGCAGATATTCCACCTCCACCTCGTCCTGGGAGATGGGGGCGGCGGTCTCCTCCGCCGGCTTGCGCTGCAAAAAGGGCAGCTCCAGCCGGGCGTGGCCTTCGGCATCATATACGATATGGTTCTGGGCAAGGAGATACCCGGCGCAGGCCAGAATCACCAGCACCAGCACAATGGCGAACACGGTCTTCCAGGGGTTTCCCTTGCCTCGATAGCTGCTGTATCCTTTGGTTGACGACATACTCTCGCAACTCCCGTTCTGTCATATCTCCGCCGGGGGCGGAAAAGCTGTTACGGCTCGATGGCGTCCAGCTGGCCCACGCGGCGGGCGTGGCGTCCGCCCTCAAAGGGGGTGTTCAAAAACACCTCCACCATACGCCTGGCCAGGTTGGGGCCAATCATGCCCGCCCCCAGGGCGATGACGTTGGCGTCATTGTGCCGCCGGGTCATCTCGGCGCTGAGGGGGTCGGCGCAATGGGCGCAGCGGATGCCCTTCACCTTGTTGGCGGCGATGGAGATGCCGATGCCGGTGGTGCAGATGACGATGCCCCGGTCGTATGCGCCGGAGGCCACCGCACGGGCCACCTTTTCGCCGTACACCGGATAGTCCACGCTGTCCATGCTGAAGCAGCCGAAGTCCTCATACTCGATGTCGTTTTCCTCCATCCAGATCAGCAGATCCTGCTTCAGCAGGTAGCCGCCGTGATCGCAGCCGATGGCAATTTTCATGTTGCTCTCCTTTGCATCCCAGGGCCGCAGCCCATCGTTCCTATTTGCAATATACAGCAAGTCTGTCCCTTTCGCAACCTTTTTATTGCCGAAAGGGTGGGTACTTACTTTTTCTTGCCGAAAAAGCTCTTGCGCTTTTCGTAATTGCCCTCGCCCAGGGTTTCGCTGAACTTCCGCAGGGCGTCCTTCTGCTCCCGCGTCAGGTTGCGGGGCGTCTCAATGGTCAGCGTGACGAACTGGTCGCCACGTCCCCGGCCGTTGAGCACGGGGATGCCCTTGCCCCGCAGGCGGAACACGGTGCCCGTCTGGGTGCCCTCGGGGATGTCGTACTTCACCTTGCCGTCGATGGTGGGGATCTCCAGCTCGCCGCCCAGGGTGGCCTGGGTGAAGGTGATGGGCGCCTCGCAGAACACGGAGGTGCCCTCCCGGCGGAACAGGGGATGGGGCTTGATCTGCACGGTGATCAGCAGATCGCCGGTGGGGCCGCCGTTGCGGCCGGCGTGGCCCTGGCCCCGCAGGGAGATGGTCTGGCCGTCGTCGATACCGGCGGGGATGGTGACCTTGATGGTCTTGCGGCGGCGGGTGTGGCCGCTGCCCTTGCAGTCGGGGCAGGGCTGATGAATGATCTTGCCCGTGCCGCGGCACTTGGGGCAGGAGGTCTGGCTCTGCATGACGCCGAAGGGGGTGCGCTGGGCCTGGGTGACCACGCCTGCGCCCCGGCACTCGGGACACACCTCCGGCGTGGTGCCCTTGGCGCAGCCGTTGCCGCCGCAAGTGGGACAGTTCTCGCTGCGCTCGATGGTGATCTCCTTCTCGCAGCCGAAGGCCGCCTCGGTAAATTCCACCGCCAGGCCTACCCGGATGCTCTCGCCCCGCTGGGGGCCGGTGCGGGAGCGCCCACCGCCGCCGAAGCCGCCGCCGAAAAAGCTGCCGAAGATGTCGCCCAGGTCGCCGAAGTCGAAGCCCGCAGCGCCGTCGCCCCAGCCGGGGCCGCCGGCCCCGGCGCCGTAGCTGGGATCCACCCCGGCGAAGCCGAACTGGTCATACCGGGCCTTCTTGTCCGGGTCGGACAGCACCTCGTTGGCCTCATTGACCTCCTTGAACTTCTCCTCGGCCTCCTTGTCACCGGGGTTCATGTCCGGGTGGTACTTCCGGGCCAACTTTTTATAGGCTTTTTTGATCTCTTCCTCCGAGGCCCCCTTGCTGACGCCTAAGACCTCGTAATAATCCCGTTTTTCCTGTGCCATTTTGTTCTTCCTCTAAACGCCGCAAACAGGGGCAGAGGGTGAGCCCCCTGTCCCCAGTTGCGTGTGTTGCTTATTTTTACTTGTTCTGGTCGTCGTCATCCACGACCTTGTAGTCGGCGTCGTAGTACTGACCGCCCTGGGCGCCGTTCTGGGCGCCACCCTGGGCGCCGCCCATGTTGGGATCTCCCTGGGGGGCCTGCTGCTGATACAGCTTCTCGCTCATCTTGTAGAACAGCTGGGTCAGCTCCTCGGTGGCCGCCTTGATGGCGTCGGTATCCTCGCCCTTCAAGGTCTCCTTCAGCTTGTCGATGCCGGCCTGGATGGGGGCCTTTTCGCTCTCGCTGACCTTGTCGCCCACCTCGCTGAGGGTCTTCTCCGCCTGGTAGACCATCTGGTCGGCCTGGTTGCGGATCTCCACCCGCTCCTTGATCTTGGCGTCCTCGGCGGCATACTGCTCGGCTTCCTTGACGGCCTTCTCAATGTCCTCCTTGCTCATGTTGGAGGAGGAGGTGATGGTGATGTGCTGCTCGGTGCCGGTGCCCAGATCCTTGGCGGACACGTTGACGATGCCGTTGGCGTCGATATCAACGGTGACCTCGATCTGGGGCACGCCGCGGCGGGCCGGGGCGATGCCGTCCAGGTGGAAGCGGCCCAGGCTCTTGTTGGCAGCGGCCATCTCACGCTCGCCTTGCAGCACGTTGACCTCCACGGAGGTCTGGTTGTCGGCGGCGGTGGAGAAAATCTGGCTCTTCTTCACGGGGATGGTGGTGTTGCGCTCGATGAGGCGGGTGCACACGCCGCCCATGGTCTCGATGCCCAGGCTCAGGGGGGTGACATCCAGCAGCAGCAGGCCCTTCACGTCGCCGGTGAGCACACCGGCCTGGAGGGCGGCGCCCATGGCCACGCACTCATCGGGGTTGATGCCCTTGAAGGGCTCGTTGCCGGTGAAGTTCTTCACAGCCTCCACCACGGCGGGGATACGGCTGGAGCCGCCCACCATCAGCACCTTGCTCAAATCGGAGGGCTTCAGGCCGGCATCGGACATGGCCTGGCGCACGGGGCCCATGGTGGCGTCCACCAGGTGGCCGGTGAGCTCGTTGAACTTGGCGCGGG
This sequence comes from Oscillospiraceae bacterium, assembly GCA_017448145.1. Taxonomy (GTDB): domain Bacteria; phylum Bacillota; class Clostridia; order Oscillospirales; family Oscillospiraceae; genus Vescimonas. The sequence continues at coordinate 335 of JAFSMA010000101.1, read as the reverse complement.
TCAGCGTCACGTCCAGGTGCTTGGGGCCGGTGGCGTCGGCGGTGATATAGGGCAGGTTGATGTTGGAGGTGGTGACGCCGGACAGCTCGATCTTGGCCTTCTCGGCGGCCTCCTTCAGCCGCTGCATAGCCACCTTGTCGCCGCTGAGGTCGATGCCCTCGGTCTTCTTGAACTCGCTGACCAGGTAGCGCATGACGCAATCGTCGAAGTCGTCGCCGCCCAGGCGGTTGTTGCCGGCGGTGGCCAGCACCTCAAAGATGCCGTCGCCCACTTCCATCAGGCTGACGTCGAAGGTGCCGCCGCCCAGGTCGTACACCAGGATCTTGTGGGCGTCG
>JAFSMA010000100.1 GCA_017448145.1 Oscillospiraceae bacterium | reverse complement strand
CGCGCACGAATAGTACGCCTCCGGCGCACTATTCGCACACTTCGTAGCCTGAGAAGTGAAAAAAGTGACGCGCATGTCGTCACTTTTTTCGGATTTCATGGGTTCGCGCCTGCGGGCGCGAAATCTGCGATGCTTTTTTGACAAACTGAACCCGCCGCTTTTCAGCGGCGGGTTCAGTTTGTTGTGCAGAACTGCTCTTACTCGGTCACGAAGGGCAGCAGGGCGATCTGACGGGCGCGCTTGATGGCCTCCGTCAGCTGGCGCTGGTGCATCGCGCAGGTACCGGTGGTACGGCGGGGCAGGATCTTGGAGCGCTCGCTGATGAAGCGGCGCAGCTTGGCAGCATCCTTATAGTCGATATACTCGCACTTATCCACGCAGAACTGGCAAACCTTCTTGCGCTTGCGGCTGATACCGCGGGGCGCCTTGTTTTCGCGTTCCATAGCCATGGAAGTATCCTCCTTTATTATTTGTCAGGCATTGGCCTTAGAACGGCAAATCGCCGTCCTCTTCGTCGATCTCGGCAAACTGGTTGCCGCCCGCAGCGGGGGCATAGCCGCCGGACGCGGGGGGCGCGTAGCTGGGGGCGTCATAGCCGCCGCCCTGGCCGTCGCGTCTGCTGTCGCCAAAATAGACGTTGTCGGCAACCACTTCCGCAGCGCGGCGCTTGTTGCCGTCCCGATCTGTCCAGTCGCGCAGTTGCAGCCGGCCCTCCACCACGGCCATGCGGCCCTTGGTGAAGTACTTGCTGACGAACTCTGCGGTGGCACGCCATGCGACCACATCGATGAAATCGGTTTCCCGCTCGCCGTTCTGACCCTTAAAGTCGCGGTCAACGGCCAGGGAAAAGCTGGTCACGGGCAGGCCGCTCTGGGTGCGGCGCAGCTCGGGGTCACGGGTCAGACGACCCATAATGATGATTTTGTTCAGCATTGGAATGCCTCCCTTACTCGCCCTTGCAGACGATCATGGAACGCATAATGCCCTCGGTAATGCCCAGGATACGATCCAGCTCCTTGGGGAACTCGGGAGCGCTGGTGAAGCTCATCAGCACGTAGTAGCCCTCGGTCTTGTAGTCGATGGCGTACGCAAGACGACGCTTGCCCCACTCGTCCACCACAACGTTGGAACCATTCTGCTCAGCCAGGGCCTGGAACTTAGCCACGGTAGCGGCAATAGCCTCCTCACCCTGTGCAGGGTCGATGATGTACACGACCTCATAGTTGGCGGAAATCTTAGCCATACTTTTGCACCTCCTTCTGGTCTGATGGCCCCCGCTCTTGGGCGGGAGCAAGGATTTTGCCCGCAGCACGCGAGCCTTATTATTTTAACAGAATTCCCCGGATTGTCAACGGCTTTTTGCAAAAAACCGCCGCAAATCCGGGGAAATTTTCCTGTTTTCAGCTCTCTGGGGCCAAAATCAGCACACAGTCCCCCTCCGGGAGGGAGAGGCCCGGCAGGGCCGCGTTCATGGCCGCCACGTCCACCGCATGGAGCACGTAGCCGCCGTCGTCGGCAAAGCCCTGCTCCGTGAGCCACAGCTCCGCCGCCGCGCACCCGGCGGGGGTGGTGAGGCGGCACACCGTCACGCCATCCTCCCGGGTCGAGACCTCCAGGCGGTAGCCGATGGCCGCCGCCTTCTGGCTGGCGGAGGCCAGGGCGTCGTTGGTGGCGGATTCCTGCCGGAGGCTGGCCTCCAGGCCGTTGTCGGTGGAAAAGTCGTAGCTCTCCGCCGTGCCGCCCGCCGTCTCATCCGGCATTTCCCCCGCCTCGGGGGCCGCCTCCATGGTGGCGCTGTCGCTGGTAGCAGTGGAATAGGCCTGGTTTGTGGGCGCGGCGCTGCCCGCCCGCATCCGCAGGGGGAGGGTGCCCACGTAGACCAGCACCAGGCAGGCCGCCGCAGCCGCCGCCACCTTCAGATAGGGTAGGGGCCGCCTCGTGGGCCGGGCCTGGGGCGTGGCCGCCACCTGGGCCATCACCCGCCGGGCAAAGTCGGAGGAGGGCGTCTCGTCGGAGGCAAGGACATCGCGCATCATTTCGTCAAACTTGTCAAAATCCTTCATTACCGCTCCTCCTTTCCTGCTTCTTGGACGGCTTCACCGCCGAAAAGGTTCCCGCTTTCCGCCAACAGCGCTTTTAATTGCCCCTTGGCCCGGTTGATGCGGGATTTCACCGTGCCCTCCGGCAGCGCCAGCGCCTGGGCGATCTCCTGGTAGCTCAGCTCCTGGAGATACCGCAGCACCAGTACCTGGCGGAACTCGGCGGGCAGCGATGCCATGGCCAGCCGCACCGCCTGCTGGGTGTCCTGCCGCTCCACCTGCTCCTGGGGCGAGGGGGCGTCGTCGGGCCGCTGCAAATCCTCGATATCCCATTGATTTTCATACTTTTTCTCCCGCCGCAGGATGTCCACAGCGGCGTTGCTGGCCAGGCGGTACAGCCAGGTGGAGAATTTGGCCTCGCCACGGAAGGATGGCAGCCCCCGCCAGGCGGCGATGAAAGCGTTCTGGGCCGCCTCCTCCGCGTCCGCCGGGCGCAGGCCCATCCGCAGCGCCAGCCGGTACACCGGCCCCTGGTATGCTTCCACCAGCCACGCGAAGGCCGCCTGGTCGCCCTTTTGGGCCCTATGTAGGGCGGTTTTCTCGTCGTAATTCATTGCAAATCCCTCTTGATGCCCCGGGCGATCTCTTTAAGCTGCTCCCAGCGCTCCACCTGCACGATCTGTTCCTTATAGTAATTGGCGTGACTCACGCCTTTGAGATACCAGCAAAACTGCTTGCGGGCCTCCAGCATGGCGATGTGCTCGCCCTTGTCCTCCACGGCCCAGGCCATCTGCCGCATGGCGGTGTCAATGCGCTCCGCCAGAGGCGGCAGGGGCGGGATGTCCTCGCCCCGCAGCGCCGCCTCCGCCTGGGTGAAAAGCCAGGGATTGCCGAAGGCCCCCCGCCCGATGACCGCCATGTCCGCCCCGGTGAATTGGAGAATCCGCACGGCGTCCTGGGCGGTGAACACGTCGCCGTTGGCCATCACCGGGATGGACACCGCCTCCTTCACCTCCCGGATGGTAGTCCAGTCCGCCTGTCCGGCATACATCTGGGCCCGGGTTCGACCGTGGACGCAGATGGCGGCCACGCCCACCTGCTCCAACATTTTCGCCAGGGGCACAGCGTTGATGCTGCCCTTGTCCCAGCCCCGGCGCATCTTCACCGTCACCGGTACGGGGGAGGCCTTCACCACCGCCTCGGCGATGCGCGCCGCCTTCTCCGGGTCCTTCATCAGCGCCGAGCCGTCGCCATTGGCCACCACCTTGCCCACCGGGCAGCCCATGTTGATGTCGATAATTTCCGCGGCGCTAACCTCCGCGGCGATCTGGGCCGCCTCCGCCATGCAGGTGATGTCGCTGCCAAAAATCTGGGCCGCGGCGGGATGCTCGTTGGGCGCCATTTTCAGCAGTGTCCGGCTCTTTTTATCCTGGTAGCACAGGGCCTTGGCGCTGACCAGCTCCGTGCAGGAGTAGCCCGCGCCCATCTCCCGGCACAGGCGGCGGAACGCCAGGTCGGTGACGCCCGCCATGGGGGCCAGCGCCAGCCGGGAGGCCACCTCTACGTTGCCGATTTTCATCCGCCGCAACCCCTTTCGCAAAATCTCGATTTTTAATTATAGCAGAAAAAGGAAGCCGGGGCAATGGCCCAAAGGGGCAAAAGGCAAAAAGAGAGGCAGACGGCAACGCCGCCTGCCTCTCGGACCCGCAGGGAACACGCAGACCACAGGTTTCGGAAGGAAAGATAGGGTGAAAGAAAACCATCAGGGTTTTCTTTCGCGTGAAATCTACACAAGGGGAGGAGCGCCCCGGGTGCTCCTTCCCTTGCCACCTTTTTCGGCAAAATGCCGAAAAAGGTGGGGCAGACGGCAACGCCGCCTGCCCCGGATGAGGAAGAAGAGAGAATCGTATGGCACTATGAAAGCAGTCACAGCAGCGTGAGCAGCAGCCACACCGCGCCGATGGCCGCTGCCCCTGCCAGGGCCCACACAGCCCCGGGCAGCCGACGGCGGGGCCGGGGGAGCTGATGGCTGCGGGCGTAGCTGCGGGCGATGCGCTCCGCCTGCTCCACCGCCTGGCGGCTGGTGACCCCGCCGCCGTCGCCGTGAAGGATAAAGATGGCCTGTTCAAAGACCTGGGGATCGGGGCTCTGCACCACGATGACCCGATGGGAAGTACCTTTTACCATCAGTCCGCCCTCCTTGCGCCGGAAGATGCTGTGTCCAGTATGCCCGGCATCTGGGAATTTATACCCGCCGCACCCGGGGTGCACCGGTTTTTTTCCGCTCCACCACCAGCACGGCGCAGTCGTCCTCCCGGCCGCCGTGGCGGTCCGCCTCCGCCAAAATCCGGGCCGTCAGCCGGTGCACCGGGCCGCCGTCCCAGCCTGCCAGCAGGTTTTGCAGCCACTCGTCCCCCTGGGCGATGACGCCATCAGACACCATCACCGCCACGCTGCCCTCCCCCAGGGTGAGGGCGGTGATGTCCGGATCCTCCCGTGGCTCTGCCAGGGCGGCAGGCAGCCCGGCGGCGGCGATGCGTTTCACGCTGCCGCCCCGCTTCACGTAGCTGGCGGCGGCACCGTATTTATATAGGGTGGCCTGGCCGGTGGACTGCTGCACCGCCAGCAAATCTACTGTGGTGAAGCTGCCGCTCTCCTGAAACCGCAGCCGCATGGCGCTGCCCATGGTTTTCAGGGCGGGAAGGGGGGCGATGCCCGCCGTGAGAAACTGCCGCAGCAGCCGCACCGCCAGGGCACTTTCGGCGTGGGCGGCCTCGCCGCTGCCCATGCCGTCGCACAGCAGCAGGTACACCGTGCCGCCCAGGGTGATGATCTCCGCCTGGTCGCCGCACAGCGTCTGCCCCTCCTTGGGGCGCAGGGCCATGTCGGTGTGGCAGCTGTCCTCCGTCTTTGCCTGGGCCGGCACCGCCTCTGACAGCAGCACCTCCTCCATTCGGGCGTACTGCTCTGCCGCCAGATCCCGCACCGCGCCCATCCGCGCCCGGTACTGCCGCCGCAGCAGAAAGCCGTAGGCCTCCCGGTCAATGGCTTGCAGCAGCACCGGGAAACGGACGCAGCTCCCGGTAAAGGACGCCGGGAAATCCTCGGCCATCCCCCGGCCCCGTGCCAGCAGAGGCGGACAGGCGGCGCTGAAGGCGGCGCAGGTGTCCGAGCGGTGTTGCTGCCAGCACCACTGCCGCTTTTCACACTCCCGGCACACCGTCTCCGCCGCCCGGTCAAACACCACCGATGGGCTCTCCTCCGGCTCCGGTTGGGGGGCAAAGCTCTCATACAGCGCCCGGAACGCCGCGCCAAGCCGCCGGTTTTGCTCCGGGGCAGGGGAGAGGCGTTGCCCCCGCACCGTGGGAGAAACCGTCAGCATCCGTCCGGGGATACACAGATAGGCGGTGGCAGCCACCGCCGTTTCAAAGAGGTTGATGTCCCAACTGTCGGCGTCAAACGAGGCGGGAGCCAGCCCTGCCGCCAGAAAAAACAGTGCCGCCGCCCACCGGCGGGAGCGGCGCATGCCCTGTGCCGCCGCCCAGCCGCCCATGCTCAGAGACACCGCCGCCACCAACTCCGGGCGGCCTCCGGTGAGGCCCAGCGTGGCCCCCACCGCCAGCCCCACGGCGGCGGCCTGCCGGCTGTCCCACAGTGTGGCGGTCATCAGCGTCAACCACGCCCCCACCACGCGGCCCGGCGAGAAGCTGTCCACCGTCAGCGGCGCCATGGCCACGGCGAAGCCCCATACCAGCAGCCAGGGCAGCCGCTCCCTGTCCTCCGCCAGGCGGACGCACAGCGCTGCTATGGCGCTGGCTGCCAGGCACAGCGCCCACGCCGTAAAGCCCCGCCCGATGAGGGCCGGGAAATGCACCGCCAGCGGCATCACCGCGCAGGCCGCCGGGCGGAACCGGGGGCTTCGGCACACCCGGCTGCCGCTGAAACACACCGCGGCACTGTATACCAGCGTGGCCGCCGCAATGTGCCGCAGCCCCGCCTGGAAGGGGAAGAACAGCCATCCGCCTACGCCCGCCCCCAGCAGCGCCGCGGCGCCGTGGATGCCGCTGCCGCCCAGGGCCACCGCCGCCAGCGCCCAGGGGGCGTATTGTCCGTCCAGCCGCGCCGCGGTCAGGCCGCAGGTGATGGCCGCCTGGGCCAGCAGCACTGCCCAGCGCTGCCAGGCCACCGTTTTTGTCTGCACTTTCAAGGCTCGTCCCCTCCTTTTCCCGGCCATTGTAGCACCGAGCCGGTAGGGGAATCTGTCGGGAAATAGATAAGTCAGACCGCAGACAAAGGTCATTTTTGAACAGCGCTTCGACACGCATGGGGGATTGTGAAGGGGGATGGGAGTCCCCCTTCACGTGCCATATAGGCAAATGCAGGAGCATATTTTCATGCTCCTGCATTTGCGCTTCAAGCTGGCGCCATTTTGGCGGCAGCTTGAAGCCCGGCATGCCGTCGCATGTCGGACAAATCTATGAAAAAGAGAGCCATTATTCGGCGAAATATCGCCGCGCCACGCCGATGTCCAGCTGGATTTGCCGTTGCAGGGCGGAGAGGGAGGGGAACTTCTCCTCATCCCGCAAGCGCTGGCAAAATTCCAGCCGCACCTGTTGGCCGTACAGATCGCCTTCAAAGTCCAGCAGGAACGTCTCCACCGTCACGGCACCGCCATTGCCCACCGTGGGCCGCACGCCCACGTTGGTCACGCCGGGGAAGCGTCGCCCGTCGGGGAGAAACACCTCCGTCACGTACACGCCCCGGCCCGGCGTCAGCACGTGGTCGGGCAGGGCCAGGTTGATGGTGGGGATGCCGATGGTGCGGCCGATGCGGAAGCCGTGGCCCACCGTCTGGCTCATGCAGTGGCGGTGGCCCAGAAAGCGCTCCGCCCGCGCCACGTCCCCCTGCTGCACCAGGGCGCGGATGTAGGTGGAGCTGACGGTGATGCCGTCCACCTCCACCTTGGGGATAATGTCGCAGCCGATACCCAATTCGGCGCAAATTTCCTGTAATTTGGCGGTATCGCCCTGGTTTTTGTACCCAAAACGGTAATCGTGCCCCGCCACCAGATGCACCGCGCCGTGCTGCTTTACCAGCACTTCCGTCACAAAATCCCGCCAGGGCATGGTCATCATCGCCCGGTCAAAGGGGGCCAGTATCACATTTTCGATGCCGTAGAGCCGGCGGATGAGGTCCTGCCGCTCGGCGGCGGAGTTGATGAGGGGCACCGGTACCCCGGTCACCACCTCTTTGGGCGGCCGGTCAAAGGTGAACACGGCGCTCTCCGCCCCCAGCGCCCGGGCCCGCTCCACCGTGCGGCGCAGCAGGGCACCGTGGCCCAGATGGACGCCGTCAAAAAAGCCCAGGGCAATCACTGTTTTCAATGGTTTCACGCTCCAAAAAAGTTCTTCACCGAGGTCATCACGCCGCCGCTCAGGCGGCTGAGGCACAGAAATTGCCCCTCCCGGTCGTAGACCCGGTATTCCCCCTCCGGCAGCGCCTGTGCCACCGTGAAGGGGTTGCCGTTGCGGCACAGGGCCTCCTGCCGCTGCGACGCCAGGGTGTAGGCCGGCCTATCCCGGAACAGGCTGTCCAGGGGCCGCAGCAGCGCCTCGCCCTTTTCCTGCACGTCCGCCAGCGTCACCGCGTCGGCGATGGTGTACCCCGCCGCCATGGTACGCCGCAGCGATGCCAGGCAGCCGCCGCAGCCCAGGGCGGCGCCGATGTCGTGGCACAGGGTGCGGACGTAGGTGCCCTTGCTGCACCGTATCCGCATCACGTAGTCGGTGGGGGAGAGGCAATCCTCCACTTCGATGGAAAATACGGTGATATTCCGGGGCTTGCGCTCCACTTCTACGCCGTTCCGGGCCAAATCATACAGCTTTTGCCCCTCTATTTTGATGGCGCTGTACATGGGCGGCACCTGGGCAATCTCCCCGGTGAACCGGGGCAGCAGGTTGCGGAGGTCATCCGCCGTCACTGTTACTTCATTCTGGGCCAGCACCGTGCCGGTGACGTCCTGGGTGTCGGTGACCAGCCCCAAGCGCAGCGTGGCTACGTATTCCTTGTCGCCATTTTCTGCGAAGCTGACGCCACGGGTGGCCCGGCCCACGAACACCGGCAGCACGCCGGTGGCCATGGGGTCCAGCGTCCCGGCGTGGCCCACCTTCCGGGTGTGGAGGATGCCCCGCAGCTTGGCGCACACGTCCATGGACGTCCAGCCCTGGGGCTTGTCGATGATGACGATACCGTCAGCCACGGCTTGTCACCTCCGCCACCGCCGAGAGCACCCTGGCCTTTACCTCCTCCATGGTGCCCTCCACGGTGGCCCCGGCGGCGGCCCGGTGTCCGCCGCCGCCCAGAATGGCGCAGGCGGCGCAGGCGTCCACCCGGGGGCCTGTCCGCAGGGAGATTTTGATTTTCCCCGGCTGCAGCTCCCGCAGCGTGATGCCGCAGTCGGTGCCCTCCACCTGGGCCGCCAGGGAGGACAGCTCCTCAATGTCCGCGTCAGTGGCGCCAAACTCCCGGCGCAGCGCCAGGGGGATCTGCATCACCACCACCCGCCCCTGGTCGTACAGCTCCATCTCCGCCACCATCCGGCTCTCCATGGCCAGGCGCACCCGGCTCTTCACCCGGAAGAGCTGCCGGTTTACCTCCGACACGTCCACCAGCGCCATCAGCTCTGCGGCGATGCGGTGGGAGCGGGGGGTGGTGTTGCCGTACTGGAAGCAGCCGCAGTCGGTGGCGATGCCCACGTAGAGGGGCAGGGCGATGTCCGCCGTCAGGGGGGTCAATTCCCGGATGACGGCGTACACGATCTCCGCCGCGGCGGCACTGGTATCGTCCAGGCACAGGGCCCTGGCGTAGCCGGTATTGCTGGGGTGGTGGTCAATGCACAAGTCCACCCGCTGGGCGTAGGGCAGGGCATTTCCCGGGAAAAGGCCCACCGTGGCAATGTCCACCGCCACCACATAATCGGGGTTGAAGCCCTCCCCGGCCCAGTAGGGAGCGGCGTAGGGAGCGTAGGTGGCGGTAATCTCGCCGTTGGGCAGCAGATACGCCGTCTTGCCCATGTCCCGCAGGGCGCGGCAAAGGGCGGCGGCGCTGCCGATGGTGTCGCCGTCGGGCCGCACGTGGGTGAGAATGAGAATATTGTCCATCTGCCGCAGCAGTGCGGCGGTCTCGGTAATCGTCATCTTCGTCATGTCGGTTTATTCATCCTCGGGCAGCACGATGTCCGCGTTGGCGGGGTTGGCGGGCTTCACGTGGTGCAGCATGTCCAGAATGTGGGCGCCGTGGGCGATGGAGTCGTCGATAAAGAATTGCAGCTCCGGGGTGTAGCGCAGGTCAATGCGGCTGCCCAGCTCATGGCGCAGCCAGCCGGCGGCGGACTTGAGGCCCCGCAGCAGGCCCTTTTCATCGTCGCATTGCAGGGCGCTGACGTAGACGCGGGCATAGCGCAGGTCGGAGGTGGTGTCCACATGGGTGATGGTCAGCATGGCGCCGCCCACCCGGGGGTCCTTCACGCTGCGCAGCAGGGAGGAGAGCTCCTTGCGGATCTCCTCGTTGATGCGTCCGATACGATTGGATGCCATAATATCGCTCCTTTCAACAGGGGCACATGGTACCCCAGGCGGTAGACAAAGGTGATTTGCGGACAGGCGTCAATACGCATGGGGATTGTGAAGGGGGATGGGAATCCCTCTTCACGTAAAATCCATGCCAATACAGAAGCATGCAAGCATGCTTCTGTATTGGCGCCCCAAGCTGTCGGCAGACAGCTTGGGGCGGGCAAATACGCCCGCCCCTGTTTGTTTTTATTGGGCGATTTCCTCCATGGTGAATGCCTCCACCACGTCGCCTTCCTTGATGTCGTTGTACTTCTCCAGCGTCAGGCCGCACTCGTAGCCGGACACGACCTCCTTGGCCTGGTCCTTGAACCGCTGCAAGCTGGCCAGCACGCCCTCGTGTACCACGATGCCGTCCCGCACCAGGCGCACCTGGCAGTCCTTGCGCTGCAGCTTGCCATCGGTGACGTAGCAGCCTGCCACGGTGCCCACGCCGGACACCTTGTAAATCTGGCGCACTTCGGCGTGGCCCAGCAGCACCTCCCGGTACTTGGGGGCCAGCATACCCTTCATGGCGGCCTCGATCTCGTCGATGGCGTCGTAGATCACCCGGTACATCCGCATGTCCACGTTGGCGCGGGCGGCGCTGTCGCGGGCGGCGCTGTCGGGCCGCACGTTGAAGCCCACGATGATGGCCTGGGAGGTAGCCGCCAGCATCACGTCGGACTCGTTGATGGCGCCCACGCCGCCATGGATGACCCGAACCCGGACTTCCTCGTTGCTCAGCTTCTCCAGAGAGGCCTTCACCGCCTCCACGCTGCCCTGCACGTCGGCCTTGACGATCAGGTTCAGGTTCTTCATCTCGCCGGCCTGGATCTGGCTGAACAGATCCTCCAGAGACACCTTGGTGACGGGGGCGTTGGCCTTGGCCTTGGCCTCCTCCTTGCGCTGCTCCACCAACTCCCGGGCCAGCTTTTCATCGGCCACGGCGTTGAAGG
>JAFSMA010000099.1 GCA_017448145.1 Oscillospiraceae bacterium | reverse complement strand
CATCGGCATAGCCCATGGATCGCAGCGCCGCCACCGCCCGCAGACTGCGGCTGCCCCGGAGGCAGTAGACAAACAGCGCCGCGGACCTGTCCCAATCAGCCGATGCGATGCGGGACAGGGGCAGATTCACCGCGCCGGGGATGTGTCCGGCGGCAAACTCCTCCGCCTCCCGCACGTCCAGCAGCACCGCACCGGGGGTGGCGCGGCAATCGGCCACACCGTCATTGATGTCGCTGCGCTTCCAAAACCACATAGCCATCCTCCCTGCTCTCAGCCAAAAAAGGCCCGGAGTTCCTCCTCATTGTGCAGCACCGTCTCCGGCGCGCCGTGGAGCATTACGTTGTCGAAGCCGTCGATGAAGCTGCGGGCATCTGTCTTGTAGCCGATGCAGCGCTTGCCCCTGGCGTAGCAGTAGCCCAGCTCGAAGCAGGCCCCCTCGTCGGGCACCCGACCGTCAAAGACGAACAGCACCGTGTCGCACCAGTCCATGTGGGCGCAGTCCAGCTGGAACAGATACCGCCGCTTGGGCAGGCCCTCGATCGTGTCCGGCAAGTCCGCCACGCAGCCGCCGTCCCGCTGGGGCAGGAAGGTCTCGTGGCCGCATTGGCGGAGGATTTCGTCGATGCGCAGGTTGAAGGCCCGCTCCCCCTCACAAAAGAGGGGCGCGGCGATGTAGATTTTTTGCTTTCCCATAGATGGCTCCTTACAGCGTTTTGGCGTTGGCGTGGGCGTGGTAGACGGTGCGGGGATGGCGGGCCAGGATGGCCTGCCAGTCGGCGGCCAGGGCGGGGTTGCTGCCCTCATAGGCCGCCAGGTAGGACAGGGGCTCCAGGTCGCCCACGAAGCAATCGCCGTCATCCAGCACCAGAGAGAGACTGTCGGCGCTGTGGCTGGGGGTGGGGATGATCTCCCCGGCGATACCCAGGGCGGTAAGGTAGGCCCGGCTGTCGGCCCAGGGGATGACCTCCGCCGCCGTCTCATCCGCCGGGACGTAATCGAGGCGGCTGTCCCTGGCGAAAATGGGGTCCGGGTCGTGGAGGTGGGGGAGCTGCTCCGCCGTCACCAGCAGCCGGACGCCCCGGCGCTGCAGCTCCCCCGCCAGGCCCATGTGGTCGCCGTGGCAGTGGGTCAGCAGCAGGTGGGAGATGGCGTCCAGGGTCAGGCCGTTTTGCTTCAGCGCCCGGAAAAACGCCGGTAGCGTGCCGGCCCAGTCGGTGTCCAGCAGCAAGCCGCCGTTCTCGCCGGGAAAATAATAGGTATTGGTGTTGCCGTAGCGGAGGGGTATCATACAATCACTCACCTGGCGTAATGGGTTACTTCCTACGGGGATTATAGCGTATTTTTGCGGGGGCGTAAAGGGGGGCGGTATAGTCTGGGGTGAAATGTGTCTTGTAATCTCCCGCCGCTCCCCTTATAATTAATGAGACTATACTGGGTGAAAGGGGGCTTTTGGCGTGAAACAGGGACTGCTGTTTTTTGACACGGAAATCCATGGGGAAACCGGGAAGGTGCTGGATATCGGCGCCATCCGCAGCAGCGGCGTCCGGCTCCACACCAAGAGCCTGGATGATTTTGCCAAATTCATCCGGGGCAGCCGCTTCTTCTGCGGCCATAACATCCTGGCCCACGACCTCAAATATGTGGGCCAGCTGATACAGGACGCCTGCCCCGGCTACATCCCCATTGATACGCTGTGTCTGTCCCCGTTGCTGTTTCCCACGAAGCCCTACCACAAGCTGCTGAAAAACGACAAGCTGCAGGTGGACGAGCTGAACAACCCGCTCAACGACGCCATCAAAGCCGCGGAGCTCTTTTTTGACGAGCTGAACGCCTTTGCGAACCTGCCTCCCGCCCTGCAGAACGTCTACTGCGCGCTGCTGGCGAAAACGCCGGAATTCGCCGGATTTTTCGCCTATATGGACATGCAGCCCGGCGGCGATGTGGTGGAGGATATCCGCCGCGCCTGGGCCGGCCGCATCTGCGCCAACGCCGACTTGGCGCTGCTGGTGCGCAAGACGCCTGTAGAGCTGGCCTACACCCTGGCGCTGATCCACGTCGACGACAGGCATTCCATCACGCCGCCGTGGGTGATGCGTCACTATCCGCGGATGGACAACGTGATGAAGCTGCTGCGGGCCACGCCCTGCGCCCAGGGCTGCCCTTACTGCAAGCAGCGCCTGAATGTGCGCACGCGGTTGAAGGAATACTTCGGCTATGACGACTTTCGCACCTATGACGGCGAGCCGCTGCAGGAGCAGGCGGCCCAGGCGGCGGTGGAGGGGAAGTCGCTGCTGGCCGTGTTCCCCACCGGTGGAGGCAAGTCCATTACGTTTCAGCTGCCTGCACTCATGGCCGGGGAGACCTCCCGGGGCCTCACCGTGGTCATTTCGCCGCTGCAGTCGTTGATGAAGGATCAGGTGGACAACCTGGAGCAGCGGGGCATTGTGGACGCCGTCACCATCAACGGTCTGCTGGACCCCATTGCGCGCAAGGCCGCCATTGACCGCGTGGCCAACGGCACCGCCTCTATTCTTTACATCTCCCCCGAATCGCTGCGCTCAGCCACCATTGAGAATCTGCTGCTGTCGAGAAACGTGGTGCGCTTTGTCATTGACGAGGCACACTGCTTCTCTGCATGGGGGCAGGATTTCCGGGTGGACTATCTGTATATCGGCGACTTCATCCGCATGCTCCAAAAGCAGAAGAATCTGAACCACGACATCCCCGTGTCCTGCTTTACCGCCACGGCGAAGCAGAAGGTCATCAGCGATATCCGGGAGTATTTTCGGCAAAAGCTGGGGCTGGAGCTGGAACTCTTCACCACCCGGGCCACACGCCGCAACCTGCATTACGCGGTGCTGTTTAAGGAGAACGACGCCGAGAAATACGCAGAGATGCGCAATCTTATCCAGGCCAAAAACTGCCCCACCATCGTCTACGTCTCCCGCGTCAAGCACACCTATGACCTGGCACGGAGGCTGCAGGCGGACGGGTTCTCCGCCCAGCCTTACAACGGAAAAATGGACAGCACGGAAAAGATCCAGATCCAGAATGACTTTATCCGGGGCGATACCCAGATCATCGTGGCCACGTCGGCCTTCGGCATGGGCGTGGACAAAAAGGACGTGGGGCTTGTCATCCACTACAATATCTCCGACTCCCTGGAGAACTACGTGCAGGAGTCCGGCCGCGCCGGGCGTGACGCGTCGCTGAACGCCGACTGCTACGTATTGTTTAACGACGAGGACCTGGACAAGCACTTTATTCTGCTGAACCAGACGAAGCTCAGCATCAGCGAGATACAGCAGGTGTGGCGGGCGGTGAAGGACCTGGCAAGGCACGACGGCGTGCTGAGCTGCTCGGCGCTGGAGCTGGCCCGGCAGGCCGGGTGGGACGACACTGTCAGCGACGTGGAAACCCGGGTGACCACCGCCGTATCCGCGCTGGAAAACGCCGGGTATCTGGTGCGCGGGCGGAATGTGCCCCACATATATGCTGACAGCATACTGGTCTCCAATATGGCGGAGGCCGCCATGCGCATTGATCGCTCCCGCCGCTTTTCCCCGCAGCAGCGCAACGTGGCCAAGCAGGTGGTGAAATATCTCATCTCCCGGCGCAGCACCCACGCCACCACGTCAGACACCGCCGAGTCCCGGGTGGACTATCTGGCGGACAGGACCGGCATCCCCAAGCAGGACGTGGTGGACGCCATCATGCTGATGCGTGAGGATGGCATCCTGGCCGACCACATGGATCTCACCGTCCACATCCGGCGCAATGATACCCAGAACCGCTCCGCCATGCTGCTGCGGAGGTTTACCCGCCTGGAGGACTTTCTCATCGACAACCTGCCCAGCGGCGAGAGGATCAATTATCGCGAGCTGAATGACAGAGCCATCCGGGAGGGCATCAAGACCGCCACTGTAAAGGACATCAAGACCATTGTGTTTTACTGGACACTGTGCGGCTATCTGGCCAAGAGCCACAACCCGGATGACGAGCGGGTGTATCTGGAGCGGACGGCGGATGTGGCCCAGCAGCGGGCGCAATTTCAGCGGCGGGCTGCGCTATCCGGGTTCATCGTCCAGTATCTGTTTGAGAAATCCGCCTCCTTTTCCCAGTCCGGACAGGACGGCGGGGATAAAAGTATGGTGGGCTTCTCCATCATGGAGGTGGAAAACGCCTTCAACGGGAGCGGCGCCTCCCCTGCCGCCACCTCCGACGAGATACAAAAGGCGCTGCTCTATCTGTCGAAAATCCAGGCGCTGTCCATTGACGGCGGCTTCCTGGTGTCCTATAACTCCATGCAGCTCCGGCGCCTTGTGACGGATAACCACATCAAGTACAAGCAGGAGGACTACAAGCAGCTGGAGCAGTTTTACCGCCAGCGGATGCAGCAAATCCACATCGTGGGCGAATATGCCCACCTGATGGTACGGGACTATGAGGACGCACTGCAATTCGTCAGCGATTATTTCCAGATGGATTACCATCTCTTCCTGCGAAAGTATTTCAAGGGGACGCGGATGGGGGAAATCAACCGCAACATCACCCCCGAGAAGTACGAAAAGCTGATTGCCTCCCTGTCCGACGCCCAACGGGGCATCATGGACGACGACGCCTCCCGCCACATTGTGGTGGCCGCCGGCCCTGGCAGCGGAAAAACGAAGCTGCTGGTACACAAGCTGGCCTCGCTGCTGATGCTGGAGGACGTGAAGCACGAGCAGCTATTGATGCTGACCTTCTCCCGGGCCGCCGCTACGGAGTTTAAGCAGCGGCTGATGGATCTGATCGGCAATGCGGCCCATTTCGTGGACATCAAGACGTTCCACTCCTATTCCTTTGACCTCATGGGCAAAATCGGGAACCTGGAGGACGCCGCCAACGTAGTGCAGCAGGCTGCGGAGCTGATTTGCCGGGGTGAGGTGGAAACGGAGCGCATCACGAAAACAGTTCTGGTGATTGACGAGGCCCAGGACATGGACAGCAGCGAGTTTGCGCTGGTGGAAGCCCTCATGCGGCAAAATGAGGATATGCGTGTCATCGCCGTGGGGGATGACGACCAGAACATCTACGAATTCCGGGGCTCTGACTCGGAACATCTGCGCACGCTGATTACCGCCTACGGCGCCACCCAATACCCGCTGCTGGACAACTTCCGCAGCGGCAAAGCCATTGTAGAGGCCGCCAACGCGTTTGCCGCCACCATTCGCCACCGCATAAAAACGCAGCCCATCGCCGCCGTGCGCGATGCCCAGGGGCAGGTGACCATCGGCAAATACGTTTCCCGGAACCTGGAGGTGCCGTTGGTGACACAGCTGGCCTCCCGGCAGGATGCGGGGACGCGCTGTGTCCTCACCGCCACCAACGACGAGGCACTGCGCGTGATGGGATTGCTGACCATGCGGGAGATACCCGCCCGGCTCATACAGTCCAACGACGAATTTGACCTGACACATCTGGCGGAACTGCGGTTTTTCCTGGCGCAGATCGGCGACGCCGCCTTCTCCCCCATCATTGACGATGCCCTTTGGCGCAACGCCGTGGCGCGGATGGAGGGTGCCTTCCCCCGCAGCGCCTGCCTTCCCCTGTGCCGCCGCATTCTGGAGACCTTTGCCGCCGTCAACGAGAAGAAATATCGCTCTGACCTGGAGGAGTTTCTCCGGGAATCCAATGTTGAGGATTTTATCACCGCCGATCGGCACACCGTGCTGGTGTCCACCATTCACAAGGCCAAGGGCCGGGAGTTCGACCACGTTTACCTGCTGCTGTCGGGGTACAACTTTGCCTCCGACGCCGCCAGGCGCGCCGTCTATGTGGGGATGACCCGGGCGCGGGACACCTTGCACATCCACACCGACAGCGACTTTTTTGACGACCTGCCCCTCCCTGCTGCTGTGCGGTACAACGACAAAACGGACTACGGCGAACCCCAGGAGATCCTGCTGCAGCTGTCCCACCGGGACGTATTTCTGGATTATTTCAAGCCGCGCAAGGAGCGGATTATGACCTTGCAAAGCGGCGATGCGCTCTTCTTCCGGGAAGGCGCCCTCTACGTCGGCGAGGCGCCGGGATACTGCGTGGCGCGGTTGTCCCAGGTGTGCCAGAGCCGCGTCGCCGGGCTTCTACGAAAGGGGTACCGCGTCCACCGCGCCGCTGTGCGGTTTGTGGTGTACTGGCAGGGCAAGGAGGATACCGAGGAGACGCCTATTTTACTGCCGGAGATCTATTTTCGGCGCGACGACGCATAAAAAGGAGCAGGCCCTGTGGCCTGCTCCTTTATCTTTCCTTTGGTTTTTCACCCGCCTTACGCCCGGTTGAATTTTTCCTTGGGCTGCTTGCAGCGGGGGCATTTCCAGTCGTCGGGCAGGGCTTCAAAGGCCACGCCGTCATGCTCGGCGGGGTCATAGACGTAGCCGCAGACGGAGCAGACGTAGACGCCGGTGGCCTCCTGGGCTGTGAAGGTCACCTCCGGGTACACCGTGGGCACCGGGTGATCCAGATCCATGACCCGGCGGGCCTCCAGGTTCTCGTAGCCCTGGGGGCTATGGGTGGAGAGGTAGACGGTGGGAT
>JAFSMA010000098.1 GCA_017448145.1 Oscillospiraceae bacterium | reverse complement strand
CCCGGGAGAAGATTCAGATGCGCATGCCGCTGATCCATGACGTCAACGATACCCACGCCATCATCGAGGCCACGGCCGATTTATACCGTCAGCTGGGCCTCAAGCGCGTGACGCTGCTGCCCTATCACGACCTGGGCAAGGCCAAGCTGCGGAATATCGGCGGCACGCCGGAGAGCTTTGCCCCGCCTTCCGATGACAGGGTGGAGGAGATTCGCGCTTTCTTCTGCGCGGAGGCGGACATGGACGTTGAGATTTTAGGCAAGCTGAACTGATACATCCCATTGCCCTGCGGGGCGAACCACTATCCGACGACTGAAAGGAGAACGAGTATGGATTTCACAGGTAAGGTAGCCGTTGTGACTGGCGCCGGCGGCGATATGGGCCGGGCCATCGTTAAGAAGTTTACCTACAACGGCGCCAAGGCGGTTCTGATGGACATTCGTGAGGATGCGGCCCGGAGATCGGTGGAGCTTCTGGGACTGGACGAGGAGCATGGCTTTGTGGTCACCGTGGACGTGGCCAGCGAGGACAGCGTCAAGGC
This sequence comes from Oscillospiraceae bacterium, assembly GCA_017448145.1. Lineage (GTDB taxonomy): Bacteria > Bacillota > Clostridia > Oscillospirales > Oscillospiraceae > Vescimonas. The sequence goes on along the minus strand of JAFSMA010000098.1, from coordinate 3,399 downwards.
CGCTGTGCAGAAGGTGATGGACAAGTACGGCCGCATCGACTGTCTGGTGAACCTGGCGGGCATCGAGGGCCCCAACAACAGCCGCACGGAGGAGTACGATTTCAAAATGGCCAAAAAGGTGTTTGAAATTAACGTTTACGGTACTTTCCTTATGATGCAGAACATCCTGCCCGTCATGCAGGCCCAGAAGAGCGGCGCCATCGTCAACTTCGGCTCCGTGTCCGGCATGTTCGGCTATGCCGGTGAGATCGCCTACGGCGCCTCCAAGGCCGCCGTCATCCACATGACCAAGAACGCCGCCAATGAGAATGGCGGCAACGGTGTCCGGGTCAACGCCATCTCCCCCGGTTGGGTGAACACGGAGATGTTCCGCCGCATTCTGGAGCAGTACAGGGAAACGTTTGAAAATCCTCTGGACAACGTGACCCTGGGGCCCATGAACCGACCCGGCGAGCCTATGGAAATGGCCAACGTGGTGGTGTTCCTTTGCTCCGATGAGGCGTCCTATGTCAACGGCTCCAACTTCCTGGTGGATGGCGGCATGACGCTGGGTTGATTATGGTATGACTTGCCCTCTCGCATAAATTTGGTGCAGACCGGCTCCGACCCAACAGGCCGGGGCCGGTCTGCGTTCAGAATGAGAAGCTCGCGTCCGTGAAAAACAGCAAGCCGATGCTGTTTTCTCCGCCAGCCAATCATAGAATTGCCCATTACCCCGTGGTACTGTAAAAGCATCAAACTGGAACACTATAAGGCTTTGGAGGGATGATTATGGCCGGGAAAATGACGGAGCAGCGGGCCAATGACATGATGGCCGTAGGCTACCATTGCTCCCAGGTGGTTATGTGCCACGTGGCGGAGTGCCTGGGCCGGGACGTGAACGCCGCCTTGCGGATCACCGCCGGCCTGGGTGCCGGCTGCAACCATGGCGACACCTGCGGCGTGCTGTCTGCCGGCTCTCTGGCCCTGGGCCTTTTGTACGGCTATGATCGGCCAAACGCCACCGAGGAGAACGCCAGGCTGATTGCCTTGGTGCGGGAGTTTCACAGCCGCTTTGAGGCCCTCCACGGCGCCACGCTGTGCCGGACGCTGCTGGGCGGCTACGACGCCGCTGACCCCAACCGCGTCAGCACGCCTAACACCTGGGACAACTGCGGCAAATACTGTGCCGACGCCTGTGCCATACTGGACGATATGATCGGCGACCATTACGTGGCGTAGCTGCACCCGTTTTCGCAATACACAAGCGCCGCCCCCGGACGATATGCCCGGGGGCGGCGCCTGTCTGCGTAATGGGTTATGTTGCGCTGCAAGTGGTGTCGTCAAACTCCTTGCGGATTGCCGCCAGGAAGGCGGGATCGGTGAGCACGTCCTCCGCCGTGGCCACAAAGGCCTTGGCCACGATAAACAACTGGTCATAGCCGTAGTCGGAGTCGGCGCCGGCCAGCAGCTCCGGGGTGTGGGTGCCAATGCCGGTATTGCCGCCGATCACGTCGAACCATTGGTGGATGGTGGGGCAGCGGTAACTGACGTTGCCGATATCGGAGGAGCCGGTGGAGGAGTATTTCTCCATGTCCTGGGTGACGCCAAATGCCTTGGTGTGCTCCACCGCCCGGCGTGACAGGGTTTCGTTGGTGTGCAGGTCGTCGTACCAGCCCTCAAAGTTGGTGACCTTCAGCTCCGTGCCGGTAGCCAATGCGGCGGCCTTGGCGCAATTGATCACCTTTTCACTGAAGCCCCGCAGATAAGTGGAATCGGGATGGCGAATGTAGAACTCCGCCATGGCGTAGTCCGGCACGATGTTGGCCACCTTGCCGCCGTCCCGGATCACACCGGCCACCCGTGCGTCAGGCTCCACGTGGCCCCGCAGGGCGTTGATGTTGTTGAAGGTTTCAATTACGCCGTTCAAGGCGTTGACGCCCTTCCAGGGTGCGCCGCCGGCATGGGCGCTCTTGCCGAAGAACTCAAACCGCTGGGAGTCCAGGGCGTTGAAGCCGCCGCTGGCCCTGTGCTGGCCGAAGGGATGGGCCATCATGGCTACCGCCAGGTCGTCGTACCGTCCGGCAGCCGCCAGGTTCACCTTGCCGCCCAGGGTCTCCTCGGCAGGTGCGCCGATGACACGCACCTCGCCGCCGTACGTATCAATGGCCTCCCGCAGCGCGATGCCGTTGCACACCGCCAGCGCGCCGATCATATTGTGCCCGCAGGCATGACCCATGCCCTTCAATGCGTCGTACTCCGCCAGAAATCCGATCACAGGGCCGGGCTTGCTGCTCTTGTAGGTGGCGATGTATGCCGTCTCCAGATCGCAAACGTTACGCTCGATGGTGAAGCCGTATTTTTCCAGCAGGGCCGTCATGTTGGCCACTGCGTGGAATTCCTGCATGCCCAGCTCCGGGTCCTCGTGCATCTGATGGGCCAGGTTCCGGATTTCCGGACGCAGCGCCTCTACACGTTCGTGGATACTCTTCATGGGATCATTCCTTTCTCATATGGTTATTGGATTTTGCTCTCTATCAATGCGACAAGCTCCCGGGCGGCGCCGAGCTGCTCCGGCATAAAGGCATAGGTGCGCCGGATGCGCTTGTTGTCACCGCGGAGGGAGATCACCGGGAATTTGCGGTTTTCCGTTTCGCTTCCGCCGGGCGCGGTGGGGCAGGAGAGGGAGATCTCGTCGATGGATACCTGGCCGATGTGGTCATAGTGCCAGGACATGTTCTCCTGGGTCTCAGCGGGGGAGAGGAGGGAGCGCACCACGCTGAAGGCTTCGATGCTGTCCGGCCCCAGCACGAAATAGGTCATCTGCAAATGGGAGGAACGGCCCACCTTGTCGGCGCCGTCGGCGCGGTAAAGCGGTGCGTTTTTGTCAATGGAAAGAGTGGAATAGCCGCACAGCAGTACCTTGTCGCTGCTGTCGAAGTCATCGATGTCCATATCGGAGGCGTTGAGAGCCCGGGCTTCAAAGCTTGTCTCCCGCTGCAACGCCTGGCAGCGCCGGTCCACCTCACCACCGCTGACCTTGGCCAAGCGGGTATAGAATAACTGCCAAACGGCGATGCCCAGCAGCATGGCGGCAACGGCGTAGTAGAACCCGCCGTGGCCCGCCTGCACGTTGTAGTAGGCAAAGGCGGCGGCTGCCGCCGCGCCCACCAGCAGGATGGGAATGGTGCCGCGACGGTATTTGCGCTGAAAATAGAGATCGGTGCGTTCGGACTGGTATAGCTTCGGGTTGGTTTTTTTCTCGTTTGCCATGGGCTTGCACGTCCTTTTCTCAGAAGTGTGGAACGGAAAAGAGGGCCGCGCAGGAGCGCGGCCCTCAAGCTGTCGGTAAAGTATCGACAGCTTGAGGGCAAATACAGAAGCCTTATGAATGCTTCTGTATTTGCATGGATTTCACGT
>JAFSMA010000097.1 GCA_017448145.1 Oscillospiraceae bacterium | reverse complement strand
GTCCGTTTTTGACACATAGCGGTTATCTCTTTCCAGGGCATTTCAAGACATCTCCTTCGTCTCTTTTTGCCCTTAATTATACTTGATAACTGTTACCTATGTCGTTGGACATTCTGTTACCTATGTTACCAGTCTATACAGCCTCGGCGGCCCGAACCCGGTAACGACACCCACACACGCCGGATAAACGGCACACGGAAACGATAACCGTCCGTAGGGCGGGACCTGCTTGTCCCGCCCACCCCGCCAACGCCGCCGCCCACGCCGGATGAATGGTAAACGGCATCGCAATCCACCGTAGGGGCCGACGCCTACCCCAAGGGCACTGGCTCCACAATCCGCTCGTGTCCTCGCGGTGTGTCGCTGGCGCCGGCGGCCCGAACCCGGTAACGACACCCGCCAAGGCCCGGTTGAATGGCACACGGTTTCGTCACATTTCGTAGGGCGGGACCTATGTGTCCCGCCAAACCAGGTAACGCTTACCGCCAGGGGCGGATAAATGGCAAACGGCATCGGCAAACCGTCCGTAGGGGCGGACGACTCTGTCCGCCCCAGCCTGCACCGCCACGCCCGGTGAAACGGTACACGGCACCGATACCCACCGTAGGGCGCGACGACCCGGCGCACCGTACCCGGCAACAATAATCATCAATGTCGGTTGCATGGCAAACGGTAACGGCACCCCCCGTAGGGGCCACCGCCCCCGGCGGCCCGCACCCCGGCCCCACCCACCGCCACCGCCGTCGCAGCGACGCCGAGAAATGACAAAATCCCCTGTGCAGCCTTTTTTCTGCACAGGGGATTTTTGCCACTTTTCGGCCTGTTTGGCCCTTTTCATGGGGCGGGCGGAACAGCCCTTTTTCGTCAAAATAACGAAAGCCCCGTATCCTTGATGGATACAGGGCTTTTTTGATGGTGCGCGGTACAGGACTCGAACCTGTGACCCCATGCACGTCAAGCATGTGCTCTACCAGCTGAGCTAACCGCGCGAACAGCGGTACTATACTACCGCAATCCGGCCGGTTTGTCAACACTTTTCCGAAAATTTTTGCAGCCCGGCGTCAGGCGTCGGGAGAAATCCGCCCCGCCCGTTATCCGTTTTCCCCTCCCAGGCGTTGGAGCTGGCGGGTGAACCACTCCGGCAGCGGGCAGGATAAGCTGACATGCTCCCCCGTCCGGGGGTGGATGAAGGCCAGGCCCACGGCGTGGAGGCATTGCCCTGCCAGCCCCGGCACCGGCTTATGGTTGCCGTACACCGTGTCCCCCAGCAGGGGGTGGCCGATGCTGGCCATGTGGACGCGGATCTGGTGGGTGCGGCCCGTCTCCAGGCGGCAGCGCACGTGGGTGGCGCCCCGGTAGCGGCCCAGCACCTCCCAGTGGGTCACGGCCCGCTTGCCCCCCATGACCACCGCCATCTTCTTCCGGTCCCTGGGGTGGCGGGCGATGGGGGCGTCCACGGTGCCGCTGTCCTCTCGCAGCGTGCCCGTGACGATGCACTCATACGTCCGGGCCAAGGTGTGGTCCGCCAGCTGGGCGGACAGGGCCAGGTGGGCGGCGTCGTTCTTGGCGGCGATGATGAGGCCGCTGGTGTCCCGGTCGATGCGGTGGACGATGCCGGGCCGCTTCTCCCCGCCGATGCCGCTCAAGCTGTCGCCGCAGTGGTGCAGCAGGGCGTTGACCAGCGTGCCCTCGGCGTGGCCCGGCGCCGGGTGCACCACCATGCCCACCGGCTTATTCACCACGATTACGTCCTCGTCCTCATACACCACGTCCAGCGGGATGTCCTGGGCCGTCACCGCCGTGTCCGCTGCCTCCGGGATGGTGACTTGCACATTGTCGGCCTCAGAGAGGCGGAAATGCTTATCCGCCGCCTTGCCGTTCACCGTCACGCTGCCCTGGGCGATGAGCCGGGCCGCCGCGCTGCGGCTGACGCCCTGGGCCTTTTCCGCCACGAAGGCGTCCAGCCGCTTCCCGGCGTCCTCAATGGTGGCTGTCAGCGTCATCTTTCGTCACCTTGTCGTATTTTTCGTAGAACCACAGGTAGTAAATTGCCCCCAAAATGACCCCCACCACCACGAAGCAGTCCGCCAGGTTGAAGATGGGATAGGTCATAAATTGCAGGTCGAACATATCCACCACGTAGCCGTGGGCAATCCTGTCGATATAGTTGCCAAGGCCGCCGCCCAGCACCAGCAGGCAGGCACACACCCCCAGGGGGTGGCGGACGATGCGCCGCAGCAGCAGCCAGGCCACCGCCGCCATCAGCGCCGTGGTGACGATGAGCAGCACCGCGGTGCGCCCGGACAGGCTGCTCCAGGCCGCGCCGTAGTTGTGCAGCCGGGTGAGCTGCACCACCCCCGGCAGCAGCGGCGCGCTCTGCCCCAGGCCCAGATGGGCCACCGTCCAGTATTTCAGGGCCTGGTCCGCGCCGATCAGCGCCGCCAGCACCGCCATCATCCACCACATATGTCCCGCTCCTTTTTCATCCATAGTGCCACTATCATACTGCACGGCGAGGGAATTTGCAACCGTTCCTTACCGGGGAAAAATCTTTACGCCGGGGCCGATTTGTGCTATAATCAATCAGTTCATAGTAAAAAATGGCGTCATAGCATCTTTGGC
>JAFSMA010000096.1 GCA_017448145.1 Oscillospiraceae bacterium | reverse complement strand
TTGTGGCTCTCCAATATGGACATTTCGAGATTGCCAGGATAGATCTCAGTCAAGGACTGTTCATCTCAAAACGCCGCTCAAAAGTTAGGTGAAGTGTTACCCATGTCCTTGGACAAAGTGTTACCTATGTTGGTCTTGACACAGTGGTCGCGCCCTACAATCGCCTTCTCCTTGGGGAGAAGGTGGCACGGCCCAACGGGCCGTGACGGATGAGGGGGCGACAACCACCCACGCTGCCTCAGAAGCTGAACCGCTGCCAAACCCCCAGATACGCCAGCACACAGAACGCCGCGCTGACGGCGGTGAACACCGTCACCACCTTTACCTCATTCCAGCCGCACAGCTCGAAATGGTGGTGCAGCGGCGCCATCTTGAAGATGCGCTTGCCGTGGGTCAGCTTGAAATAGCCCACCTGAATGATATCGCTCAATGTCTCGCAGATGTACACAATGCCCACCAGCAGCAGCACCAGGGGCATATCGTAGGCAAAGGCCAGGGCCGCCACCGCGCCGCCTAAAAACAGGGAGCCGGTATCGCCCATAAACACCTTGGCGGGGTAGTGGTTGTACAGCAAAAAGCCCAGCAGGCCGCCTACCAGCGCCCCGGAGAACACGCCCAGGGACGTAAAGCCCGGCCACACTACCGCCATCACGGCGAAGAATACGCCCACCGGCACCGTTACCGACGAGGAAAGGCCGTCCACGCCGTCGGTGATGTTGACGGCGTTCACCGTGCCCACGATGACGAAGGCGGCGAACACCAGATACACCACCCAGGGCAGCACGATATGGGTCTGGAAGAAGGGGATGTACAGGTTGGGCGTCAGCATCCCCTCATACCGCATCAGGGTCAAAAACGCAATGGCCGCCGCCAGTTGTAACAGGAATTTCTGCCCCGCCGTCAGGCCGGTATTATTGTGCTTCTTCACCTTCTCGTAGTCGTCGATAAAGCCGATGGCGCCGAACACCAGCGCGAAGCCGTAGACGTACAGATGGGTGAATACGCCATGCCGCATCTCCTGCCACCCCGCCGCCACAATGGCCACAGCGATGCCGATGATGAACATGATGCCGCCCATAGTGGGGGTGCCCTGCTTGGACATGTGCCACGTGGGGCCGATCTCCTTGATGCTTTGCCCGGCCTTCAGCGCCCGCAGCGCGGGAATCAGCAGCCGCCCCGCCACAGCGGTGACGGCAAAGCTGATGACCAGTGCCAGAATGATTTCCATATCGTTGCTCCTTTCCGCCCCCATGGGCGGGTGTCCTTGGTAAATGTCAGTGTATCAAATGCTCCGCCACAATCACCCGTTCGTCCATGGGATAGTGGACGTGGTGGATCTCCTGGTAATCCTCGTGGCCCTTGCCTGCCAGCACGATCACGTCGCCGTCTTTGGCGTTATCCATGGCCCAGTGGATGGCCTCCACCCGGTCGGGGATGGTGACGTAGTGGTCGCAGCCCGCCATCCCCGCCAGAATGTCGTCGATAATGGCCTGGGGCTCCTCGGTGCGGGGGTTGTCGGAGGTGACAATGCAGAAGTCGGCCAGTCGGGCCGCAATGCCGCCCATGATGGGCCGCTTGGTGCGGTCCCGGTCGCCGCCGCAGCCAAACAGCACCACCGTCCGACCCTTGGCAAAGCCCTTCACCGCTGTCAGCACGTTTTCCAGTGCGTCGGGGGTGTGGGCGTAGTCGTTCAAAACGGTGTAACCCTTGCCGGGGGTGGGGATGACCTCCATCCGCCCCTTCACGCCGTGGCCCTCCCGGAGGGCGTCGGCGCAGTCCTGGAGGGACACCCCCAGGTTGTAGCAGGCCGCCATGGCATCCAGGGTATTATATACGGTGAACGGCCCGGGGATGCCTACTTCCACCTGGGCCCACTCCGTGTCCGCCTCGGCGTCAAAGGCCACGCTGCCGGCGGTGAGGGCTACGTTTTTGGCCCGCAAGTCGGCCTCGCTCTCCACGCCGTAGCTGAAGCGGCGGCAGGTGCTGCCTCGGAGCAGCCTCTCGTGCCAGGGGTCGTCGGCGTTGTACACCGCCGTGTCGCACTGGCGGAACAGCAGCGCCTTGGCGTCGCAGTAGTGTTCCATGGTCTTGTGGAAGTCCAGATGGTCCTGGGTGAGATTGGTGAACACACCCACCGCAAAGGGAATGCCGTACACCCGGTCCAGGGCCAGCGCGTGGGAGGACACCTCCATCACCACGTGGGTGCAGCCTGCGTCCGCCATTTGCCGGAACAGGCGCTGCAGCTCAAAGGACTCCGGTGTGGTGCGCTCGGTGGGGATCACCTGGTCGCCGATCATGTTCTGAATGGTGCCGATGAGGCCCACCTTGGCCCCGGCCTTCTTCTCCAGAATGCTCTTGATGAGATAGGTGGAGGTGGTCTTGCCGTTGGTGCCGGTGACGCCCACCATGGTCATCTCCCGGGCCGGGTGGTCAAACCAGTTCTCGCCGATGACAGCCAGGGCCCGGCGGGTATTTTCCACCACCACGCAGGGGATAGCGCTCTCCACGGCGTGCTCACAGACGGCGCACACCGCCCCCTTCTCCGCCGCCATGGGCACGAATTTGTGGCCGTCCACGGCGAAGCCCGACACCGCCACGAACAGATCTCCCGCCTGGGTGCAGCGGCTGTCGTAGCTGACGCCGGTGATCTCCGTCTCCATGTCCGCGGTGGCGGAGCATATGGCCACGCCCCGCAGTAAATCCTTTAATTTCATCGTATATACCTCCTGCTGCCCGCCGCGGTAAAGCCGCGCCCGCAGCCTACGTATTATACCACCCGAAGGGCGGCGCTATCAGCGCATTTCCTGCCTCATTTCGGGAAAAAGATGCTTTATTCCGTATCAATCCAACACCGACGTGTCGCCCAGACGCACGGTGATCACCGTACCGGCCGCAACCTCCGTGCCCGCTGCCTCCGACTGGCTCAATACCCGGATGCTGCCGCTGCCGGTGGCGGTGGCGCCGGTGAAGCGGATCAGCAGCCCGGCGTTGGTGGCGGTGGTGTTGGCTTCGGCAGGGGAACGGCCCAGCAGATTGGGCACCACGCAGGGCGTGTCGGGCTTTTCCTCTCCGGCGTACAGCACCACGGTGGAGTTCCGGGGGATGATGGCGCCGCCGGCGGGGGTCTGGTCAGTGATGGTGTCGCCCTCGCCCACGATGCGGCAGGTGAAGCCCTTTTCCTGCAAGGCCTCCTCCGCCTCGTCCCGGCCCATGTCCACCGCGTTGGGCACAGTGGTGTCGATGCCCAGCAGCTCCTCGGCGCTGTATGTGGGCTCCATACCCAGATAGGGCAGGATCTCGCCCATCACCGTGCTGGCCATGGGGGCCACCATCTGGCCGCCGGACACGTAGGTGCCGGTGTTGCGGCTGGGGGTATCCAGCGTCAGCAGCATGATGATCTCCGGGTCGTCCGCCGGGGCGAAGCACAGGAAGGACACCACCACGTCGCCGCTGTTGCCCTTATCCGCCGTGCCGGTCTTGCCGCCGATGCGGTAGCCCGCCACCTGGCCGTTCTTGCCGGTGCCCTGGGCCACCACGTATTCCAAACACTCCCGCACCTTGGCGGAGGTCTCCTCGGAAATGACCTGCCGCACCGGCGTGGTGTCGTGCTGGAAGACCACGTTGCCCTGGTCGTCCAGAATCTGCTCCACCAGGTAGGGGGAGTGGAGATAGCCGCCGTTGATGCAGGCGGCCTGGGCGGCGATCAGCGCCACCGGCGTCACGTTGAAGTTCTGGCCGAAGGCGTAGCAGGCCAGATCCAGCTGGGTAAAGGAGGGCTCCGGGATAAAGATGCCTGTGGCCTCACCGGCCAGGTCGATGTCCGTGCCGGACAGGAGCCCGAAAGAGCGCATATACTGGTAGAATTTCGTTGTCCCCAGCCGCAGACCGTAGGTGATAAAGGCCGGGTTGCAGGAGTTCCCCACCGACTGCATCAGCGTCTGGGTGCCGTGACCGGCCTTGTTGGAGCAGTAGATGGTGGAGCCGGACACGGTGATGGAGCCGCCGCAGTTGACGGTGGTGTTCAGGTCGATGACGCCCTCCTCCAGCGCGGCGGAGAGGGTCAGTATCTTGGAGGTGGAGCCGGGCTCGTAGGTGTCGTTGAGGCACTTGTTGCGCCACTGCTTTAATTGCATTTCCCCCAGCGTGGCTTCGCCGCTGTCCACCAGTTGCTGCAAGCCCGGGTCGGCGATGGTGGAGAAATGGTTCAGGTCGAAGTTGGGGTAGCTGGCCATGGCCAGCACGGCCCCGGTCTTGGCATTCAATACGACGCCGGCGGCGCCGTTCTCCGCCAGGAACTGATCTACCAGGCCCTCCAGACCCTTTTCCAGATAGTACTGCACCGTGGTGTCCAGGGTGGTGACGATGTCGTTGCCGTTGTGGGCGTCGAAATACTGCTCGTATTCATACAGCATGTCGTTGCCGGCGTTGTCCTTGGCGGTGATGACCAGGCCCGTCTCGCCCTCCAGCTGGCTTTCATACTCCGCCTCCAGGCCGTAAAGGCCCGTGTTGTCGTCGCCCACGAAGCCGATGACGTGGGCCGCCAGGCTGCCGTAGGGGTAGTACCGCTTGGCATCGGTCACAAGATACACGCCGCGGATATCGTTGTCGTTGATGTACTGCCGCACCTGGTCGGCCACGTCCTCCTCGGCTCGCAGCTTCAGCACCTCGTACTGGGAATAGGTGCGCTCCATCTTCTTCAAAATGGACTCCTGGCTGACCTCCAAAATCTCGCTGAGCTTGGCGGACAGCCCCTCTTTCGTCCAGGTGGGGGGATTCTCCTTGTCGTTCAATGCCCTGTCCAGCTCCAACGGGGAGAGAAACACTGTCTCCGCCGTGGCGGAGATGGCCAGCACGTTGCCGTTGCGGTCGTAAATGGTGCCCCGGTTGGCGGACACCACCGTGGAGCGTGTCTGCTGCGATACCGCCCGGGACTGCAATTCCTCGTGGCGGCGGATCTGCAAGGAGTACAGCTTGACGAACAGCACCGCGAACATCACCACGCCCATCAACACCATCAAAATGGCGCTGCGGGTCTGAATCACCCGGTTGGCACGCCGGATATTGCTGTCTTTTCGGTTGTTTTTCGGCGTATTTTCCGGCAATGCAATCCCTCCTGTAACACCAAAGCAAGGAGTAAGACACCTTCTTACTCCTCACTGCTTTGCTCTATTTCTATGGCTTTCTCATCGGAAGTATTCCCACAGCCCCGACAGACTGGCCTGGGCGGTGGTGTACAGCTCGTGGAGGGCGCTGCCCGCCTCCGTGCGGTATACCACGGCGCTGTCGTCGCCGCTGAGGTCGATATACTCGATCTGCCCGGCGTTGGGCTTTGCCATCCCGGCGGCCTCCGCCACCTCTTTAATGGTGGTCAGGTCAAAGGTGCGCTCGTAGGTGGTCACCAGCTGCACGTGCTCGCTGTTCAAGTCGCTGAGCTGATTTTTCAGACGGCTGATCTCGGTGCCGGTCTTGGTGAGCTGCACATAGCCCAGCATCAGCACCATCACCAGGCCCACCAGCACCGTAAGACACGCCACCGTCACCGCCGAGGCTTGGGGGCGCGCCTGCCGGCGGGGCTGGCTGCGGCGGCGGGGCGCCGCCTGGGGGGGATTGTGCCGCTGGGGCATGACACCGGCGTCCTCCAGCTGCCGCCGACGGGCCAGATTGTCCAGGTCATTGGCCAGACTGTCCAGGTCGTAAGCCAGGCTGCCGTATGTGGTTGTCTTCTGACTGTGCCGCTGGTCTGCCATGCCGGTGTCTCCTTTTCTTTAGATTTTTTCCGCCACACGCAGCTTGGCGCTGCGGGAGCGGGGGTTATACAGCAGCTCTCCGCTGCCGGCGATAATGGGTTTTCTGGATACGGCCCTCATCTTCGCCGTCTTGCCGCACACGCACACCGGGAATTCCGGGGGGCAGGTGCAGCCGGTGCAAAGCTGCCGCAGGGTGTTTTTGATGATTCTGTCCTCCAGCGAGTGGAAGGAGATCACCGCCAGCCGTCCGCCGGGGGCTAAGTGATCGCAGGCCGCCTCCAGCATGGGGGGCAGGGCGTCCAGCTCACCGTTCACCGCAATGCGGATGGCCTGGAAGCTGCGCTTGGCCGGGTGCTGCTTCTCCCGCAGGGCCTGGGGCGGCATGGCGGCGCGAATCAGCTCCACCAGCTCCGCCGTGGTCTCGATGGGGGATGCCTCCCGGGCCTGGCAGATTTTTTTGGCAATGGCGGGGGCGTATCGCTCCTCGCCGTAGTCGAATAAGATGCGGCGCAGCTCCTCATAGGGCCAGGTGTTCACGATGTCCCGGGCCGTCAGGGCGGCGGTGCGGTCCATCCGCATGTCCAGAGGCGCGTCGTGCATATAGGAAAAGCCCCGCTGGGCGTCGTCCAGCTGAGGGGAGCTTACGCCCAGGTCGAACAGCATGCCGTCCACGGCCCGAAGCCCCAGCTCGTCCAAAATCCGGCCCAGAGCGTCAAAATTGCTGCGCACGAAGGTGACCCTGTCCGCGTATTCCGCCAGCCGTTCCCGGCCCGCCGCAATGGCGGCGTCGTCCCGGTCGATGGCGATGAGCCGCCCGGTGGTCAAGCGCTTGCATATCTCCAGCGAGTGGCCGCCTCGGCCCAGCGTGCCGTCCACATAGACGCCCTCCGGCCGGATGGCCAGGGCCTCCATGCACTCTTTCCACAGCACCGGCTTGTGGCCGTAGGCCTCATCCTGGGCAAAGTCGTGGGTGCGTTCCGTCACAGTCCCATCTCCTCCATGGCCTTGGCCAGGTTGCCGTCGTCAAAGGCGGCCTCCTCCACCTGGGCCCAGCGCGCAGCGCTCCAAATCTCCACACGGTCATAGCTGCCGATGATGACCACGTCCTTGTCCAGTTCCGCGTATTGCCGCAGCTTGGCAGGGAGGAGGATGCGGCCCTGTCCGTCCGGCTCGCAGTCGGCGGCGTAGGCAAAGAGGCCACGCAGCTGCTTCACCTCGTTGTAGCTCTTGGTGCGCAGCTTGTCCATAAAGGCGTTCCAGCTCTCGTCGGAGTAGACGCTGAGGCAGTGATCCTGCCCCACGGTGACGTGGAAGGTGGGCCCCAGCTCCTGGCGCAGTTTGGCGGGGATGAACAGACGACCCTTGGCGTCAATGGTATGGGAATACTGCCCGGTCATACTGTTCACCGTCCTTTCTGCACCGGATTTTGGGGTAAAACCGTGGGACGACTCACCACTTTAATGGTCTGTCTCTCCACAATTCACCACTTTTAGGTAAGTATACATAATTCCGTTCCGATTTGCAAGAAAAAATTTGACCGCCCCGCCCTCCCAAAAGGAGGCGCAAGACGGCCAAATCTATCGCATTTGCCACAATTATCCCGAAAACAGGCGCAAAAAGAAGCACCGGACACAAAATCTTGTGTCCGGTGCTTGACGATAAATCAATATCTTGTGAGCCTCTGCGGGCTGACGAATATGTAAAAAATTAAATCCAAAATCTGGTGATTTTTCACAAAATTTATTGGGCGTCGGTAGTGTCCTCGGCGGGCTTGTTCTGGCCCTCCCGGGAGGCGCGCATTTGCTCCTGGGACGTGGCGCGGAACTGCTCTCTGGCCTGGCGCGCCTCGTCCAGCGCGGCCTGGATGGCCTCCTCGGTGCGCTTGAGGGCGTCCTCGGTGTAGGCGTTGGCCACGTGGTACAGCTCCCGGGACCGCTCCTCGGCCCGGCGGATGATCTCCGTGGCTCTGCGGCGGGACTGCTGGATGATCTCGCTTTCGGAGACGATGGTGCGGGCGTCCAGCTCCGCCTGCTTGAGGATGTTCTCCGCCTCTTTTTTGGCGCCGGCCACATAGTCGTTGCGGGCGGCGATCAGCTCCTTGGCCTTCTTGATCTCCAGAGGCAGCTTGCCCCGGATCTCGTCCAGCAGGTCCAACGCCTCGTCCCGGTTGATGACGCATTTTTCGGAGCTGAACGTAGCCCCCTTGGCTTCGTCGATCATGCCGTAAAGCATATCCAGCAGCCGCTGCACATCTTTTTCTTCCATCGTTCAGTTCTCCTTTCGTCGGTTCAGTTCCGCAGCCACCGGGGCGGGGACGTATTGCTCCATGGGCTGGCCGTATCGCGCCATCTCCCGCACCATGGTGGAGCTGAAATGGGTGTACTGGGGGCTGGCGCTCAATAGCACCGTCTCCAGCCCCGGCAGGATCCCGGCGTTGATGCGGGCCATCTGCACTTCGCTGTCAAAGTCGGCGGTGTTCCGCACGCCCTTCACCAAAATGTGGACGCCTTTTTCCCTGGCGTAGTCCGCCAGCAGGCCGCTCCACTGCTCTACTGCCACGTTGGGTATGTCCGCCACGCTCCGGCGGATCAGATCGAGACGCTCCTGGGGGGCGAACATGGGGTGGCTCTTTTCGCAGTTCACCATCACGCACACCAGCACCTTGTCAAAGCAGGCGGCTGCGCGGCGGATGATGTCCAGATGTCCCAGGGTGATGGGGTCAAAGCTGCCGGGATACACGGCAATGTTCATGGGGTCAGTCCTCGTTTCCGCTGCGATGGTACACCGTCAGCTTGATCTTGCCGTAGCGGTACTCCCGGTACAGCGCATACGGCGCCTCCACGGCGGGCAGCACCGCGTCGGCGGCGCTTTCCGCCACAATTATACCATGCCCGCGGCAAATGTCAAACCTTGTAATTTCCTCGATGGCCTGGGCCAGCAAATCGCTGGCGTAGGGCGGGTCGAGAAGAATGATGTCAAACTTCTCCCCGCTGCGCAGGTAGGCCAGGGCGTCCCCCTGCTTCACGTGGGCGCGGTCGGCGAGCTGGCACAGGGCCAGGTTTTCCCGCACCAGGGCCACCGCGTCCTTCCGGGCATCCACGAACACGCACTCGCCCGCGCCCCGGCTCAAGGCCTCGATGCCCAGCTGGCCCGTGCCGGCGAAGAGATCCAGCACCCGCCGTCCCTCCAGGTCAAATTGGATGATGGAGAAGAGGCTCTCCTTCACCTTGTCGGTGGTGGGTCGGGTCTCCCGCCCCTCCAGCTCCTTCAAGCGGCGGCCTCTGGCCGTACCGGTAATGACGCGCATATATTCGTTCCTTCCTTTATTCTCTTGGGTGGACTATTAAAAAAGCATCGCAGATTTCGCGCCTTGCAAGGCGCGAACCATTCGAAATCAAAAATTCCGGCGGCGTGTACGTCGGAATTTTTACTTCTCAGGCCACGCAGTGTGCGAGCGCAGCGAGTGCATGGAGTGGACTGCCATCCCATTGCCTTAAAACGGCTTTGCCGTTTTAAGGCAAATTCAGACTCTTGGGTCAAATCGTTCAAATATCACCAGATTGCCCCGTTTCTCCGCCGCCTCCATCTGGCTGCGGTCGGTGATGGTCCAGTTTACCTCCTGCACGTGGTACACCATGCGGCAAATGGCCACGGCGGCGCACTTCCGGTCGGAGAACCGGTAGGCGATGAAATCCGGCTGTGTCACAATGTTGAAAAAGAGATTGCTCAGTAAAAATTGTACCGCCTTGCCCACGCCGGGGTCGTTGTCCCGGTGGCGGAAAAACTGCTGGCTCAACTGCCCCCGCACCACGTCGGGACGGTGCTTTTTCAGCCACATCAGGCACCGGGGGTCAAAGCTCTCCACGCAGTAGGCCACCCGGAACCTGTCCAGCATGGCCATGGTGGCCGCCGCCAGGGCGTCGTGGTTGCCCCGGTAGCTTTTCAGCTCCACCACCAGCGGCGTCCGCCCCTCAAACAGCGCCAGCACGTCCTCCAGCAGAGGGATGGGCTCGTCGGTGCCCTCCAGCCGGCACTGCCGCAGCTCCTCCAGCGTCAAATCCTCCACCGTCACGTCCGCCCCGGCGGTCCGCCGCAGACTGGAGTCGTGGATGACCGCCAGATGGCCGTCCTTCATCAGATGCACGTCCAGCTCGGCGCCGAAGCCGTTTTCCACCGCCAGGCGGAAGGCGGCCATGGAGTTTTCCGGGATGGCGGGCTTGGCGTGCCAGCCCCGGTGGGCATAGCGATACTGCCCCAACGTCTTCCAGTAGGGGTGCTCCCGGCGGCACCGCAGGCAGATGGCCCACAGCTCAAACAGCACCACCGCCAGCAGCACAATAAATAGTATCGTATTGACAACAGTGTTCATGGTCTATTCTCAGTCGGCGTCCATGTCCTCCAGGGCCTCCAGGCCCTTTTTGGCCACGGGCTTGCTGTCGCCGTGGCGGACGAACAGCATGGTCACAAACGCAATGGCCACAAAGATGGCCGCGTAGGGGAACAGGATGTGCATGCCCAGCTTGTCCATCAGCACGCCGGACACCATGGGCGTGGCCACCTGTGCCGCCATGGAGGCGGTGTAGTAGAAGCCGGTGTACTTGCCCACGTCGCCGCCGCTGCACATCTCCACCACCATGGGGAAGGAGTTGACGTTGATGGTGGCCCAGGCGATGCCCGCCAGGGCGAACATGGCGTTCATCAGCATGGTGGGGCTGTCGGCGTTCATAAAGCCCGCCACGCCGAAGGCCACCGTCAGCATCACCACGCCCGCCAGAATGGTCTTTTTCCGGCCCACCTTGGAGGCGATCATGCCCACCGGCAGGTAGGAGATGATGGCCGCCGCCTGGGCGATGATGAGGGTCAGGTTGTAGTCCTTGTGGAGAATGTTGGAGGCGTACACGCTGTACTTGGAGGTGACGGCGTTGTAGCCGAAGAACCACAGCACGATGCTGCACAGGATGAAGATGAGGGAGCGCATCTCGTCTTTCCCCAGCTTCCGCCCGGCGCTCTGGGCCTCGCCCTCCTCCTCGATGCCGTACTGCACGCTCTCCTGGTGCATCTCGCGGGCCCACTTGGGCTCCCGCACGGTGAGCATGAAGATGGCCAGGGCCGCCAGCATAATGGCGGCGATCACGCCGAAGTACCCGGTGTAGCTCATGAGGCTGTTGCGCACCGCCGAGGTGGCGAACACCATGCCCAGGGCCAGCACCAGAATGCCGCCGGCGGAGCCCATCAGGTTAATGACGGCGTTGGCCTTGGAGCGCAGGGGCTTCATGGTCACGTCGGGCATCAGCGCCACGGCGGGGGAGCGGAACGTGGACATGCTCACCAGAATGATCAGCAGAATCACCACGAAGAGAATCAGCGTCCCCGGGTGTCCCGCCGTCACCTGTCGGGCGTAGAGCTGCCGGGCGGGCACCACGTAGTTGGTGTAGTCCGGGTTGGTGACGGCCTTTTCATCGCCCTGAAGCTGGCTGCGGATGGCGGCAAAGTCCTCCCGGGTATAGGTCTCCGCCAGGGTGAATTTCTCGCCGCCGGGGGTCACCAGCGTTTCCTCCGCCACGGTGTCGTAGATCTCCACCAGCGCCGCGGGGTCGTCGATGGCGGACACGGCGGCAATGTTCTTCAGCTGGGCGTTGTCCACGAAGCTGAGGGCCACCAGGGCCACCGCCGCCACCAGCGTGCCCACCAGGATGAAGGGTGTACGCCGCCCCATCTTGCTGCGGCACCGGTCGGAGATGGCGCCGAACAGGGGCAGCATAAACAGGGCCAGCACGTTGTCCAGCGCCATGATCACGCCGGACCAGCCCTGCTTCATGCCGAACTTGTTGGTGAGGATCAGGGGAATGGTGTTGTCGTAGGCCTGCCAGAAGGCGCAGATCAGGAAAAAGGCGAAGCCCACCAATATGGTGCGTTTGTAGTTGAGTTTCATACGTTCTCTCCTCCCAAATCACGATATAATGCCGCAATATCCTTATAAACCCACGTGGGATGCACGTCGTACTTCTCGATGTCCGCCGTCACGCCCTCGCCGGACAGCACGAAAATGGTGTCCACCCCGGCGTTGACGCCGCAGGCGATGTCGGTGTAGATCCTGTCGCCGATGACCACGGCCTGCTCCGGGCCGAAGCCCGTCTTTTCCAGGGCCAGGCGCACCATCTCCGGCTTGGGCTTGCCGATAAACCGGGGCTCCCTGCCGGTGGCGGTGGTCAGCATCCGGCACACGCTGCCGCAGTCCGGCACGCTGCCGTACCAGGTGGGGCACACCCAGTCCGGGTTGGTGGCGATCCACGCCGCTCCCCGGTTCAATAAAATGCAGCTGTCCTCCAATTTTTGGAACGTCAGCTCCCGGTCAAAGCCCGACAGCAGAATGTCGATATCGTCCTCCAATTTGTCCGTAATGGGGATGCCCGCCGCCGATAGCTGCTGCTTAAAGGAGGCCGTCCCCGCCACGTAGCACTTTTTCCCCGGGTACTCCGTCTGTAAGCACCGAATGGTGGCGTCCACCGACGTGAGGAAGTCCTCGGGCGCGGCGGCAATGCCCATCCGCCCCAGCTTTTCCACGTAGCCCTCCACGCCCCGGGAGGAGTTGTTGGTCAAAAAGAGATAGCGTCCGCCGCAGCCCTTCACGTATTGCAAAAACTCCCTGACGCAGGGAAACAGCTGCTCGTCCAGATAGATGGTGCCATCCATATCCAGCAGAAACAGCCGCTTCTCCCTCAGCTCCGGCAAGGCCCTCGCCCCTCTCGTTTTATATACTATTGGTAGAATAACACAATCTGATGGGCAAGGCAAGAAAAAGTCGATTTCCCCCATTTTGTGGCGGAAAAAACAGGAAAAACACAATATGTTTGGCTTGTCGGAAAGTGTCGAACGATTATCCGAAAAAATCGACACATTCACCTTGAAAACGATGTCTCTTTCTGCTAATTTGTAACCCAGCCAAGCGATAAATGTAGTTTTGTCGTGATGTAAGCGGCGCCGCGGCAAATCTTTGATAAAGGATGGAACATTGTATGGAGAATGTACGAACCGTACTCCTGGCCGACAGCGGGGAGGAGTCCCGCCTCCTGCTGCGGCAGATGGTGGAGAGCACCGGCGAATTCACCGTGGTGGGCGCCACCGGCGACGGCCTGGAGGCGCTGCGGCTGTGCGACGAGCTGCGGCCCGACCTGGTGCTGTCGGAGGTGGCACTGCC
Organism: Oscillospiraceae bacterium; assembly: GCA_017448145.1. Taxonomy (GTDB): domain Bacteria; phylum Bacillota; class Clostridia; order Oscillospirales; family Oscillospiraceae; genus Vescimonas. Next base: position 14,618 of record JAFSMA010000096.1, on the reverse strand, counting down.
CAACCTGGACGGCCTGGGCCTGCTGAAAGCGTTGCAGGAGCGGCAGCGGCGGTCCCAGGTCATCATGGTGTCCGCCTTCTGCAGCGAGCGTACCATGGCGGAGGCGGTGCAGCGGGGCGCCTTCTATTTCATGGCAAAGCCGGTGCACCACCAGTCCCTGTTAGAGCAGATGCGCCTGGCCCTCAGCGAGGGGGAAGCGGCGGAGGATCACTCCGTGGCCCTGGAGAAAAGCGTCACCGCCATCATCCATGAGATCGGCGTCCCCGCCCATATCAAGGGCTACCAGTATCTCCGGGAGGCCATCATCATCGCCGTAGGCGACATGGAGGTCATCAACGCCGTCACCAAGGTGCTCTATCCCGAGGTGGCCAAGCGCTTCGCCACCACCCCCTCCCGGGTAGAGCGGGCCATCCGCCACGCCATCGAAGTGGCCTGGGACCGTGGCGACCTGGAAACGCTGCAAAAATACTTCGGCTACACGGTGAACTCCGCCAAAGGCAAACCCACCAACAGCGAGTTCATCGCCATGATCGCCGACCGATTGAGCCTCCAGAAAAAGCAGCACCACGCATAACCGCGCCGAAAAACGCACCCTGCCTCTCATCATATTCACCACCGCGCAACGGGCGCTTCATGAAGCGCCCCTACGAAGAAAGAGGCAACCGGGCAGGGAAACCGTAGGGGCCGACGCCCCTGTCCGCCCGCCTTCTCCTTGGGGAGAAGGTGTCACGGCCCCAGGCCGTGACGGATGAGGGGGCGACAAGCACCCACGCCCCGAAAAACGCACCCTCCGTAGGGCGGGACGACCTCGGCCCGCCGTACCCAGGTAACAATCACCGCCAATGTTGGTTGCATGGCAAACGGCTACAATGCCTTCGTAGGGGCGGACGACTCTGTCCGCCCCACTTCGCCTCACCCATCCCGCCGCAATAAACGGCAACGGCGCCGTCTCCCTTCGTAGGGGCGGGGCTCTGCTCCGCCCAGCCTTCCCCCAAGGGGGGAAGGTGTCACGGCCAACAGCCGTGACGGATGAGGGGGCGATGCACACCCGCGCCCCGTAAAAACAATCCGGCGTATGTCTTACCCCATACGCCGGATTATTCTATACATCACGCCGTTTACGCCCACCGATACGCCGCCCACCCGACGAAGCAACCGTCCTCGGGTATCACCAGCACGCCGTCCTCCCGCCCCCGGCGGTGGACAAACAGGCAATCCCAAATGTCGCCCCGCCGACACGCCTGCCCGCGATCCTCGATAAACTGCCGGTCAACCATCATATCCGTGACGAAATTCTCATAATCAATGGCGGATAACACCACCTCTGCCACCACCCGGTAAGGCCGTTCCGCCTCCGTAAGATGCAACACCTTCAAATCCTCAATCGTCCTTGGATGGCGGATAAAATAACCGTGCCCTGTCATGTCCATATGACGCCGAAAGCTCCTTTGTAAACGTAATTATCATTCGCGCCCACTACCATACCACATTACTTTCGGAATGTCTACTATAATAGACTATATTATGTCTCTTTTCACATACAATAACGGTGAAAAGAGGTGGGACGATGCCATTTGATAACCATGCGGTGGGAACTGTCATTCGGCGGCTGCGGCGTGAAAAGAAACTGTCGCAGGATGTGTTAAGCGGCCTGGCGGGGATTGCCCGAACCCACCTGACCATGATTGAGAGCGGCACAAAGCAGCCCAATTTTGAAACGCTGTGGCGCCTTGCTCAGGCGCTGGATATGCGCCCCAGTGAACTGGTGCGCTGCATCGAGGAGGAAGGGCAGAGGGGAGAGGGGGCAGACTGATTATCTCCTTGCATAGGCAATAATGGTGATAATGCAAGAGGAAAGTGAGGGATGCGTGATGATTTCCTATGCCCCATTGTGGCAAACGATGAAACGAACAGGCGCGTCCACCTACACCTTGCAGGTCAAAGGACAGATCAGCAGTTCCACCATCCGCCGCCTGAAGGCGGGGGAGTCGGTATCGACCAACACATTGGACGCCCTGTGTAAAATCCTCCAATGTGACATTCGCGATATCGTGGAATATCTGCCGGACAACAACTGACCCGGAATCAATGGTACGCCTGCACCGTTGATTCCGGGTCTTTATTTTCACCGCTTCTCCTTCGCCTTAAACACCACCGCAAACACCAAGCCAAACACCACCGCCGCCGCGATGCCGCCCGACGTGGCCGTCAGGCCGCCGGTCAGCGCCCCCAGCAGGCCCTGTTCCGCCACCGCCTTTTCCACACCTTTCGCCAGGGAATACCCAAACCCGGTGAGGGGCACGGTGGCGCCGCAGCCCGCCCAGTCCACCAGGGGCTGATACACCCCCACGGCCTGCAAAATCACCCCGGCCACCACGTACCCCGTCAGTATCCGGGCCGGGGTCAGATTGGTCTTGTCAATCAAAAGCTGCCCGATGGCGCACAGCGCGCCGCCCAGCAAAAAGCAGTTTACATAATCAATCATCACACAGCACCACCCCATGGCAGATTCCCGGAATCGACTCCCCCTGAAAGCTGGACGTGGGGGACAGCAGCGCCCCGGTAGGCGCGAAAATCACCCGGTGCAGCTCATGGCGCTGCAATTTGGGCAGCACCCACGCGCACAGCACCGCCGCCGAGCAACCCGCCCCGGAGCCCCCGGCGTGCATATCCTGGCCCTTCCGGTCAAAGAGCAGCAGCCCGCAGTCGTGGTAATTGGTCCGCAGGTCGTACCCGTCCCGGCCCATCAGCTCCACCACAATGTCGTGGCCCAGCTGGCCCAAATCCCCGGTGAGGATCATATCGTAATCCTTCGGCCCGGTATGGGTGTCTTTGAAAATCGCCGTCAGGGTGTGGATGGCGGCGGGGGCCATGGCCGCCCCCATGTTGGTCATGTCCTTTACCCCCAGATCCACGATGGTGCCGGGGCACACCGCCGCCACCCGTGGCCCGTCGCCGTTCCGTGACAGCACGCAGCACCCGGCGGCGGTGGCCGTCCACTGGGCCGTGGGGCTGCGCTGGCTGCCGTAGGGCAGGGGAGCCCGGTATTGCCGCTCGGCGGCGCAGTAGTGGGAGGAGGCCATGGCTGCCGCCACGTTCAGATGCCCGCCGTCCAGCAGCAGCGCCGACAGCAGCAGCCCCTCGCCCATGGTGGCGCAGGCGCTGTACACGCCGCAAAAGGGCGCATCCACATCCCGCAGGGCAAACGTGGCCCCGATACACTGGTTCAGCAAATCGCCGCTCATCACCATGTCCAGGTCGGAGGCCGTCATGCCGCCCTTTTCCAGGGCCCGGTGGAGGCTCCGCCGCTGCAATTCCGTCTCCGCCTGCTCCCAGGTTTGGCAGCCCAGAAACGAATCCTCCTCCAGCATATCAAATCCCGCCGCCAGCGGCCCCTTCGCCTCCTGGCTGCCGCCGATGGCCGCCCAGGCCGCCGCCCGCACCGGGCGTTTCAGCGTAATGGTTGCCAATTTCATCACCTCATGGCCAGTATGCCGTTTTTTCCGGGAAATATCCCCATTCCGCCGCCAATAAATGGACAACGGCGGAAAAAGGATGTATAATACCTCCAAATATAGAATAATGTGTGAGGGATGACCTATGGAAGAATTGCGCAGCTTCGGCTACATCTGCCCCAAATGCGGCAAAGCGGTGATGGGCAGCCGCACCAAATTCGCCCTGTCCGCCTCGGCGGTGCGCATCGAGTGCGACTGCGGCGACCCCGGCCTGGAGGTGCAGACTGACGGGGCCAGGTTCCGCCTGTGGGTGCCCTGCGGCCTCTGCGGCGATACCCACCAGGCGGAGGTGGACGCCGCCGCCGTCCTGGAGGGCCGGGGCGTGGGTCTGGCCTGCCCCAAGACGAAGCAGCTGTGCTGCTACGTGGGGGAGGAAAATGAGGTACGCCGCCACGTGGAGGAGCTGGCCATCCGGGCGGAAAAGGAAAAGTCCGGCGCGGAGGAGGCCTTCACCGACAACGTGATCATGTATGAGGTGCTCTCGGAGCTGAAGGACATCGCCGCCCGGGACGGCATCTCCTGCACCTGCGGCAGCCATCACTACACCATGCAGATCCACCGCGGCGCCGTGGATCTGACCTGCACCCAGTGCGGCGCCCGATTGCGGCTGGACGCCGCCACCGACGAGGATCTGGACCGCCTCTGCTGCCAGATGACCCTGACCATCGGCAAACGGTAAATCATAATACCTGATAAAAAGGAGCCTTCCGCCATGCTGCATCTGCTGGCCAAAGCCTTCATCCCCCGTTACGACGACCCCGCCGACCCCGCCGTCCGCCGGGCTTACGGCACCTTATGCGGCGCCGTGGGCATCGCGCTGAATTTGCTGCTCTTCGCCGCCAAGTGCATCGTGGGCGTGGTGTCCGGCTCGGTGGCCATCGCCGCCGACGCACTGAATAACCTGTCCGACGCCGGTTCGTCACTGGTGGCCCTGCTGGGCTTCCGCCTGGCGGGGAAGAAGCCGGATCACGACCACCCCTTCGGCCACGGGCGGCTGGAATACGTCTCCGGCCTGGCGGTGGCGGGGCTTATCCTGCTGATGGCGGTGGAGCTGGCCAAGTCCTCGGTGGCGCGCATCCTTCGCCCCCAGGCCGTCACGTTCACCGCCGTCACGGCGGCGGTGCTGGTGGCCTCCATCGCCATTAAATTATATATGTATGCCTATAACCGCTCCATCGGCCGCCGCATCCAATCCGCCGCTCTGCTGGCCACGGCGGCGGACAGCCGCTCCGACGCTCTGGGTACCGCCGTGGTGCTGCTGTCCATGGCCCTGGGCCGTGTCACCGCCCTGCCGCTGGACGGCTGGGTGGGCCTGGCCGTGGCTGCCGCCATCTTTGTCACCGGCGTCAAGGCCGCCCGGGAGACCATCAGCCCCCTGCTGGGTCGCGCCCCGGCGCCGGAGTTTGTGGCCGCCATCCGGGATATCGTCCTGGCCCATCAGAGCATCCGGGGCATCCACGATCTGGTGGTCCACGACTATGGCCCCGGCCGGGTGATGATCACCCTCCATGCCGAGGTGCCCGCCTCCGGCGATATTCTGGCCCTCCATGACGACATCGATCTTGCCGAGCGGGAGCTGGCGGAACAGCTGGGCTGCGTGGCCACCATCCACATGGATCCCATCGTGGATGACGACGCCACCCACGCCCTCCGCGCCCAGGTGGCCCAGGCTGCCCAGACGGTGGACAGCCGCATCACCATCCACGACTTCCGCATGGTGCCCGGCCCCAGCCATACCAACCTGATTTTCGACGCCGTGGTGCCCTATGAGGAAGCCCTGCCCCACAGCGAGGTAGCCCGCCGCATCCGGGAGGCGGTCAAGGCCCTGCCCGGCGGCCCCTATCACGCCGTAGTCACCGTGGAAACATCCTATGTGTAAATAAAGGAGGAACGAAAGATGCAGCAGCAGATCGAAGCCCTGCGCCAAATGGTGGCGAGCAGCGACAATATCGTCTTTTTCGGCGGCGCAGGTGTGTCCACCGAGAGCGGTATCCCGGATTTTCGCAGCGTGGACGGCCTGTACCACCAGAAGTTCGCCTATCCCCCGGAAACCATGCTGAGCCACACCTTCTATGTCCGCCATAAACAGGAGTTTTTCGACTTCTACCGCGCCAAAATGCTGGCTCTGGACGCCCAGCCCAACGCCGCCCACCGCAAGCTGGCCCTGTGGGAGCGGGAGGGGAAGCTGAAAGCGGTCATCACCCAGAATATTGACGGCCTCCACCAGAAGGCCGGCTCCCGTGAGGTGCTGGAGCTTCACGGCAGCGTTCTGCGCAACTACTGCGAGCGCTGCCACAAGTTCTACGGCGTGGAGGCGGTGGCGGAGAGCCAGGGCGTACCCAAATGCACCTGCGGCGGCGACATCAAGCCCGACGTGGTGCTCTACGAGGAAGGCCTGGACGAGGACGTGATGACCCGGGCCTTGCGATATATCGAGAACGCCGACATGCTCATCATCGGCGGCACATCCCTGGTGGTCTACCCGGCGGCGGGCCTTGTGCGGTATTACCGTGGCCGCAAGCTGGTGGTCATCAATAAGGGCGGCGCCGGGGCCAACCTGGGGGCCCAGCTCACCATCGACGGCCCCATCGGCCAGATTCTGGATCAGGTGTAAAAGACAAACGCCAAATCGAAAAAATCCCGCCGTAGCCCTTGACAAACGAAAAGGGTTTGGTATAATAGTCGGGTGTCCGAAAGACATGTGGAAAGCGGAATATGCGAGCGTGCTGGAATCGGCAGACAGGCAAGCTTGAGGTGCTTGTGTTCGAATGGACGTGTGGGTTCAAGTCCCATCGCTCGCACCACTTTTCTCAAAGAAATTTTGAAATAACCGAAAAAATGCTTGACTTTGCAGGAGAGAACGGTTATAATAAATTTCGTTCCGACGCGCGAGTGGTGGAATTGGCAGACTCGCTAGATTCAGGTTCTAGTGTGCATTACGCACGTGCGGGTTCAAGTCCCGCCTCGCGCACCAACAAAAAATCCCGAAACCAATCGGTTTCGGGATTTTTTGTCGCTATTTTTCAACTTTTCAACAACATTCATTTTTCCAACGCAAATCCCCTGCACCCCAAACCCACCCTCCATGTTGAATCAATGTTGAATAAAAGCGAAAACCCATATCAAAAGCGCACCAGCGGCAGCCATTCCTCTGTACCGCCACTGTGGAGCTGTAACTCTGCAGCGACCTTTTCTTTTCTCTTGGCAGCTCTCAGTGTAGAGAGAACGAGATGGATTGTCTGCTGTGTGCTGGTCTTGTATGCAACAATGCTGTTGTCGTAGAGATCCCGAATGACAGAGACATAGAGAAAGCCTTGTCCGGTGCGAATGTAAGAAATGTCTGTTACCCACTTCTGGTTAGGACGTTCTGCCACAAAGTTTCGATTCAGCAGATTTGGATAGCGGTGCAGAGCTTCTCCGTATTTCACATACCGCCTTCTTCTCACGACAGAAAGCAGGCCATATTTATTCATGACTCTAAGAACAGTTTTGGGATTGCTGTAAATCTCCTTCTTTTCGAGCCAAATATGTACTCTGCGGTACCCATAGGTCTGCTTGCATTCAGCCTGGCACTCCCGGATCTTCTCAGCCAAATACAAATCTTTCGCCGGAACATCCATCCTTTTCACATAGCTGTAATAGCCGCTGCGTGAGACGCCGAAGATACTGCACATTTCGCTGATGCTGTACTTCTCCCGGTGTCGGTAAATGACGTTATATTTTACACTGGCTTTCACTTTCTTTCGGTGAGCGAGAGAAAATCCCGCAGTAACTCCACTTCCATTTTTAAGCGCTTATTCTCGTACTTGTACTCCTGCAGCGTCTTGGCTGGTTTGCGTCCGCGTTGTTTAGGCACTCCTTGCTGCTCCTTTTTACGTTCGCGTTTCAGCAACTGGTGCACCGGTCTGCTTCCCGTAAGTCCGAGCGCTTTCTCTACTTCTTTCTGTGTCATTCCGTCTGAGAGCATTTGCTTTATCTGCGGCAATAACGCCATTGCGTGTTGGTATTTTCTTGGCATAAAGATTCCCCTAATGTAGTACTTTCATTTTCCTACATTAGGGGGTTTTTGTCTATTGTCCGATTTTACTGGTTCGGTTCAACGCCGGGGGATTATTATTCGTTGTGGCCGTGTTAACATGGGCACAACGATTGGCTATCTATCGGAGCGGGGTGGTTTTTTCAGAAAGAACTTAAAAAACTTGCAAAAGCAATCACAGTATGGTATACTATTGTACGTGACATATAAGGAGATGTGTGGTAAAGAGTTATTATACCAGATGGAGAGCTTCTTTGTCAACATGTATTAGCGATTGCCTCGTCATATGTTGCAAAAGCTATAATTGCGCAAATACAGAACTTTTGGCTTGCGCGAATAGAATTCCACATAGCAAGCACTCAGATAGAAAAGGTGTGTTGAAGGATTTGAAACCAAAGTTTAAGGTGTCAAAGTTTTTGGGGTATTTGGCATCTTCTATTGCCACTTTTTTAGCCCCGATCCTATTGAGCCTCTTTTTTACTTGGATATCTTCTGTAAAACAAGGCTTGTCTTTCCACGAAGTCTACAAAACTCACATTTTTGGCCCAATTATGCAAAGTGTTTTATGCCTTTTAATTATGGTTTTGATAGCACATCTTTTTTTTGAATCAAAAACAAATGAGATGATTAGCAAAGGATGGCAGCGATTTCTTTCGGGGGCAGCAATTGTGTGTTTTATCATTGCCCTTGTTATTCTGGTAATCGCTGTTTTGTACGCAGCTGGTTTTTGTGTTCCATTTATGCTTGAATGGTATAAGCTTGTTGCTGCAGTGGAACTATTTGGGGCATCAGCAGGTATTATTGTTCAGTGCTTGACACATACTGAGATCTACGTCGTAGTATAATGAAGGGGGGATTATTATGGATTGGGTTATAATTGCTTTTGTCTCCTTTCTTTTTCCACTAATTGCTTTAGTAGTATTTGTTTTTAGTTCATGCGAACATAGCAATGGCATAACTATCCTTGAAATGTTTAGATTTGAAAAAGACATTCAGGAGAACCTTCTGCCTCTATTTGGCCAGAGTGATTGCTTTGACATGGCAAAAAGATTCAAGCTGTTTGTCGCCACCAATGTTGATTCATCCGAGATAAGTGGCAAAGAAAGTCAACTTGGTCCCACAGAGCAAAATGAATATAATGGGGAGATTCTAATTGCAAAAACTGATGTTGATTATTTACCTAGGTTTCGTTGCTACCATGAACTAATACATTACTGCAAAGACGTTGGAGAAGGGAAAAAAGTATGTATGATTTATGGAAAGGATCCTCAAGGTGAGACTCAGAGCCACAAAGAGCAGATAATTAATTACTACGCTGCCGCAATCGCTGTACCAAGAAATAGTTTGGTAAAAGACCTTGAAACCCGCCCTAATTCGAAAGATGATACACAATTTGTTGGCGAACTGATGAAAAAATACCAACAACCTGAAACGGCCATTAGACGCCGGATAGAAGAAGTATCTCGTCTCAACAGAATTGGATTGTTTTAATCAATAATACTATTCAGAACGCTTCTGGGGAAATAGCCTAGGAGCGTTTTGGCGCATCCAGCATGGGTGACAATTGGCGGCGAAAGTCCACTGCGGACTCGATAGCAGATAAGACTAACAGACAAGGTGGAATAAAAGTTAGGCAGTAGGGAATGAACCTATGGATAGCATCTTTACAGGAACCAACCCCCACGGTCTTAACTATTATGCTCGCGTGATTATCACAATACTATTTCACTACCCCTGCGGATGGCTTGGTAAAATGCCTGGAGACACATTTAACAAAAACTATCAATAACTCTGTTTTTTCTACAAATTATGATCATTCTTTTTGTTATCATTGAAGTGTAAAGCGTACCTGATATAATTCAAAAGGGGGCAGCTGACATTTCATGATGGTTGAATATATTGTAGCGCGCTTATTTCGTGACGCTCGGATGGATTGTTACTATGGAAGCGTCAAGGGTTTGCAAAAAATGATCTCGTTTCTGTATGGCCTTGAAGTATCTTCATTTGCTGTGATTCATTCACTCAGTCACATGACTGATCAATACAGAATTGTGCTGGTTTCCAACAATATGGCTGCCGGACCACGCATAATAATAAGTCGAAGACATGACAAATGAAAATGAGGCACGGTGGTACTTCGCCTGCCAGCGCTTATTCATCCGTATCGTATAAGCTGTGTTCAAGGTTTCGTTTGCACAACAATAATCTATTGCCTGTTTACACACTTCACAATTATCAGCGAAGGTTGTTATTAGTCACTCGACTGTTTTGCGGATACTAACAACATTATTGTAATAGCCCCACAAGGAAGTCGCACATTTGCTCCCTTGTGGGGCTTTCCTTTGGCATGACACAGTGTTGCACTATATAGCTGAAGTTGTCATTCCTTTCTTATGTAATAGTTTATATCCAACGCATTCGTTCGCGTTAACACGGACGAATGCGCTGGATACCCTTTTGTTCCTTACGAAGCGGACTGGGACGCGGCGTTCATGGCCTCCATGAATCTCATCGAAGAATAGATGTTGGACGCCACGCCGCGGCGCAGTCGGTGATGTCGTGTCGTTTGATACAGGTGTAGTTCATGTATCTATCACTCCTGAATCGTCAGGTTCAGGCTGTGTTGCTCGCCGCTTTTGAGAAAGCAGCAGCCATACCCCCACAGCACACAAAAGGATACACGCCGCCCAAACGGGCCATGTAGCGCCCAGCAACCGACCGCAGGGCCAGACAAAAAACAGCTTCGGACATTTTACGCCAATGAAACGGGCAACGATATACAGGCCGTTCACAGCGCCATGCGCCATAATAGACGCCAAAAGGTTTTTGCTGACGAGAAGAATAGCGGCAAAGAAGAATCCGCCCAGTACGCAGCCGAGCCTTCGCTCCATCCCGCCGTTATGCAGCAGCCCAAATAGTACAGAAGAGACGATAACCGCATAAGCCTTGCCTTTTTTGCTGTTGTACGGCGTGACCATCATCATCCTGAAACAGATCTCCTCCAGCGTAGGCGCAATCAGAGAGGATTCCAGCATATACAGGAACGGTACGGTGAAGGCTTCTTCCATGGGGATTACCTCCGCCGGAAGCTCCCAGTGAAACACAAAATAGCTGAGAAAGTCACCGATGAGAATATAAGACGGGAGGATACACAGCCCACCTAAAAGCGCCCTTGCGCCGGGTAAGCGCACAGTATAGTCATCAATGGAAAGCTCCCTCACAAACAGGAAGCGGTACAGTAGAAGGGCAACGGCACAAAAGACGATTTCTTTCAGGATTATTGCGATGCTTGTCCCCGCCTCCTCGCTTCCGGCATAGATAAAGGCATTGCCCAGCATGAATATGAGCAGTGGCAGCAGGGGAAGAAATAGTTTTGTAAAACGCATCATGTGAGACCTCCCTGCCCGTCGGCGAATTGCGCGTCAGGCCGCCTTTCCCGCCGCCTCTGAGAAAGCAGCAGCCATACCCCCACGGCGCACAAAAGGGCTCACGCCACCCAAACGGGCATATTTTTCTTTTTTGATTTGTCACCAGCGAAGAAGCCGAATGCGATCACCGCATAAACTATGAACATACCCGGTATCAATTCATACTGGCCAGACAGGCCGAAGCAAACAAGCGCAATTACTGCTAATGCGCAAAAGCAATAGAAACCATACTTTTTCATGAAATCACCAAGTATATTCATAAATCCACCTTGCGGCACCATAAATGAAGTAGACGCCCCTTAAGTATAGCTTGAACACGCTCACTGCTTTATGGCCGTCTATTGAAGCAAACAGTTCTTACTTCTCTCGTGGCTCTCCTTTATCGCTATCATCCTTTTTACGTTTTTGCACCCGCAGATTAATCAAGTAGACCACATCAATCACGAGTGCCGCAGCAATCAACGTATAGACTACGACAGGGTACTTGTTTTTGTCCAGAGCAATCGCGCCGAAAAGCAAAATGTTTTGAAGCAATGCGAATCTCTGCATATCTCTGACTTCGTCGTGGTGCTTAGTCATATATACGCCTCCCTAACCTAAAACTTATTTCTTGAAGAACGTAAAACCATTTTTATACAACCTGATTACTGTGTAGGCTGAAACCACAACCGTAATACATAGCACTACAAAGTTAATTATTTCAAACAATAGTGTGTCATTCCACTTAAGATAATTCAGAATAATAAGAAAATCTGCAACACATAACGTAGCAATGAGGATGAAGAGGGATCTGATGTTGATAAAATAGCCAAGAAGCAAGCGTTCGTCATCGGTTGCATCCGCACTTCGAAAAATGCAGCGTGACAATACAATGACGCCGATTCCAATAAGGCAGCGCCGAGAAAAGGTGATATACGCATGTCCCAGCGCACCTAAAAGAGCAGAAAACAACGCAGCACCTATGCACCTGCCATATAAATGCTTAATCCTTTCAATCATTCTTGTATGTCCCCTTCTCTATCCCCACACGCATTTTGTAAACAGTGATTCCGCTAATCATCATCATAGCTAACAAGCCTATCAGCAGAGGCGTTAATATAAGATTCTCATAAAGCAACGGAAGACGGAGCGATTTAATGATAAGCGTGATAAGCCAAAATGCTTGTATTGCGTAATAGATTCGCACTGTTATGAGAAGCATTTTTTTCCGGCAAGAATTAGGGTATGCTTTTTTGGTTATGGAGTTAATTGATATTACGTAAGTGACAACCATCAGGACAAAGCAGAGCGCAGTTAGTTGTATTTTCTCTGCGCCCAACGCATAATGTAAGGCAAATAAAAGTAAAGAAAAAAAGATAAGTAGACCGCTATGTGTTTTAACCTGTTTCGCCATAGAGAGCACCTTCTTTCGACAATTCACTTTTTGAGATAATGGGGTTGGCCGCTTTGTTGTAAAGAGGCCAACCCTTCCTCACGCACTACAGTAATGTTGGTAACAGATATGGACATAAGTGAGTTTTAACTATATGTTAGCGTTCTTTCGTCCATGCGTTATCATCAGTAGAGCTGGGACGCCAGAGAGCCCAAAGACAGCAGGCTGTTTTGTCATGACAGTGATGACTACAACCAGCACCAGCATCACCGCATAGGCGACATTATATTTTTCCATCTTACCAGTTGCACAGGCGTAAAGGATAAAAATGGCGAACAGAGAAAAAACGAGACTGCCGCCTACTAACAGTATCATATCACAATCTCCTTCCTCTGTTCTTTAAGCCGCGAAACAGCCGTACAGCGCGGGAGTGCCCATCTTGTCCGTCCCGGCAATCTCCCGGATGCGGGAAATGGGCAGCTTCAAGCCGTACTGCCGGGAAATGGTGGCAAGACACGCCGCGGCGCAGTCCGTGATGTCATGTTGTTTGATACAGGTGTATTTCATATCCCTGCCACTCGTGATCTGATACTGCCATGCTCCCTGTTCAGGTGATATCCGTCGGGGCGTATGTCATGTAAAGTAAATCAACTGAATAATAACGCCCGCCAGATTTCGCAGTGCGTGCATCAGTAGCGGATAGTGTAAATTGTTCGTGCGGTCATATATCCACGCCAGACCTGTTCCCATAATGGCGTAAGCCGGGAGCAGAATGAACTGGCTGAAATTGCCATGCATCATTTCGGGATTTAAGACATGGCCAAGGCCAAATAGAATCGAACTGATCAAATATGCCGCCGTGGGACTTTTATCGTAGAAAAATCTGAAAATGCCGTAGCGGTATAAGGTTTCTTCAACGAACGGCCCTACGACAACGCTGAGAATCGCCCACAGCACCAATCCTCCGCTTGTCATGACCGTTTCCGCCCTTGCGTCATTAGCGCTCTCCACAGCAAAAAACGACTCTGCGGCTATGTTCAGCAAGCCGCTGGCAAATGTGACAGCCACCAGAATCAGAAGCGACCATCCCAGCTTTTTGACAATGCGCTTCGCTCCGTCGGCGGGAAGATTGCGCCGCGATTCACGCCAGACGCCGCCAAACGTGCAGACTGTCAGCAAAAAAAGCAGCGCGTAAACCAGCGCGTTGGTCAGCGCGGTATTGCCATCATCGTAGGCAATATGGCACAAAGATGTCAGCCATACAAGAAATCGCCGTGCAAACGCGAGGGAACACCATGTAGCGGCGAACAGTATTCCCGTGTAAACGCCAATGCGCTGTTGTCTGCTTTCGTGGAACAATACAATGCCCTCCTTGCGTTCCATTCTTTTTCCTCATCTTATAGAGAAGCCCCTGCACGATTATTCTACGCCATTACGGCAAGCCCGACGAGAGCATTTGTCAATATATGAAATGCCAGTGGATAGCATAGGTTCTTCGTTTTTGCGTAAATGCGACAAAGGCCAAGCCCAAGAATGGCATACGGTATCGCGGCAAATAACTGCATATAATCGCCGTCATAAATGATGTAATCATAAACGTGGTGCAGACCGAATAGCACAGAAGAAACCACATAGGCAAGCCAAACCCGCTTTTGTGAAATTACGCCGAGAATAAAGCAGCGAAAAATGAATTCCTCCACAAAAGGAGCGAGGGCAGCAGAGACCACAAACATAATCCACTGGGCGCCCTGCATGGAAAGGCTTTGCTGGACAAAGCTTTTATTGGATGACCGGATGCCAAAGTATACCGTTGCGAACGATGCGAGAAAGGACAGCAGCGACCATATCACGCCAATTCCCAATGTGTAACATAGAATGTTCCGCAGTTGCGTTTTTGGTTTTACGCGGAAAAAGGAGACGATGCTCTCCCCGATTTCCTGATGAAACAACGCGACAATCATGACAGCCGAAATAAGATAGAGAAGCAAATTCCCTCCCGCATAGTTTCCGGAAACCAAAAAGCGCTGCAGCCGTAAAAAGCCGCACTTACGGGCCAGCCAGCTAACGACGCCAAGGGTGAATAACTGGCCCAAAAGATAGTATTCAATTACAACGCACCAATACCTTGTCCGCTTTTCCCTGTATGAAGAATTCGGCATAATGAAGAATAAAACCTCCCTTTTGTGTGTATCCCGTACTCGCTGAATTCAAGCAGCGAGTACGGGATGTGGAAGCTTCAAGCCGTACTGCCGGGAAATGGTGGCCAG
>JAFSMA010000014.1 GCA_017448145.1 Oscillospiraceae bacterium | reverse complement strand
AGATGGTGATGGCGGTGGGCCTGGTGATGGGTCTCCACGCCTGCTATGAGATTTTCATCGGCGGGGTGGAGATGAGCTGGCACGTGATGGTGACGTATCTGCCGGTTTCCCTGCTGTACATCATCTCCATGGCCATCGGCTACGCAGGATTGCGGTACATTGAGCTGTCTATCTCCTCCCCTATCTGCAATTCCTCCGGGGCGCTGGTGGTGATCATGACCCTCATCATGGGCGGGCTGCGGGATCTGGTGCCGCTGCAGCTTATTGCCACCGGCGTGGTATGCCTGGCCACCATCGGCCTGGGCGTGGTGGAGGCCCGGGAGGACGACGCCATGCGTGAGCTGCGGCAGGCGTTCGGCCACCGCCATTACGCCAAAACGTGGCTGGCGTTGGGGCTGCCCATTCTCTACGCCATTCTGGACGCCGCCGGTACCTTTGCCGACAGCCTGGTGCTGGAGGTATTGGACGAGGACAGCGCCAACTGCGCCTACGAGCTGACGTTCCTGACGGCGGGGCTGGTGTGCTTCATCTACGTGGTGCTGATTCGCAAGGACAGGCTGATCCCCAAACGGGAGGCGCCCAAGTACATCGGCGCCATCTTCGAGACCATCGGACAGTTCTTTTACATCTACGCCCTGGCGGACAGTGAACACGTGGCGCTGTCGGTGTCCATCATCGGGGCCTATTGCGTGGCCAGCGTGGTGTGGAGCCGGATTTTCCTGCGGGAAAAGCTGAGCTGGAAGCATTACGTGATGATCGGACTGGTGGCAGTGGGCATTGTGGTGCTGGGCATATTTGACGCGTGAATGAGATGACCCCCGGACGGCTTGCCGTCCGGGGGTGGGTTTTAGGGAGGCGGGATTTGACGCCGCTTGCCTTTTAGCCAGCATAGGTGGAGATTGCTACCGGGATAGGGCGGAGCAGAGCCCCGCCCCTACGGAGGGATATGATGCCGTTTGCCTTTCAACCGGGGTTTGGGGGGTCGGCGCCGGGTAGGGGCGGACAGAGTCGTCCGCCCCTACGGAGGGGTGTTGAAGCCGATTGCCATGCAACCATTCGTGAGGGTCGTCGATGCCGGGATGGCGGGACACATAGGTCCCGCCCTACGGGTGGTTGTTGCCGGGTGTCATGCAACCGGGGGTGGGGGAGGTGCGTTGACGTGGTTGGGCGGAGGTAATTTGCGAAGCATGAGAAAACGGCCCTGTTCCTTGGGGAACGGGGCCGTTTTTTTAGATTTTTCGCATTTCTTTTACACGCCGGTCATGACGGTCATGACGTTGAACTCTTCCTTGTTCAGGGTTTTGGTCATGGCCAGGCCCTCGTCGATGTCCACCTCCACGATCTGCTCGTTTTTGGCGCAGATGATGCGGTTGGTGTGGCCCTGGGCCAGGGAGCGGACGGCCTCGTAGCCCATGCGGGTGGCCATGACACGATCCTTGGCGGTGGGGCTGCCGCCGCGCTGGATATGGCCCAGGATGGTGACACGGGGATCCAGGCCCACGTTCTCCCGAATCTGCTGGCCTACCTCCACCGCGCTGGCGGCACCCTCGGCCACCACGATGGTGAAGTTGGTCTTGCCGCCCAGACGGGCCTGGCGGATCTTCTCCGCCACGTGGGCGTTGAAATCATATTGGGTCTCGGGCACCAGCACGGCGGTGGCGCCAACGGCCAGACCCACGTACAGCGCCAGGAAGCCGGCATGGCGGCCCATGACCTCCACCACGGAGCAGCGCTCGTGGGAGTGCATGGTGTCGCGGAGCTTATCGATGCACTCCACGGCGGTATTGGCGGCGGTGTCGAAGCCGATGGTATAATCGGTGCAGCCGATGTCGTTATCAATGGTGCCGGGGATGCAGGCTACGGAGACCCCGTATTTGCTGAGGGCCTGGGCACCCCGGAAGGTGCCGTCGCCAC
Source organism: Oscillospiraceae bacterium (assembly GCA_017448145.1). Lineage (GTDB taxonomy): Bacteria > Bacillota > Clostridia > Oscillospirales > Oscillospiraceae > Vescimonas. The sequence continues at coordinate 1,539 of JAFSMA010000014.1, read as the reverse complement.
CGATGACCACAAGGCCGTCGATGCCCAGCAGCTTACAGGTGGCCGCGGCCTTGCGCAGGCCCTCCTCGGTGCGGAAGCCTTCGCTGCGGGCGGTGTAGAGCACAGTGCCGCCCTGGTTGATGATGCGGCTGACGGAGCTGCTGTTCATCAGGGTAAAGTCGCTGCGGATAAGGCCCTCATAGCCGCGGCGGATGCCCACGCACTCGATGCCCATAGCCAGGGCGCTGCGGACTACGGAGCGGATGGCGGCATTCATGCCGGGGGCGTCACCGCCGGAGGTGAGGACGCCGATGCGCTTGACTGCATTTTCCATATTTCTCTCCTCTTTGCGCCGCTGACGGCAGCGCAATATATTCGTTTGGAATGTCCGGTGCATATTGTAGCACGGGGCGGCGGCAGGCGCAAGAACATTGTTGCCCACCGGTGAAAAATGTGATAGAATGGCGGAGAAGGAGATGGTGAGATGCACCCCGATTTCGCACAGTTGACGCCCCAGTGGTTCCGCAGGGCCTTTGTCTACACAGGCAGCATCGGCGAGTTCCGCTACCGGTTCAAAACCGACGGCGAGGCAGGGCTGCTCCACGCGGCGGTGTACTCCCACTACTGCTACGAGGTGGCCTCCGACGTGACGGAGCAGGATTTTACCTGGGATGAAGAGGGCGTGAAGGCGTTGCAGCAGTGGTTACAGCAGCAGTTGGACGCCTTCGGACAAAAATGAACACGGCAGGGCTGGTTTCCCTTTGGGGCGCCGGCCCTGTTTTGCGTTTTCCGGCCAAAAAAGACTGGGTTTTTCGTGGATTTGCACAAATCCCATATACTATTTTTGGCAGATGGAGCCCATGGCCTTTGTTGACCGTTTTTACAGGGCTATGATACAATAAATTATTATACTGACTCCAAATGAGAGAGGCGGCGAGGCAAAGATGGCAATGTGTATCGGGCTGTTCGCCCTGTGGCTCATATTGAACGGGCGCATCACGGCGGAGGTCTGCCTGGTGGGCGCGGTGATGGCGGCGGGCGTGTACGCCTTCTGCGTGAAGGTGCTGGGCTACCGCAGCAGCAACGAAAAGGGGCTGTGGAAGCGGCTGTGGCGGTACGGCTGGTACGTAATCGTGCTGATTGGGGAGATATTGAAGGCCAACTTTGGGGTGATGAAGGTGATTCTGGTGCCGCCCCACCGATATGAGGCCGCCATTGTGCGCGTCAAGGTGCCCTTGCAGCGCAACAGCTCCCGGGTAATCCTGGCCAACTCCATTACGCTGACGCCGGGGACGGTGACGGTGGCCCAGGAGGGGGAGGACTTCCTGGTGCTGTGCCTGCACAAGAAGGATGCCTACGAAATACCGGGCTGGCGACTGGTGAAGCTGCTGCGGGAGCTGGAGGAAACGGGATGGAACTGATTGACAAATGCTATGAAGCCCTGTTCTGGGGCGTGCTGGCGGTGCTGGCGGTGTGCGTGGTGGTGGCGCTGGTGTACATCTTCCGCTCCAAGCTGACGGTGGACCGCATCATCGGCATCAACCTCATCGGCACCACGGT
>JAFSMA010000095.1 GCA_017448145.1 Oscillospiraceae bacterium | reverse complement strand
TGGGGACACTTCTCCAGCACCACGGCGATGATGTGCTTCACCATGGCCTCCATGACCTCCAGATCTCCCTCCAGATCGCAGAAGGCCATCTCCGGCTCGATCATCCAGAACTCAGCGGCGTGGCGCTGGGTGTTGGAGTTCTCCGCCCGGAAGGTGGGGCCGAAAGTGTAGACGTCGCCAAAGGCCATGGCGAAGTTCTCGGCGTTGAGCTGGCCGGACACGGTGAGGCTGGTGCGCTTGCCGAAGAAGTCCTGGCTGTAATCCACGGTGCCGTCGTCCTTGCGGGGCAGGTTGTTCAGGTCCAGGGTGGTGACCTGGAACATCTCGCCGGCACCCTCGGCGTCGGAGCCGGTGATGATGGGGGTGTTCACATAGACGAAGCCACGGTTCTGGAAGAACTCATGGACGGCGTAGGCTGCCACGGAGCGGACACGGAAGGCGGCGCTGAACAGATTGGTGCGGGGGCGCAGGTGCTGGATGGTGCGGAGAAACTCCACGGTGTGGCGCTTCTTTTGCAGGGGATAGTCGGGGGTGGACTTGCCCTCCACGGCGATCTCCCGGGCCCGCAGCTCCAGGGGCTGCTTGGCCTCCGGCGTCAGCACCACGGTGCCGGTGACACGCAGGGCGGCGCCTACGTTCTGGGAGGCGATGTCCCGGTAGTTATCCAGCTCCTCGGCGGACATGACGACTTGCAGATTCTTGAAGCAGGAGCCGTCGTTCAGCTCCACGAAGCCGAAGGTCTTCATATCCCGGATGGTGCGGGCCCAGCCGAAAACGGTGATCTCCTTGCCGGACAGGGCGTCGGCGTCGGCAAAGACCGCGGCGATTCTGGTGCGTTCAATCATGGTAAAAACCCCTTTACTGGTTAGTTTCACAACGTAGCATTATATACGAACGTGCGGGAAATGACAAGCCTGAATTGTTGACTTTTTGGCGTAAGGCGTGTAGAATAACTTTTCCGAGTGAAGGGAGGGGACGCCATGCCGCGGATTCTGGTGATAGGCGGGGCCAATATGGATTTGGCGGGCCGTTGCGAAAGGCCGCCGGTAGCAGGGGATTCCAACCCCGGACAGGTGACGCTGTCCATGGGCGGCGTGGGCCGCAACATCGCCCACAACCTGGCGCTGCTGGGGGCGGAGGTGTCGCTGCTGACGGCCCTGGGCGACGACGAGATGGGAAGGATGCTGTGGGCCTCCTGTGAGGCGGCGGGCATGGACCTTTCCCTGTGCGTCACCGTAAAGGGCGGGCGCACGGGCACGTATCTTGCCCTGCTGGACCACACCGGGGACATGGCCCTGGCGGTGAACGACATGGCGGTGCTGGACGCCCTGACGCCGGAGGCGCTCTCGCCGCGGCTTACGGAGATACGGCGGTACGACGCGCTGGTGGTGGACGCCAACGTGCCGGAGGCGACCCTTCGGTGGCTGGGGGAGAACGTGGAAACCCCCATCGTGGCCGACCCGGTGAGCTGCCACAAGTGCGGACGCCTCCGGGGGCTGCTGCCTTACCTCACCGCCATCAAGCCCAACCGCATGGAGGCGGAGGCGCTGTCCGGCGTGACCATTACGGACGAAGCCTCCCTCCGCCGCTCGGCGGACGCCCTTTTGGACGCCGGGGTGGAAAACGTGTTCATCTCCCTGAGCACCAAGGGCATTTTTGCCAAAAACAGGCGGGGCGAAGAGGTGCGTCTCCCCTGCCCCGCCGTGACGGTGGCCAACGCCACCGGCGGCGGCGACGCCATGGCGGCGGCCATCACATGGGAGCTGCTGCGGGGCGCGGCGCTCCGCGACACGGCCCGGTTTGCCATGGGGGCCGGGGCGCTGGCCTGCACGGCGGCCACCACCATTCACCCCGGTATGAGCCGGGATAACGTACTATCTATCCTACGGGATTTTGGAAAAGAGGTTATTTGATTATGCGTGAACTGAATCGTTATCTGGACGTGGCCCCCGAGGTGGCAAAGGCCATTGCGGAGGGCCGCCCGGTGGTGGCGCTGGAGAGCACCATCATCAGCCACGGCATGCCCTATCCCCAGAACGTGGAGACGGCGTTGCAGGTGGAAAAAATCATCCGTGACCACGGCGCCGTGCCCGCCACCATCGCCATCCTGGGCGGGCGGCTGAAGGCCGGTCTTACCCCCGAGGAAATCGACTACCTGGGCCGCACCGGGGCGGGGGTCACCAAGACCAGCCGCCGGGATCTGCCTGTCATCGTGGCGAAGGGCATGGACGGCGCCACCACCGTGACCACCACCATGATGATCGCCCACATGGCGGGGATTCAGGTGTTTGCTACCGGCGGCATCGGCGGCGTGCACCGGGGCGCGGAGACCACCATGGACATCTCCGCCGACCTGGAGGAGCTGGCCCAGACCCCTGTGATGGTGGTGTGCGCCGGGGCCAAGTCCATTCTGGATTTGGGGCTGACGCTGGAATATCTGGAGACCAAGGGCGTGCCCGTCATCGGCTATCAGACGAAGGAGCTGCCCGCCTTCTACACCCGCCACTCCGGCTTCGGTGTGGACTACCAGCTGGACAGCCCCGCCGAGCTGGCCGCCGCCTTCCGCTGCCAGCGGGAGATGGGCCTCAAGACCGGCATGCTGGTGACCAATCCCATCCCGGAGCAGTACAGCATGGACAGCGCCGTCATCAACGCCGCCATTGACCGCGCCATCGCCGAGGCGGCGGAGCAGGGCATCCACGGCAAGGCCACCACCCCCTTCCTGCTGGCGCGGGTGAAGGATCTCACCGGCGGCGACTCCCTGGAGAGCAACATCCGGCTGGTGTACAACAACGCCGCCCTGGCCGCCGAGACCGCGGCGGAGCTGTGCCGCCGGTAAGATGACCACCGCTGTCAAATGTGCGCTGGCGTACCTGGCGCTCATCAACACCGCCACGTTTCTGGTGTACGGCGCCGACAAGCGGCGGGCCCGGCGCCACCAGTGGCGGGTGCCGGAAAAGACGCTGTTCCTGCTGCCTCTGCTGGGGGGCTCCGTGGGCGCCGTTTTGGGCATGAACACCTTTCGCCACAAGACGAAGCACTGGTATTTCCGCTGGGGGCTGCCCGCCATTTTGATTGTGCAGCTGGCGCTGGCGGGGCTGGCGGTGTGGTATTTCAAGTTTCGATAAAAAAGATTGGGAACTGCTGAGGATAGGCGGTTCCCAATCTTTTTACGTTTATGCAGTTTGCCCTGCGGGGCGGGCAGCGGCGGGCGCGACCTGAAGCGCCCCTACACGCTGTGTTCGGCGGCTTTCACACAACTGCGCCCCGAAGCAGGCACCAGAGGATGGGGACGATGAGGGCGGGGAGATAGTTCAGCGTGGGGAAGGCCTTGATCTTCATGATGGACAGGCCGGACATGGCGATGAGCAGGCCGCCTACGATGGAGATCTCCGTCATCATGGTGTCGGTGATGAAGCTGCCCAGCAGCAGCGTCAGCAGGTAGATGCCGCCCTGCCAGGCCACCAGCACCACCGCCGACAGGGCCATGCCCACGCCGTAGGTAGCGCCCAGCACCATGGAGGTGACCAGGTCCAGGGAGGCGTTGGTGAAGAGGTAGGTATGGTCGCCGTAGAGGGCGCTTTGGACGGGGCCCAGGATGGACAGCGTGCCGATGCAGAACAGGAGGCAGCCGGTGAGGATGCCCTGGCCCAGGCCAGCGGCGCCCCGCTTCTCCGTAAGGCCCTTGACCCGCTCGTCCAATTGGAGCAGCGTGCCCAGCAGGCAGCCCAGGGCCAGGCTGACGATGAACAGCACGGGATACTGGCTCTTGGGCATATTCTGCACCACGGCGTTGACCCCCAGGGCGAAAGCCGCCAGGCCCATGGCGTCCATCAGGGCGCGGCTGAGCCGCTCGCTCAATACCCGGCGGAAGGTGCCGCCGATGACGCTGCCCACCACAATGGCGGCGGCGTTGACCAATGTTCCTGTCATGGGTGCATCACCTCGTTTTCTCCCCTGTTTTATACGCCGGGGCGGGGGATTTGTCAAGGGGCGGCGTCACTCCCCCAGGTGGGGGAGGTTGGCGAGGCCACGGGCGATGTCGTCGTCGGTGGGGATATAGTCGGACATGGTGCCGTCGTTGAAGGCGCCGTAGGCGTACATATCGAAGTAGCCGGTGCCGGTGAGGCCCAGGACGATGGTCTTGGCCTCCCCCGTCTCCCGGCAGCGGAGAGCCTCGTCCATGGCGACGCGGATGGCGTGGCTGGACTCGGGGGCGGGCAGGATGCCCTCGCAGCGGGCGAAGTAGGTGGCGGCCTCGAAAACCTTGGTCTGCTCCACAGACACGGCGCGGAGATAGCCGTCGTGGTAGAGCTGGCTGACGATGGGGCTCATGCCGTGGTAGCGCAGACCGCCGGCATGGGAGGGAGAGGGCATGAAGCCGCTGCCCAGGGTGTACATCTTGGCGGCGGGGCATATTTTGCCGGTGTCGCAGAAGTCATAGGCGAATTGGCCACGGGTCAGGCTGGGGCAGCTGGCGGGTTCCACCGCCACGATGTCGTACTGGGCTTCGCCCCGCAGCATCTGGCCCACGAAGGGGGCGATGAGGCCGCCCAGGTTGGAGCCGCCGCCGGCGCAGCCGATAATCATATCGGGCTTGACGCCGTATTTATCCAGGGCAGCCTGGGTCTCCAGGCCGATGACGGACTGGTGGAGCAGCACCTGGTTCAGCACGCTGCCCAGCACGTAGCGGTAGCCCTCGTGGCTGACGGCGTCCTCCACCGCCTCGGAGATGGCGCAGCCCAGGGAGCCCACCGTGTCGGGGAACCGGGCCAGAATATCGCGGCCGATGGCGGTGGTGGGGCTGGGGGACGGGGTGACGGAGGCGCCGTAGGTGCGCATCACCTCACGGCGGAAGGGCTTCTGCTCATAGCTGCATTTCACCATGAACACGTGGAGGTCCAGGCCCAGATAGGCGCAGGCCATGGACAACGCCGTGCCCCACTGGCCGGCGCCGGTCTCGGTGGTGACGCCACGGAGGCCCTGCTGCTTGGCGTAATACGCCTGGGCAATGGCGCTGTTCAGCTTATGGCTGCCGGAGGTGTTGTTGCCCTCAAACTTATAATAGATTTTGGCGGGGGTGTCCAGCTTCTGCTCCAGGCAGTAGGCCCGCACCAGGGGCGAGGGGCGGTACATCTTGTAGAAGTCACGAATCTCCTGGGGAATGGGGATATAGGGGGTGTCGTTGTCCAGCTCCTGGCGGGCCAGCTCACGGCAGAACACGGCGGAGAGGTCGTCCTCCGTCATGGGGGCGCCGGTGGCGGGGTTCAGCAGCGGGGCGGGCTTTACCTGCATGTGGGCGCGGACGTTGTACCACGCCTTGGGCAGCTCCTCCTCGGACAGGTAGATTTTGTAAGGAATGGTAGCCATATTGCGTGTCTCCTTTCGGATGAATTTGTGGGGGAAAATAAAAAACCGGGGAGCGATTGCTCGCTCCCCGGGACAGAACAGATTCTGCGGTGCCACCCAGGCTTGGCGCCGTATCGACGCCCTCTTTGCCGCGTACCATCATACGCGCACGCGGGGTAACGGCTGCGTGGGCCGTGACGCATTACTTGCCCAAAGGCTTTCTTCGTCCCCTTGGAAGTCCATTCCCCCGCCGCTCCCCTGCCGCCCTTGCACCATGTGGGCCGCTCTCTGAAAGGGTCGCCGATGGGGTACTACTCTTCCGCATCGGTTTGAAATATTGTCTGCAATATACGCCTGCCATATGCGTTTGTCAAGAACGAATTTTCGTGCATCAAAGGGCACGGAGAAACTCCGGCTTCAAGCCCTTGCCCCGGAGACCCGCCTCGATTTGCGCCAGCATGGCGGGGATGTCATCATTGAGGGTGCCTTTCAGGGACAGATAGTTGCTGGCGTGGTTCATGCGAAAAACGCTGCCGGGGGAGTCGATGGACTGCAAAAGGAGCTCCGTTTCTTTCAGCACCTCGTCGGCGGTGAGGAGGGTGAAATCCCCGGCGGACACCCATTGTTCCAGGGGCGTGCCCGGCTCCACCATCAGCGTCAGGAGGCCGATATACTCCGGATTCATGGCGCTGAGGGCCCAGGCGGTGTCCACGGCGTGGCGACGCCAGTTTTCCACGCTGCCGAGGCCGGAGATGGCGGTGACGGACAGGGCAAGGCCGTTTTGCCGGGCCTTTTGCCCCGCCGCAACGATGGCCTGGGCGGTGTGGCCCTTGTTCATACGGGCAAGCACATCGTCACAGCCCGATTCCAGGCCCATATAGACCATGGCGAGGCCCGCCTCACGGAGGGAGCGCAGCTCCTCCGCCGTGCGGATTTGAAGGCTTTTGGGAGAGGCGTAGCAGGTGACCCGCTCGCACTCGGGGAACAGGCTGGCGATGCAGCGCAGGATTGCCAGCAGCTCCGGCGCCGGGCGGATGAGGGCGTCGCCATCGGCCAGAAACACCCGGCGGACGGCGGCATAGCGGGCCCGGGCCAGGCGGAAATCCTCAAAAATCTCCTCCATGGGCCGCAGGGCGAAGCGCTTGTCGTCATACATATCACAGAAGGCACAGCGGTTGTGGCTGCAGCCGTAGGTGACCTGGACGATGAGGCTGTACGCCTCGGAGGGGGGACGGTAGACCTTGCCGAAATAGCGCATGGGACGCCTCCTTTGGGGTGGATTGGGATAGGTCTATTATGCCATAGGGCGGCGGATTTGAAAAGAGTATAATTTCCCCCCGCCTCGCATAGGTTGGGAAAAACCACACACGAGGACGGAGAACTATGAACGATCATTGGAACCATGTAACGCTGTGCGGCAAGGCCCAGGGCGAGCCGGTGCTGAGCCACGTGAACCACAACGTGCCCTTTTACAAATTCATTCTGGCGGTGCCCCGGCTCAGCGGCCAGGTGGACGCGCTGCCCGTCATTGTCAGCGGCACCCAGCTGGCCCTGGCCCCCTTCTCCCCCGGCGACACGCTGACGGTGCAGGGGCAGCTGCGCTCGTTCAACAACCGCAGCGGCGAGGGGCCGCGGCTGGTGCTGTCGGTATTCGCGTTCACGCTGGAGAAAACCGGGCGGGAGAGCGTGAATGTAATACAGATTTCCGGAATATTATGTAAACCTCCTATTGTGCGGCACACGCCACTGGGGCGGGAGATCTGTGACGCCATACTGGCGGTGAACCGGCGGTACGGGCGGTCGGACTACCTGCCGTGCATCGCCTGGGGGGCCCTGGCCCAGGCGGTGGGCCGGCTGCGGGTGGGGGAGCATCTCACCGCCGAGGGACGGGTGCAGAGTCGGCTGTACAACAAGGCCACGTTAGGCGGCGTGCAGGAGCGGACGGCCTACGAGGTCAGCATCATGCGGCCCGCCACGGTGGAGGAATTTATGGGCAAAGGAGCACTTGACGGCGGCGGCGAAGCGGGGGTATAATCCTCTCAACGCTTGCGAGGGGTGATGCCGCCGTGACAAAGTGCGAAACGTGCCAGTTTTACGACTACGACGAGGAATATGACGACTACATCTGCACGGTGGACATGGACGAGGACGACTTCGTCCGCTTCATCGGCGGCGACAGCCGGGACTGCCCCTTTTGGCGATGCGGCGACGACTACGCCACGGCGCGAAAGCAATAGACAATTACATATTATGTAAACTGTGGCCGTCTTCCCTTTTTGGGGAAGCGGCTTTTTATTGTATTTCTGGTACGGACAGGCGGGGACGGGCATAGGATGGGGTGGCGGGAGAAACCGCCCATAGAGAGAGATACAATGGAGGAATGTAAATGGCAATCATTACCAACCAGGCTTCCCTCACCTACCGGGGTCTGACCCGGCTTTCCAACCGCACGGTGGGGCAACTGGACAACGGACTGACCGTGGACAAGAACGTGAACACCGAGACCTACACCCCCGGGGAGCGGAAGGTGTACTCCGTGGCGCTGCGGAACACCGGCACCGGCCCCCTCACCGACCTGACCTTCAGCGACGACCTGGGCGGGTACGTCTATCAAGGACAGACCGTGTATCCGCTGACGTTTGTGGCGAACAGCGTGCAGTATTATGTAAACGGCGTATTGCAGGCTGACCCGGCGGTGGTGAAGGCGGAGCCACTGGTGTTCCAGGGCATTGACCTGCCCGCCGGAGGCAGCGCGGTGCTGATCTACGAGGCGGAGGTCAGCGATTACGCCGACCCGGGGCAGACTGGCACCATCACCAACACGGTGACGGTGGAGGGGGCACCCGGCGGCAACAGCCAGGCGTCCGTCACCATTACGGCGCTGGCACAGCCGGTGCTGGACATGGTGAAGACCATGAGCCCCACCACCGTGACGGCCTGCGAGACCGTGACCTACACGTTGACCCTCTCCAACAGCGGCAACGCCGCCACCGTGGCCGGGGACAACGTGGTGGTGAGCGACACCTTCGAGCCGGTGCTGCACAACGTCACCGTGACCCTGGACGGCGTGGCGCTGGCGGCAGGCACCGATTACACCTACGATGAGACCACCGGGGCCTTTGCCACCGTGGCAGGAGCCATCGCCCTGGACGCCGCCACGTTCACCCAGAACCCGGACGGCACCTATGAGACGGTGCCCGCCGTGGCGGAGCTGGCCATCAGCGGCACCATGAGCGCCGACTGCGGCGGGACGATTCAGTTCTGAGGCGGGATATTGGATGCGAAAAGGGGGCGGACGCCAGTCCGCCCCCTGAGCCTGTCAAAAAACGGCATAGCCGTTTTTTGACAATGGGATTGCAGTCTACTACGCGCACGAATAGTACGCCTTTGGCGCACTATTCGCACACTCCGTAGCCTGAGAAGTGAAAAAAGTGACGCGCATGTCGTCACTTTTTTCGGATTTCATTGGTTCGCGCCTGCGGGCGCGAAATCTGCGATGC
>JAFSMA010000094.1 GCA_017448145.1 Oscillospiraceae bacterium | reverse complement strand
CGGAGATGGCACAATAGGCGTAGAAGGAAGGCTTTCGACAGCCCCGGGCGGTGAGGGGAGAGGACTGCCCCTGCAGCAGCTCGCTGCTGTCGGTGTCCCGCAGATAGAGCTCCCCCGGTATCTCCTTGTGGTCCATCATCCGCTGTATGAGGCAGATGGGAAAGGCAATGGAATCGCAGGCGTAGCGCGGATGCACCTCCCGGTGGTTCTCCCGCCGCTGCTCCACGGCAAAGCCCACCTGGCGCAGCATGGCAGCCAGACGCTCTGCCTGGCTGTCGCCCTCCTCGCCCTCCACGATCACTCTGTGGGGGCGCAGCTTCTCCAGGGCGGAAAACAGCTGTCCGCCCAGGGTGCTGGCGTCTGCTGCCGACACCACCACGTTCAGATCCCGGCCGAAGGCGCCCATGGATTTGGCGTCCGGCTCCACCGTCACGTCCAGGGTGATGCTGTTCACCACATTGCCCTCGCCCTGCTGGGCGCTCTGGGTGGAGTAGGCCTCCCGCACCACTGCCACGGCTCTGCTGCTGGGCAGTGTCTGGAACACGCCGGGCCGCAGGTCGCTTTTGACCTGGCTGAGATAGCGCCTTCGGTGTTCCTGGGGCTCATAGCCAAACCATTTTTCAAAGTATTTTTTGTAGTAGGACGTGGTGGAGAAGCCCACCTCATGGGCAATCTGGCTGATTTTCTTGTTGGAGCCCAGCAGCCGCACCTCCGACATCTCCACCCGCGCGAAGCACAGGAATTCCCGGAAATTCATGCCGGTGAAGTCCTTGATGAGGTGGGAGAGGTAGAAGGAACTGAGATACTCCATCTCGCTCAGGTCCTGCAAAGTGATGTTATTGGCGTAATTCTGGTACACATATTGGACGATGCGGCTGATGCGCTCCGCCGCCAGGGCGTTGCCCCGGTCGAAGCCCACCACCATGTCCTTGTCGAAGGCAAACAGGTTAAAGTGCTTGTCCAGGTGCTTGATGATGTCCACCATCAGGTACAGGCACTCGCTCTTGTAGTTGAAGTCCTTCAGCTCGTATTTCAGCAGCAGCTGCAGCATCAGGTCCCGGAGCCGCTCGTGCTTTTTGTCGTTGGGATGCTTGGCGTAGGTGCGGTAGCAGGCCTTGCTGAGATGGGGGAAAAACTGGCTCAAATCCCGGGTGCTGACGTGGATCTGGGCCACCACGTTGTCCTCCGACACGGCGTACATGCTGTGTACCTCGTTGCCGGCGTTGGTGAAGATATCGCCGGCCTTGAGATGATAGGTGCAGTAGCCGCTTTTCAGGTCGATTTCCCCCTGGAGAACGTAGACGAACTCGATATCCGGATGGTAATGAATGGGGTCCTCCACCAGGTGGGATACGGCGATCCGGATAGGGAAGTCATCGGCATAGAAAATGCGTTCCAGCAGCACGATGGCACACCTCCCATCATTTAACATACCCATATTATAGCAAAAGAGCAGCTTTGCTTCAATAGACAGCAAGAAAATTTGTTTTTACAGCAATAATCCTGTTGCCGCAAGACCTCCCGGCAGATATACTTTGAATGGTATAAGTGTAATGTATTGTTGCAGGGCCGCCCGGCCCGCCCCAATAACAGGAGGAATCCCTATGTTAAATGAACGTCTTACCCGTATGCGCAATAAGCTGTTTGACTCCCGCCCCAGCATTACGGCGGAGCGCCTGGTGCTGGCCACGGAGGCCTACCAGAAGTTTGCCGGCGAGGCTGTGCCCGTTTTCCGCGCCAAGGTGGTGCGCTACATCGCCGAGCACATGACCACCCTCATCATGGACGATGAGCTGATTGTCGGCACCGCCACCAACAAGTACCGCGGCGCCAATCTGCACCCGGAGTTCCAGTCCAGCACCAAGTTCTATCTCGACGAGCTGGATGAGTTCCCCGTTCGCACCAAGGATCCCTACGATATCTCTCCCGAGGATCGTGAGCTGATCCTCAAATATCTGCCCTATTGGGAGGGCAAGGCCATGCAGGACATCGCCAAGCCTGCCCTGCCCACCCACACCGTGGAGTGCATGAATGACGACATCATCACCGTTGGCCTTACCAACGGCGTCTCCGGCGAGACCACCTGCGACCATGAGAAGGTGCTGACCCTGGGCCTGAAGGGCTACATGGAGGAGTGCCGGGCCAACATCGCTGCCACCATGCCGAAATGCCAGCTGGACGAGGAGAAGATCAACTTCTGGCAGGCCTGCATCATCCAGTGCGAGGGACTCATCACCTACGCCCACCGCATGGCCGACGAGGCCCAGCGTCTGGCCGACGCCTGTGCCGACCCCCAGCGCCGCCGTGAGCTGCTGACCATTGCCGAGAACTGCCGCGTGGTGCCCGAGAATCCCCCTCAGACCTTCCAGCAGGCCCTGCAGCTGGTGTGGTTCGTCCACGTCTATTTCCACATCGAGGTCTGCACCACCGCCAACGGCTTCGGTCGCTTCGACCAGTATATGTGGCCCTATTATAAGAAGGACGTCATCGACGACAAGCGCATCACCCAGGACGAGGCCCTGGAGATGCTGGAGTGCTTCTACCTGAAGGCCTGCGAGGTCTTTGAGGTGCGTGACCGGTGGTACGCCACCTCCTTCGCCGGCTATCCCATGTGGGAGATCCTGGTGGTAGGCGGCCAGACCCCCGATGGCAAGGACGCCACCAATGAGCTGAGTTACCTGTGCCTGGAGGCCGCCAACCAGCTCAAGACCACCCAGCCCGTCATGGCTGTCCGCGTGTGGGACGGCACCCCCGAGGCGCTGATCCGCAAGGGCTGCGAGATGATTCAGGACGGTCAGGCCAACCCCGGCTTCTTCAACGACAACGTGGCCATGCAGATGGCGCTGGGCAAGGGCTGCTCCCTGGAGGAGGCCCGTGACTGGACCATCGTGGGCTGCATCCAGCCCGGCCCCGGCGGCGGCAGCACCGACGGCTCCCCCGACGCAGGCTACGTCAACATGGGCAAGATGATCGAGTTCGTGCTCCATAACGGCGTGGACCCCGACACCGGCAAGCTGATGGGCCTCCAGACCGGCGACCCCAGAGAGTTCAAGGACGTTGAGGATCTGAAGAACGCCTTGAAGAAGCAGATCCTCCACCATTACCGCATGATCTGCGACGGATACAACGTGATGCAGAGCATGCACATGACCCGCTACCCGGTGATCTTCGCCAGCATGGTCACCAAGGGCTGCGTGGAGAGCGGCCGCAGCGTCCAGCACGGCGGCGCCAAGTTCTCCACTGCCGGTCTCTATATCACCGGCGCGGCCAACCTGGCCGACTCCATCGCCGCCATCGACACCTGCGTCTTCCGGGATCACGACTTCACCATGGATGAGCTGATCGCCGCGCTGGATAAGAACTTCGAGGGCGAGGAGCGGATGCGCCAGCTTCTGCTGAACAAGGCCCCCAAGTTCGGCAACGATAACGAGTACGTGGACGGCATCTACCGGGAGATGATGCACTTCATCGCCGAGAACGTCCAGGAATGGCCCGATGCCCGTGGCGGACGATATTCCTTCAACGTCCACTCCCAGACCGTCAACGTGTCCCACGGCATGGTCTGCGGCGCTACCCCCGACGGCCGTTTGGCAGGGGAGCCCTTCTGCGACAACGCCTCGCCCATGATGGGCCGTGACGTGAAGGGTCCCACCGCCACGGTGAAGTCCGTGGCCGCCATGGGTCAGACCGCCTTCCATGACGGTGCTTTGTTCAACCTCCGCTTTGACCCCAAGGGCGTGGAGGGCGAGAAGGGCCTGCAGAGCATCGAGGGCGTCATCAAGACCTATTTCAAGCACGGCGGCGAGCATATCCAGATCAACGTGGTGGACAACAAGACTCTGAAGGACGCCCAGATCCATCCGGAGAAGTATCGCGGCCTCATGGTTCGTGTGGCGGGCTACATGGCCTACTTCACCGAGCTGGACAAGAGCGCCCAGGACACCATTATCTACCGCACGCCCCACTACGCCCGCCCGGAATAAGGAGCTCTCCATGAAAGCACTGGTCGGCAACATTCAAAAATTCTCCACGGAGGATGGCCCCGGCATACGCACCACCGTGTTCCTCAAAGGCTGCCCGCTGCGGTGCCGCTGGTGCCATAACCCGGAGCTTATCAGTTACGAGCAGCAGCTCATTCAGATGCCCAATAGCTGCATCCACTGCGGCTACTGTTTGACTCACTGCCCGCAAAACGCCATTTCGGTGGGGGAGGACGCCAAAATCCATATCGACCGGGAAAAATGCGACAGATGCTTTGTCTGCACCGAATTCTGCTATGCTGAGAGTCTGCGGAAGGTGGCCCGGGAGATGACCCCCCAGGAGGTCATGGCCGAGGTGGCCCAGGATAAGGACTTTTACGACAGCACAGGCGGAGGTATGACCGTCAGCGGCGGCGAGATGCTGACACACCCCGAGTTTACCCGGGCGCTGATCGACTTGGCGGCCCGGGAGGGCATCCGGGTCTGTCTGGATACCTCCGGCTATGGCGACGGCGACACCCTGTACCGTCTGGCCCGCTGCGGCAACGTGTCCCACGTGCTGTACGATATGAAGTCCATCGACGACGCCGTGCATCAGGCCTATACGGGGCGGAGCAACGAGGTGATTTTGGATAATCTCCGCCGTCTGGCCGCCGACCCGGTTACCCGGGAGAAGATTCAGATGCGTATGCCGCTGATCCATAACGTCAACGATACCCCCACCATCATCGAGGCCACGGCCGATCTATACCGTCAGCTGGGCCTCAAGCGCGTGACGCTGCTGCCCTATCACGACCTGGGCAAGGCCAAGCTGCGGAACATCGGCGGCACGCCGGAGAGTTTTGCCCCGCCTTCCGATGACAGGGTGGAGGAGATTCGCGCCTACTTCCGCACCGCGGCGGACATGGACGTGGAGATTTTAGGCAAGCTGAACTGATACATCCTTTTGCCCTGCGGGGCCAACCATTATCCGATGACTGAAAGGAGAACGAGTATGGATTTCACAGGTAAGGTAGCCATTGTGACCGGCGCCGGCGGCGATATGGGCCGGGCCATCGTCAAGAAGTTTACCGACAACGGCGCCAAGGCGGTTCTGATGGATATCCGTGAGGAAGCCGCCCGGAGATCGGTG
>JAFSMA010000093.1 GCA_017448145.1 Oscillospiraceae bacterium | reverse complement strand
GGCACTGGCTCCACCAACCGCTCATTCTTCGCGGGGCCTACAGCCGAAGCGCCGCCAGCGGCGGAAGAAGCGAGGCTGTGGCAAGGCAGCGGCCCGCGTTTCATGGCCTGAAGGGTCTGAAACGCGGCTGCCGCAACGAGGTCAGGGTCGCTGGCGTACGTTAGTTTTTTCACTTCTCAGGCTACGAAGTGTGCGAATCGTGCGCCAAAGGCGTACTATTCGTGCGCGTAGTAGACTGCAATCCCATTGTCAAAAAACGGCAGAGCCGTTTTTTGACAGGCTCAGCGCCGCAGCGGAGTTCCGCTGCGGCGCTTCTGGTGTTGCCGTAAAGTCTTATTTGTCGCCCTTGCTCTTTTTCAGCAGCAGCACCACCACGCCCACCAGCACGATCAGCACCACCACCAGCAGCGCGATCCACATGCCGATGCCGTTGTCGCCGGTTTTGGGGCTGTCCGCCATGGCGGGCACGGTCAGCGCCGCCGTCAGCAGAGCGCAGCAGAGAAGAGAGATCATTCGTTTCATGGAATTCCCACCTCGAAAAATCATGGATTTACTGGGCACAAGCATACCACATTTTTCGCCCAAAGGCAAGCCTTACAGGAAATTCAGGGGGTTCAGGAAGGTGCCGTTGAGCTTGATGCGGAAGTCGCAGTGGTTGCCGCTGGACACGCCTGTGGAGCCCATGCGGGCGATCTGCTGGCCCTTGTACACATGGTCGCCCACCTTCACCAGCAGGGAGCTGTTGTGGCCGTAATAGGTCTGGTAGCCGTTGCCGTGGTCGATGATCACCAGGTAGCCGTAGCCGCCCAGCCAGCCGGAGTGGGTGACGGTGCCGCCGTCGGAGGCATAGATGGGTGTGCCGTAGCTGTTGGCGATATCAATGCCCTCGTGGTACGTGCTGGCGCCCCGGATGCCGGTGTTGCGGGGGCCGAAGCCGGAGGTGAGCACGCCGCTGCAAGGCCAGCCGAAGCTGCCGGTGGGGAACCAGGAGGGCCGCTCCTTGGTGCCCCGGAGCTGATGCTCGGTGACGGGCTGGAGCAGCGTGGCGGTGGCCACGATCTGCCGGTCGGTTTCCAGACCGTTGATATAGGTCACGTTGGCGCTTACGTCGGCCTTGCCGTACACGCCCTTGGAGATCACCTTGTATTCGCCCTGGTACATGGAGTCGTCGTCGGTGTATTCCACGTCGTAGGGTACGTCGGTGACGTAGTCCTGCCGCTCCACGTTCACCACCGTCAGGTAGGATACCGCGTTGGACACCGTCAGCTCGTCGCCCACCCGCAGCACGCTCCAGTCGTAGCCGGGGTTCATGTCCTTGAGCTGGCTCAGCTCAATGCCCAGGTCGGCGCAGATGCCCAGGGGGGAGTCCCCCTTTTTCACCGTGTAGGAGACCTCCGCCTCCTTGGTGTCGTTGAGCAGCTGGGCGATGTAGCCCAGGTTCATCACGTAGTCGTTGGTCACGTATTCCTGCCGCACCTCCGTGCGCTCCACAAAGTAGCTGTCCACGGTGTCGGGGGTGATGTAGCCGATTTTCAGCTGTTCCAGCAGCTCCTCAATGGCGCCGGCGTGGGCCGAGGCCGCCACGGGGCTGTCGTTGACGTAGAGCACGTTGGCGTAGGTCACCTGGCCCAGCTGGGCCGTCAGGGCCTGCTGCAACTGCTCCCGGTCGGTGATGCTGCGCCGGGGCAGGATCTTCTGCTCCATCTGCAACAGCGCCCGGTCCACGGTGTAGTCCTCGTCGCCCAGGGTCTCCCGTGTGACGGCCTCAATGTCGGCCACCACGGCGTTCACCGCCTTGGCGCCGGAGGCGTAGCCCAGAAAATAGTCCTGATAGCTGACGCTGACGCCCACGGTGTACAGGCTCAGCGCCGCGCACACCACCGCCACCGCCAGCGCCCCGGTGAGGAAGGCGGCGGGGTGGAACTTCATCCGCTCCACCCGGGAGCGCAGCGTGCCGTGGCGGTGCATCCTGCGCTTGCGGTTGAAGTGAAACCGCTCCCGGATCCGGTCGCCCCACATGGGCACCGACCCCGCCACAAACAGCGCCGTCTGCACCAGGCCGTAGTCCGACTCCGGGAAATGCCGGTGGGGGTTGGCCCGCATCTGGTGGCGCAGATCCCGCTTCAGCTTCTGGTATCGCTCCGCCAGCGTCAGGGGGGCGTTCTTCTTGCCCTTGTGGGATTGCACGGGGAACAGGTAGTCCAGCCATTCCGTCAGGTTGTCCGCCAGCAGGCCGAAGGGGCCGCCTCTGTGGCGCCTGCCCTTGGCCTTCTGGGGCTGGGCAGCCCGCTTGCCGGGGGCCGTGCGCTTCTTCTGCTGGGACACATATGCTTTTGTGTTCTGTCCTGAAGATTGCTTCATGGTAGGAATCTCACTTAAAATGGTAAAAAATCACGTTTTTCATCTTAGCGCCTTTGGCGCCCAGCGTCAAGTAAAAAAACTGTGAACGCCTTGCGCCAAGCGGCCTTTCCCCGGCGAAAAATCAATAGATTTTATGTAATTCCCCAATCATGGCGGCCACGGCGTCCTGCCTGGCATCCGGTAAAATATGGATGCCCGGAAGCTGCCGCACCTCCTCGATGGCGTTGACCGGCGCAAAGCCCCGGGCCGCCGCCGTCAGCATGGGCACGTCGTTGGCGTGATCCCCGGCGCAGTAGACGTGGCGGCGGTCAATGCCCAGCATTTCCGCCAGGCGCAGCACCATGCCGCCCTTGTTGGCCCCCTTGGCCGTCAGCTCCACCAGGTGCTCGCTGCTGGGGATCACCTCGTACCCCTCGCTCCAGCTCTGGCGCCGGATGTAGTCCACCACCGTCTGCAAATCCTCCCGCGGCACCTCAAACAGCGCCTTGCTGAACGGGGAGGGCACGGCCGCCACGCTGGGGGCCGTCATGGTGGGGGCGTGGGTCAGGTGGACGTGCTGCTCGGTCAGGTCGTTGGGGTGTACGGCGTGGATGTTGTTGTCGTCGTGGTAGATCTCCACCGCCGCCTGGGGGAAGGCGTCCAGCACCTGCTGCACGCAGGGCCGCACCGCCTCCGGCAAAAAGGCTTTGTATAAATAGGTCGCCGTGGGAAAATCGTAGATGGCGGCGCCGTTGAACAGCACCGTGGGCCCGTTCATGGGGATGTCCCGCCACACCGGGGCGAAGGCGGGCAGGGCCCGGCCTGTGGCGATGGCAAAAATGCCGCCCTGGGCCATAAAGTCCTCGATGGCCTCCCGGTTGGCCCGGCTCATAGGGGGCGTGGGCAGCCCCAGCCGCAGGGCCTCCTCGGTGTAGACCAATGTGTTGTCAAAATCACTGGCGATGAGTACGCCGGAAAACTTGCCCATGTCCGCTTATGCCTCGGCCTGTCCGCTGCCGCCCTGGCCGCCACGGCGCCGGGGGCCCCGGTGACGGCGGCGGGGATTGCCCTGCCGGGCCTCGCCGCCCTGGCTGCTTCCGGCGGGGCTGTCTGCCTTGGCGGGGCTGTCAAAGCGCTTCTCGGCGGCCTTGGTCTCGGCCCTGGGGGCCTGGCCCTCGCCGCCCCGGCCTCTGCCGCCCCGGCTGCGGCGCCGCTTGGCGCCCTCGGCCTTCTCGCCCTCCTTCCGGGGGGCGTCAGTGCGCTTCTCGGCGGCGGGCTTTTCCTCCCGCTTTTCAGCGGCCTGGGTGTCGCGGCCCTCACTGCTGCGGCCCTTACCGCCCCGGTTGCGGCGGCGGCGGGCGGAGCGTGCCGCCTGCTCCTCGGCCTCGGTCATGTCGGAGAACAGCGGCGCGATGGCCAGCTCGTCCTGGCCCTCGCCGTCCCGTTCCACGTACCGCTCCGGCCACTTGTCCGGCACGGCGATGCCGTCCCGGCTGCCCTTGCCGTTGCGCAGTACGCATACCTCGCAGTTGTGGTAGCACTTGGGGCTGTCGCTCTGGCCGTCCAGCCGGACGTTCACCGTCTCCTTCAGCAGGTTCACGTCGGACACGTTGCCCGGCCCGTCGGGGGTCACCACGAAGGATTCATTCTTGGGCATCCGGCGGATGGCGTCCTCATAGGCGTCCTGCTCGTATTTCAGGCAGCACATCAGTCTGCCGCAGGTGCCGCTGATCTTGGTGGGGTTCAGGCTGAGATTCTGGGTCTTGGCCATCTTGATGGACACGGGCACGAAGTCGTCCATGTAGGCGTTGCAGCAGAAGGGCCTGCCGCAGATGCCCAGGCCGCCCAGCATCTTGGCCTCGTCCCGCACGCCGATCTGCCGCAGCTCGATGCGGCTGCGGAACACCCCGGCCAGATCCTTCACCAGATCCCGGAAATCCACCCGGCCGTCGGCGGTGAAGAAAAAGAGGATCTTGCTGCCGTCAAAGCTGCACTCCACCCGCACCAGCTTCATGTCCAGGCCGTGCTGGGCGATCTTCTTCTGGCAGATGTCGAAGGCCTCGTCCTCCCGCTTGCGGTTGTACTCGGCGGTGCGGTGGTCGTTGTCTGTGGCGATGCGCACCACCTGCCGCAGCGGCTTCACCACCGTCTCGTCCCGGACGGCGTGGTTGCCCTCGGCGCACTGGGCGATCTCCACCCCCTGTGCCGTCTCCACGATCACGTCCTGGCCCGGGGCGATCACCAGATCTCTGGGGTCAAAATAATAGTTTTTCGTTCCGCTGCGAAAGCGCACGGAAATCACGGTTGTCATCTTCGGTAAACCTCCTGTTGGATATGGCTCAATAGCGCCCCCAGCACGTGGCCGGGGCCTACGTTGGTCTCGCATTCCGCCGCCATGCGCCGCAGCACGTCCTCCGTGCGGCGCAGCGCGGTGTCGTTCAAAGGGGAGAGGGCGTCGGTGTAAGGCGCAAGGGCGGCATCGGGCACCTTGCCCCGGCGCTGCAAAAGGGCCTCCGCGGTGATCTGCCACGCCCCCTGCAACAGGGGCCGCAGCTCCTCCCGCTTGATGCGCCGGTTCTCCAGCGCGCAGAGGTATTCGGCAAGGCCGGTGGCCTTTTTCCCCGCGATAGCGCGGCACAGCGCCGCCGCCTCCGTCAGGTCGGCGGCCCCCTCGTCGCCCCGCAGCTTCAGCTCCACGCACCGTGACCGCACCGTGGGCAGCAGCCCGTGGGCTGACGCCGCGCAGAACAGGAATGCCGCGTAGGGCGGCCCCTCCTCCACGATTTTCAGCAGCACGTTCTGATCCCGCTCGTTGAGCTGCTGGCAGTCGGCAAAGAGGTACACCTTCCGCTGCCCCTCGTTGGGCTGCACGTACACGTCCTGCTTCAGCTGCCGCACCGCCTCCACCGTCAGCTCCTTGTGCTCCGTGTCCTGCACGGTGATCACGTCCGGATGGATGCCCTCCATCACCTTGCGGCAGCTGTTGCACGTAAGGCAGGGGGCGCCGCCCTCCCGGCACAGGTGGGCCGCCGCCACAAACCGGGCAGCCTCCCCCAGATCGCCGGTGCCGGTGAGAATGATGGCGTGGCTCAGGGTATGACCCGCCGCCGCCGAGCGCACCCGGCGGACGAAGGACTCCTGCAACTGCACAGCGGTAGCCATACCTGCCTCCTGCGGGGTTCCGATACCCCTCCCAGTATATAATAAAAGCAGTATAGCACAATTTTGCCCCCCGCCGCAAGAGTGAAAACCACCCATCCCGCCCCAAAAGGCCAAAAAATCCGGCGAAACCGGGGCGAAAAACGAAAAATCCCCCTTGCCTTTGGCGGTAAAAGACTTTATAATATTATGGCTGTACAAAAGAAGGTTCCTGAATAACAATTTTTGATGGAGGATAACCAATGAGCAAGAAGTATTGCTATCTGTTCACCGAGGGCAACGCCAAGATGCGTGAACTGCTGGGCGGCAAGGGTGCCAACCTGGCGGAGATGACCAACATCGGCCTGCCCGTGCCCCAGGGCTTCACCATCACCACCGAGGCCTGCACCAAGTATTACGAGGATGGCCGCCAGATCAACGACAGCATCATGGCCGAGATCATGACCTACATCGAGAAGATGGAGAGCATCACCGGCAAGAAGTTCGGCGACCTGGAGAATCCCCTGCTGGTGTCCGTGCGCTCCGGCGCCCGGGCCTCCATGCCCGGCATGATGGACACCATCCTGAACCTGGGCCTCAATGAGGACGTGGTGGATGTCATCGCCCGCAAGTCCAACAACCCCCGCTGGGCCTGGGACTGCTACCGCCGTTTCATCCAGATGTACTCCGACGTGGTCATGGAGGTGGGCAAGAAGTATTTCGAGCAGCTCATCGACAAGATGAAGGCCGAGCGCGGCGTCACCCAGGACGTGGAGCTCACCGCCGAGGATCTGAAGGAGCTGGCCATGCAGTTCAAGGCCGAGTACAAGGCCAAGATCGGCTCCGACTTCCCCTCTGACCCCAAGGAGCAGCTGGTGGGCGCCATCAAGGCCGTGTTCCGCTCCTGGGACAACCCCCGCGCCAACGTCTATCGCCGGGATAACGACATCCCCTATTCCTGGGGCACCGCCGTCAACGTCCAGTCCATGGCCTTCGGCAACATGGGCGACGACTGCGGCACCGGCGTGGCCTTCACCCGTGACCCCGCCACCGGCGAGAAGAAGCTGATGGGCGAGTTTTTGACCAACGCCCAGGGCGAGGACGTGGTGGCCGGCGTGCGCACCCCCATGCCCATCTCCGAGATGGCCGAGAAGTTCCCCGAGGCCTATGAGGAGTTCGTCAAGGTCTGCCACATTCTGGAGGACCATTACCGCGACATGCAGGACATGGAGTTCACCGTGGAGCACGGCAAGCTGTATATGCTCCAGTGCCGCAACGGTAAGCGCACCGCTTCCGCCGCTCTGCAAATCGCCTGCGACCTGGTGGCCGAGGGCATGATCACCGAGCAGCAGGCCGTGGCCATGATCGACCCCCGCAACCTGGACACCCTGCTCCATCCCCAGTTCGACGCCAAGGCCCTGAAGGAGGCCACCCCCATCGGCAAGGCGCTGCCCGCCTCCCCCGGCGCCGCCTGCGGCAAGATCGTCTACTCCGCCGAGGACGCCAAGGCCTGGGCTGAGCGTGGCGAGAAGGTGGTGCTGGTCCGTCTGGAGACCTCTCCCGAGGACATCGAGGGCATGAAGGCCGCCCAGGGCATCCTGACCGTCCGCGGCGGCATGACCTCTCACGCCGCCGTGGTAGCCCGCGGAATGGGCAAGTGCTGCGTGTCCGGCTGCTCCGCCATCGTGATGGACGAGGCCAATAAGCAGTTCACCCTGGCCGGCAAGACCTACCACGAGGGCGACTGGTTGAGCCTGGACGGCTCCACCGGCAACATCTATGACGGCGCCCTGCCCACCGTGGAGGCCACCGTTTCCGGCAACTTCAAGACCGTGATGGACTGGGCCGACAAGTATCGCCGCCTCCAGGTCCGCACCAACGCCGACACCCCCGCCGACGCCGCCCGCGCCCGCTCCCTGGGCGCCCAGGGTATCGGCCTGTGCCGCACCGAGCATATGTTCTTCGAGGGTGAGCGCATCGCCGCCATCCGCGAGATGATCTGCTCCGACACCGTGGAAGAGCGCAAGGCCGCCCTGGCCAAGCTGATGCCCATGCAGCAGGGCGACTTCGAGGGCATCTATGAGGCCATGGAGGGCTGCCCCGTCACCATCCGCTTCCTGGATCCTCCTCTGCACGAGTTCGTGCCCACCGAGGAGCGTGACATCGAGCTGCTGGCCCAGGCCCAGGGCAAGAGCGTGGCCGACATCAAGGCCATCATCGCCGGCCTGCACGAGTTCAACCCCATGATGGGTCACCGCGGCTGCCGTCTGGCCGTCACCTATCCCGAGATCGCCGAGATGCAGACCCGCGCCGTCATCCGCGCCGCCATCAACGTCCAGAACCGTCACCCCGATTGGCACATGGTCCCCGAGATCATGATCCCCCTGGTGGGCGAGGCCCGCGAGCTGAAGTTCGTCAAGGACGTGGTCTGCAAGACCGCCGACGAGGAGCTGGCCGCCGCCGGCGTCAAGATGGAGTACCTGGTGGGCACCATGATTGAGATCCCCCGCGCCGCCATCACCGCCGACGAGATTGCCAAGGAGGCCCAGTTCTTCTCCTTCGGCACCAACGATCTGACCCAGATGACCTTCGGCTTCAGCCGCGACGACGCCGGCAAGTTCCTGGGCGCCTACTACGACCGCAAGATCTATGAGAACGATCCCTTCGCCAAGCTGGATCAGGACGGCGTGGGCAAGCTGGTGAAGATGGCCGCCAAGCTGGGCCGTCAGACCCGCCCCGACCTGCACCTGGGCATCTGCGGCGAGCAGGGCGGCGACCCCGCCAGCGTGGAGTTCTGCCACAACGCCGGTCTGGATTACGTCTCCTGCAGCCCCTTCCGGGTGCCCATCGCCCGTCTGGCTGCCGCCCAGGCTGCCATCAAGGCCGCCGAGAGCAAGGAGGCCAAGGTGGAAGAGGTCATCGACGCCGTGGCCGACAAGCTGAACCTGGACGGCGATCAGGTCAACGAGAAGATCAACGCCGCCAAGGCCGTGCTGAAGGACGCCGCCTCCCAGCTGCAGAACAGCGCCAACCTGGCCGCCGACGAGCTGATGGACGTGCTGTCCGCCGGTTTCAAGAGCCTGAAGGCCGGCTGGAACGAGGCCAAGAAGACCTACGGCGAGGAGAAGAACAGCAAGTAATCGCTGTGAAATCCCCCACCCCATAAAGCAAGAAAAGAGCACCGTGCCTCGCGGCACGGTGCTCTTTTTGTGCTGAATACTGAATAATTCAGGTGTCCGCCGTAGGGACGATGGGACTATGATTGGCGCAAACGGTAATAACAAACCTTCGTAGGGGCGGGGCTCTGCTCCGCCCGTGCCCCGGCGGTCAGCGGAAAGGGGGCGGACAGAGTCGTCCGCCCCGACGAAGGTTTTGCAGCCATATACCATTCATTCGGCGTGGGCGGGCGGCGCGGCGTGGGGGGCGGGCAGCCGGGGCGGCGGCCCCTACGGTGGGAACGATGCCGTGTGCCATTCATCCGTCGTGGGCGGGTGTCGTTGCCTG
>JAFSMA010000013.1 GCA_017448145.1 Oscillospiraceae bacterium | reverse complement strand
CGGCGGCCAACTTCGGCAAGATGTTGCTCGTCGACCGGATGCTGCTGGGCAACACGGCCCTGTCACCGGTGGTGGCGGGGGTGGTATGCGCCACGCTGGTGTGCGCCGTGGCAGTGGCCAAGTTCGTGGGCTGCACGCTGCCGTTGCTGGCCAAGAAAATCGGCCTCGACCCGGCGGTGATGGCCTCACCGTTTATCACCACCATTGTGGACGCCCTGTCGCTGCTGATCTACTTCCAGTTCGCCACCCACATTTTAGGGCTGTAAAATTTGATCATTCTGAATGTTTTTTTCATCAGGGTGCCATAATAAGGTCAGGTGTAATGCCTGACCTTATTTTTTATTCTTTTGAGTACGGAGGAAACGGAAATGGACAACATCTGCACCAACGAGGGCAAGTCCTGCACCCCCAACAGCGCCATCAGCTGCACCGTCACCAACTGCGCCCACCACTGCAAGGACGTGAACTACTGCGGCCTCAACGCCATTGAGGTGGGCACCCACGAGGCCAACCCCACTGAGGATCAGTGCACCGACTGCCGCAGCTACCGCAAGTATCACTGAAAAAGGCCGCCCCAATGGGCGGCGTACTTATCTTGCGAAAAGGGGGCGGCGGAATGAGCGACAAGGTGAAGCTGGCGGTGACAGGGGCGCTGGCGGGGGCGGTGAACGGTTGCTTCGGCGGAGGCGGCGGCATGGTGATGGCACCGCTGCTGCAGGGGTGGTGCCGCCGGGAGACGAAGCGGGCCCTGGCCACCTGCGTGGCGGCCATACTGCCGCTGTGCGTGGTGTCGGCGGCGGTGTACGCCCTAGAGGGGAGCTTCCCCTGGCGGGAGGCGGCGCCCTATCTCGCAGGCGGGGCCATCGGCGGCGCCGTGGGGGGCAGGCTGTTCCCGGCGGTGGCGGCCAAGTGGCTGAAGGGGCTGTTTGCCGCGTTTTTGCTGTACGGCGCATGGCGGTATCTGCGATGAGAGAATGGCTGATCCCCCTGGCGGCGGGGTTTGGCGCCGGGATCCTCTCCGCCTGGGGTGTGGGCGGCGGCACGCTGCTGCTGTTGGTGATGACACTGGTGCTGGGGGTGCCGCCGGAGGAGGCCCGGTGCATCAACCTGCTGTACTTCCTGCCCACCGCCGCGGCGGGGGTGTGGCAGCACCGGAAGAACGGGCTTTTGGACACCGACGCCCTCCGCGTCACCGTGCCCTGGGGCAGTGCCTTTGCCGCCTTGGGGGCGGTGGCGGCAACCATGGTGGACACCGAAGCGCTGCGGCGGCCCTTCGGGGTATTTTTGCTGCTGTGCGCGGCGGTGACGGTGGGGAAAAAGGAATAGGCATGAAAAGGGGGCGGAGCAGAGGCTCCGCCCCTTTTTAATGAATTGACGGCAAGCCGTCATGAATTGCCGCTGGCGCGGCATGATTTGGCTGCGCCATGCATTGCGCTGCGCCGCAGCGCATTTACCGCTGGGGGGTCAGGGTGATTTCCGTCTCGATGGTCTCTCCGTTTCGCAGCAACGTGACGGCCACGGTGTCGCCGCTGTGGCAGGTGCGGCGAACGGCCATCAGCTCGTCGGTGGAGGTGATGGTCTGGCCCTTGACGGACAGCAGCCAGTCCCCTGCCTCCACCCCTGCCGACCAGGCGGGGCCGCCGGGGGTGACCTCCAAAATTGCCACGTGGCTCTTCTCCTCGTCTTCCCATTCGGTGACGACGGTGATGCCGAAGGTGGGCTTACCGCTGTAAGACCCGGTGGAGAGAATCTCATTGATGACGTAGCAGGCGTCGGTGGTGGGCAGGGCGAAACCCAGGCCCTCCACGGTGGCCTCGTCACGGCGGCGGCCGGAATTGCTCATCTTCAATGTGTTGATGCCGATGACCTGGCCGCTGTCGTTGATAAGGGGGCCGCCGGAGTTGCCGTTATTCAGGGCGGCGGTGGTTTGCAGCACGTTGACGCTGCGGCCGTCGCTGGTGATGGTGCGGTTGATGGCGGAGAGGATGCCCTCGGTCATGGTGCCCATCAGCTCCACCCCCAGGGGGTTGCCGATGGCGTAGACCTGATCGCCCACCAGGCACATATCGCTGTTGCCCAGTTCGGCGGCAGGCAGGTCTTTGGCGTCCATCATTTTCAGCACGGCGATGTCCTCCTCCGCGTCGGCGCCCACCAGCCGGGCCTCGTACATACCGCCCATATAGGTGGCCACCATGCAGGCCTCCCCCTGGGCGATGACGTGGGCATTGGTGACCACATAGCCGTCGGAGGACAGGATGATGCCGGTGCCCACAAAGGACTCCTGGCCGGAAGTGGCTATCACCACCACGGTGGAGGGGCCCACCTTGGCGTAAATCTCCTGGGCGGTGAGGGGTTCACCGGGTTCAAAGGACAGCGACACCATATCCGCCGTGCCCTGGGGGTCATAGGTGGGGATGGCGCTGTTGTCACCGCCAAACATGGAGGTGATGGAGCTGGGGCTGCCGTCCTCCGTGGAGGGCAGGTCGGCGTCGGTGGGAGGGACGGGGGTATCGGTTCGGGTCAGCCTCACCACACCGGCGGCAATGCCGGTGAGCAGCACCAGCACGGCGCAGGCGGTGATGACCCACACCGGCTTGATGCGCCGCTTTTTGGCGGCCTTGCCGGGGGTGATGCCACCCGGCAGGGGCGTGTCCTGCACGTAATAGCTGACCACTTCCTCCGCCGCGGGGGCGGGGCGGATATACCACTCCACTACCTCCTGGGCTGCCGGGGCGGCGGTGAGGCCGGAGGGGGCCTCAACGGTGTTCTTCTCTCTGTTTTCTTCCTGCATGGGTGGCTTCCTCTTCTTTAGTATAGGCGCTCTGGCTGCGCTGCATGGTGAACACAAAGGAGGTGACGCCGTTCTCGCTGGTGACGGTGA
The DNA here is from genome assembly GCA_017448145.1 of Oscillospiraceae bacterium. Taxonomy (GTDB): domain Bacteria; phylum Bacillota; class Clostridia; order Oscillospirales; family Oscillospiraceae; genus Vescimonas. Next base: position 1,336 of record JAFSMA010000013.1, on the reverse strand, counting down.
TCTTCTCCTTGTGCTGGTTCAAAATGGTCTTGACCACGTACAGTCCCAGGCCGTAGCCGTCCTTGTCCTCGCTGCGGGATTTATCCGACTTGTGGAACCGCTCGAACAGCAGCGGGATCTCCTGGGCGGCGATGGTGGCACCGTGGTTGCGAACGGTGACCAGGGCCTTTTCCCCGGCGGTGCGGACGCCCAGATACAGCGCCGTGCCGGGGGTGGCGAACTTGGCGGCGTTCTCCACCAGGTTATAGATCACCTGGGTGATCAAATCGTTGTCGCCCTGGACCATGACGGGCTCGTCGGGAATGTCGGCCTCCACGTCCAGGTGGCGGTCGATGATGCGCTGCTCCATGGACAAAAGGGCCAGACGCATGCTCTCGCACAGGTCGAAGTCCTTCTTTTTCATCTCCTTGCTCTGAATCTGGGAGATGTCCAGCATACGGCGCACCAGGCGGCTGAGGCGGCGGCTCTCGTCGGAGATGATTTGCAGATACTGCCGCTCCTTCTCCGGGGGGATGGTGCCGTCCAGGATGCCGTCGGTATAGCCGGCGATGGTGGTCATGGGGGTTTTCAGCTCATGGCTGACGTTGGCGATGAAGTCCCGGCGCTGGCGCTCCGTCTCCTGGAGGGAGTCGGCCATGGCGTTGAAGGAGCTGGCAAGCTGGGCAAGCTCGGCGCTGCTCTCCACGTTGGACATACGGACGTCGAAATTGCCGTCGGCATAGGCCCGGGTGGCCTCCACCATCTCGGTGATGGGCTGGATCTGGCGCATGGCGGTGACGGAGCTGGCCAGGAAGGCCACCAGCAGAATGGTGATGGACGTGACGAAGAAAAGGCCGATGAAGGCCCGCCACATCTCCAAAAGGGCGGCGGCATCCATCACCGCCAGCACCATGCCGATGGGCACCTCGCCCGCCTCAATGGGCACGCCCACCACGTATTGCTTGGCCTCGTAGATGCCCCCCAGGGTGCCCCGGCCCTCATAGCGCATATCGCCGGACAGGGTTTGCTCCACCACTGTCTCCGGCACCTTCAGCGACTTGCCCACCAGGTTTTCGTCCGTGGTGAGCACCACGCCTCCCTGGGTGTTGCAGATGAGGAAGTCCACGTCCGTCATCCGGGAGGCCACCACCGCCAGCTTGCGCAGGGCCTCGTCCTGGTCGGCGGACTGGTCGATGCCGGCGGCAAAATAGTCCAGCGACATCTGGGCGATCAGCTCGGCCCGGGAGCGCATTTCGCTGCGGCGCTCGGACACGTTGATGCTGAAGCTCAGGGCGAAGAAGGACACGCCCAGCAGCACCATGGTCAGCAGCACCATGCCCGCCGTCAGGGCAAACTG
>JAFSMA010000092.1 GCA_017448145.1 Oscillospiraceae bacterium | reverse complement strand
CGTCTGGGGATACAGGGCCGCCACGCCCACCGTCACGCCCGCCAGGGAAATGGTGAACTCCGTCACGCCCGCACCTCCTTTGCCCTTAAAGCTCCTCTCATTATACCCGCTCCCGCCGCCTCTTGCAAGACACTTCCACCTTTTTCCGCCAATCGCAACTTGTCAATCCACATCTAATATGGTAAAATAATGGTCAATCCCGCCGCAAACGCGGCCCATGCCCACCATAGGAGGCACTCTCATGAATCACCGTCACTTTCTCCGCGCCGCCCTGGCGCTTTCTCTGTGCCTGGCCCTGTGCCTGTGCCTTACCGGCTGCTTCGGCCGCCCCTCCGCCCAGGAGGCCAAAGACTACGTTACCACCTTGATGAGCGGCCTGTGCGGCACCCTGCCTGCCGACGGCGCCGACGAGTCCGCTGCCGAGGCGGAGGCGTTGCGCACCCAGTTGATCGACGAGGTGATCGCCGGTTTCCGGGGCCAGGGCGCCGCCCTGGACGAGGAGACCGAAGCCCTCATCCGCTCCACCCTCACTTCCGCCCTTGCCGCCTGCCGCTTCACAGTGGGCGACGCGGTGAAGTCGGGCAGCGGCTACGATGTCCCCGTCACCGTCAGCCCCCTGAAGCTGTTCCGGGTGGATATGGCGGCGGTGGAGGCGGAGGCCGTGGCCCAGCTCTCCCAGGACCCCGACCTGCTCACCATGTCCCAGAGCCAGGTGTCCAACCGGGTTTTCCGCATCATGCTCACCATGATTGCCGACAATCTTGACGCCCCCCAGTACGGCGAGGATGTCACCGCCACCGTCCGCTATGCCCGCCAGGATGACGGCGAATACGGCATCACCCAGGACAGCGGCGCCGCCATCGGCCGCGTCCTGTTCGATCTCACCCAGGACTGATTCACGGAAAACAGAATAAAATGGTATAAATCACCTCCTGTCCGGGCATACTCCCTATGCCAAAGGCAGGAGGTGATACCATGAGTGATAAGGAGTATCAGAACACCAAGACCAACAAGAACGGTCAGAACGGCCAGCAGGATCAGAACCGTTCCAAGGAAGACAAGCGCGACTGACGGTACCTCGGCGGTGGGCTGATGCCCGCCGCAGGAATGCGGCCCGCCGCCCCGAAAGGGGAAAGGCGGGCCGTATTCTTTTCTTTCATACATAATTTCGCCCCTTTTCGCCAAAACTGCTCTTGAGGTGAAACGTATGGACGTATCCGACCTACCCCGGCCCTTTGTCATGGCCCTGACCCAGAGCCGCAGCGCCATGCGCTGCTTTTCCGCCATGACGGAAGCCCAGCAGCAGGCGGTGGCGGGCCTTGCCATGACGGCCACCACCCGTGCCGAAATGCGCTCTGCCGTGGGCTGTCTTGCCCGCCGCCACAAGCAGTAACCCTTGCATTTTTCCCTCCGCCGTGCCATAATCGTACCGATATTGTATGTACGGCAAGGAGAATCCCCATGACCGACCATTTCAACCCCCAATTATCCCCCGAGGATGTGGGCGCCATCAGCTCCATCGGCCTGGCCCATATGGGCGACGCGGTGTATGAGATTTTGGTGCGCGCCTGGCTGTGCGCCCACGGTAAGGCCACCGGCAAGGGCCTTCACCGGGCCACGGTGGCGCTGGTCTGCGCCCCCCGCCAGGCCCAACTGTCCCAAATCATTCTCCCCCTGCTTTCGGAGGAGGAGCAATCTGTCTTTCGCCGTGGCCGCAACGCCAACGTCCACTCCATCCCCGCCCACGCCAGCCGGGCGGAATATCAGCAGGCCACCGCCCTGGAGGCCCTCTTTGGCTATCTCTATTTATTGGGCCGGAAAGACCGTATCAACCAGCTTTTTGACGCCATGATGGGAGGGGAGCAGTAATGCCGCTGGACGCCGTTTGCCTCTCCGCCGTGGTGGCGGAGCTGACGCCCCAACTGGTGGGCAGCCGCATCGAGAAAATACAGCAGCCCTCCCGGGACCAGGTGATTCTGCTGCTGCGGGGCAATCGCCGCCTGCTGCTGTGCGCCAGCCCCAACCAGCCCCGCCTGCACATGACGGCCCTGCTGCGGGACAATCCCACCCAGCCCCCCATGTTCTGCATGCTGCTGCGAAAATACCTGGCCGGGGGCCGTATCACAGAAGTGGCCCAGGCGCCGCTGGAGCGTGTAGTCACGCTGCACATCGACGCCGCCAACGAGTGGGGCGAGCAGAGCCGCTATTCCCTCATTCTGGAGGCTATCGGCCGCCACGCCAACCTGATTCTCTGCGGCGGCGACGGCCGCATCATCGACTGTCTCCGCCGTGTGGATTTTGAGATGTCCGCCCAGCGCCAGGTGCTGCCCGGTCTCTATTACCACCTGCCCCCCCAGCAGCCCCGGCAGGACCCCTTTGCCGTCACGGAGGAGGACTTCACCCCGCCCGCCCAGGGCCCGCTGGACGAGTGGCTGGTGTCCGCCTTCACCGCCATCTCCCCCCTGATGGCCCGGGAGATTGTCTGCCGCGCCGGCGGCCGGGAGGCGGACGCCGCCTCCCTGTGGGACGCCTTTTCCGCCTGGCGGGATGCCGTCACGGCGCAGCGATTTCTGCCCACCGTCATCCACCATGGTGACAAGGTAATCGACTTTACATACCAGCCTTTGTTCCAATATGGGGAATATGCCGAGAACGTGACCTACGACACCTTCTCCGAATTGCTGGACGCCTACTATGTCCGCCGGGAGCAGGCGGAGCGGGTGAAGCAGAAGGGCCAGGATCTGGTGAAAACCGTCACCAACGCCACCGCCCGCCTCCGCCGCAAGCTGGCCATGCAGGAAAAGGAGCTGGCCCAGACCCGTGACCGGGAGACCCTGCGGCTCCGGGGCGAGCTGGTCATCGCCAACCTCTACCGTATGCAGCGGGGCATGGGCACCGTGGCGGTGGAGAACTACTATGAGGAGGGCAGCCCCACCGTTGAAATCCCCCTGGACGTGCGCCTGTCCCCAAGGGAGAACGCCGACCGGTATTTCAAACAATACGCCAAGGCGAAAACCGCCGAAAAAATACTGACGGAGCAGATAGAAAAGGGAAATACCGAGCTTTCCTATCTGGAAAGTGTCCGCCAGGAGATCGATCAGGCGGAGTCGGAGCAGGATTTCAACGACATCCGCGCCGAGCTGGTGGAGGGCGGCTACCTGCGCCAGGGCGGCAAAAAAGGCGGCTTCCAGCGGCAGTCCCGGCCCCGTGAGTTCCGCTCCACGGCGGGCCTGCGGATTCTGGTGGGGCGCAACAACGCCCAGAACGACAAGCTGACCCACAAGACCGCCCAGAAGTGGGACATCTGGCTCCACACCCAGAAGATTCACGGCTCCCATGTCATCCTCTGCACCGACGGCGGGGAGCCGGATGACCAGAGCCTGCTGGAGGCCGCCATGCTGGCCGCCTGGTTCTCCCAGGGCCGGGAGGGCAGCAAGGTGCCGGTGGACTACACCCCCGTCAAATACGTGAAAAAGCCCCCCCAGGCCCGCCCCGGCATGGTGATTTACACCACCTATCGCACCCTCTATGTCACCCCCGACGGCGACCTGCCCACCCGACTGGCTGTAAAGTGAATACGCCTTACATATATAAAAGGGACTGTCTCGCCGAGACAGTCCCTTTTATCATTGTCAAAAAAGCATCGCAGATTTCGCGCCCGCAGGCGCGAACCATTGAAATCCGAAAAAAGTGACGACATGTACCCCAAGGGCACTGGCTCCACCAGCCGCTCATGCTTCGCGGGGTGTCGCTGGCGCGCGTCACTTTTTTCACTTCTCAGGCTACGAAGTGTGCGAATCGTGCGCCGGAGGCGTACGATTCGTGCGCGCAGTAGACTGCAATCCCATTGTCAAAAAACGGCGGAGCCGTTTTTTGACAGGATTAAAAGGGACTATCTCACGGCGAGACAGTCCCTTTTATTCGTTGCCTTACCGGCCTTCCGTG
>JAFSMA010000091.1 GCA_017448145.1 Oscillospiraceae bacterium | reverse complement strand
GGGCCTGCTGGGTCACGCCGACGTCACCACCACGACCCACTATTATGTACATCCCCGGGACGAAGCCATGCGCCGTGCCATGCAGTCCCTCCGGCCGGTAACGGGCTACCAGCCCAAAAGCAGCAGAACGGCGTGAGGGGAGAGTGGTGAGAAGAGGATTGCTCTCTTGCTGCGCAAGCCGTGTATTCTGACACTGCAAAACCACGGCACCAAATTGTAAATATACCCATGATTCTATGCATATGAACCGCCTTCGCTTACGCAAAGGCGGTCCTTTTGCGCTCTCAGATAAGAGCAGCTTTTGTTTCGCCGGGCGGATACGCCGTTTATTCATGCTGAACGAGCGACGTCGCCCCAAATTAGCTATTGCCGGTTGACTGGGTGTTTTTTGCGAGTATAATTCGACAAGGAGAGGTATTTCGCTCTGGGAATCACGCAGAAGAGCGATGCGCTGTTTACTGACCTTGCACGCATCATTTCAGACCGGTGCGCCCACACGACGAAGGCCCGCTTCCGTGAGACAGCAGATGCAGCGCCTGCTTTTTCGCTTCTTATTTCACCGTCAGCGGCAGAACTCCGACGATGGTATGCCCCTGGTCGCAGAACATGGTTTTCTTACCGGAATGGGCACTGCCGGAGCTGACGGCTTTCAGCTCGCTAAGATCCGCAATCGGAACGCATAAGACGTTCCCGTCGCTGCGCACCAGCAGCAGGGCATCGGCACCATGTGCTGCGCAGGCGAAGCCCACTGAATCCTCACTGCCGGGTTTGAAGAATTTGTTTCCCTTTCCGCCTTTATGGGCGGTAATGCCCGTGGTATGGATTGACGACCAGCCATTCTCCGTAACCACAATGGTCTCCGGGTGAGCCGCGTCGTAGGGCAGTACTTCCACCAGCTTCGCTTCGCCTTGCAGTTTCATCGCCGCTGAGGAGCGGCGTTGCCCTCCCTGTGAAGTATCTTGTGCCCCGCCATCCTTGTGTAACGCGAAACCGGAGCTTTCCAGCAAAAGCGGATGGCAGTCCGTCTGCTTTATCTGCGCGTATAGCGCCGCCAGTTCGGGAGCCCCGTTCTTTTTGGACGGCCACAGGGAGACCTTTTTGTCCTCCTTTTGAGGCAGATCACCGGTGTTCACCCGGACGCTGCGACCTTCCCGGCTAAACAGCGTAACGCTCTCCCACTGACCCTCCGGATAGGCATACAGCTTTCCGCCCGCGCAAAGCGCCATCCGCATCTCTACCCGCTTATCAAGGTATTCCATCAGGTCAACATCCTCCGGAATGTAGTATGCGTTGCAGTCGCGTGTGACCAGCAGGGCCGGCTGGGTGTTGTCGTGTACGATGAGGCCGGTTAGTATTGTGTCTTTCGCAACGGCGGCTGTGCCGACGGTACCGATTTTGCCCGTTACAAGCATATCCTCAGGCAACTTGGTCAGATGATAGTCATCGTCGGCCAGATACACGGTGCCCCCCTGCAGCGGACGGTACTTTTCCTGCTTTGCACTGCCTGCCACCGGAGCGGAAGCCGGCGTATTCTCCTGGGGCCCCCTCACTGCCGGTTTCCCCGCGGGTGGCGCATTCTGCCCGGCCTCGGCGGCATCATTCTCCCTGCGGGCCGGAAGGGACATTTCCCTATGCGGCAAAGGCATCAACTCGAGCCCGGAGCTGCCATTATCAATGAGGTGCGGCTCGCCAACAGGCTCTGCCGCCTGGCGAAGGGATTCTGGCACTTTCCCCGCAGCAGCCTCCCCCCGTTTTGCCAAACGGGACTGAATCGTGGTTTTCTTGGGCCCGGACGACTGCCCCTTGCGTTCATGCCGCAGCGTTTGTTTCCGGCGTTTCCGAACCCGTACCCGTCCTTCTTTCACAGGATGGGGCGCGCCGTGAATATTCACATCCCCATATATATTAACATTAGCACAGGAGATGGATTGAGAAGCATTGTTGTGAATGCCCGTAGACCTGGATGGGCCGCCGCTCTTGCGCTTCGGAGCAGACATCCGGTCGGCTCCATAAGCCGGTCTGCCCGCTTCGCGTGCTGCGCTGCTCTCGTCCATCGCATCGGTTGATACATATTGCTCGTCCACGGCAAAATCCTCCTCCTTTTCGTATACTGTATTTTGCTGTACCGGCACGGTCATTGCGCCGAGCTGAGCAGCAGATTTCGTTTCCACCGTTAGGTTTCTTCCACGCTCCAACCAGGAAATGTTATTGGCGGCCAGGTCGTCACGCGATTCGCGGCCGCTGGCGATGGCCACGGCACAGGAGTGCATCAAGAGGCTTTGCGTCGTCTCACTGGGCGGCGCTATCTGCTGTTGCAGCACTATGGGCTGGCGATGCACCACCCTCACGTCTCCTTGGGCAGCAATCTGGATCGGCACACCGGGCTCAGTGGCGTACGCCGTGATGCTACGGGTCTCTCCTGTGAGCAACGGTATCGCAATGCTGTCGGCGTGTTCTGTCATGTCGGGCAGAAGCGGATAGCTGGCTGGCAGCTTGTCCAAATATTGTATCAGCGGTCTTTGGCGCAATATGTCTGCCAGCCCTTTAAACAAATCGGGATTCGCGAAATCTGACTTGCGGACATCCGCATCCTCCATACGATGCCCAGCCAGCGCAAAAATCATCGCTTGGCTACACCCGCAGGCCACCGCCCAGGTGATGATTTGGTGGCGCATCAGATATAGCGAGGCAGTATCTTCCTGGGGTGCCATTTCATCCCGCACAGCGGCGGCAGCAGCACGCATGACGTCTTCCGCCACCCCGCACACCCGCAGGACGTACTTAAGCGCCTGGTTTGCCTCCTTCTGGATACAGCGTTTTGTGTAGTCCTGCCCTACACAGACCACCGGAACCTCGTCCAGGTTCAAACCGGGGTTGTCCTTCTCAATGTTACGGCGCCGTTCCAGGAGCAATTTGGCGAAATGCCTTGAAACGTGTGCATATCGGAACATGTTATGGGTTTTGCCGCCTGACTTGGTGGTCCGGCTGTCCTTGTTGCTTGTCTTGCTTATGCGCAGAGCATAACAATCTTCTCCATCCATCTTAATCAGATCGCCATATTCCAGCGCCAGCATTTCGCTGGTGCGCAGGCCGGTCTCCAGCGCCAGTAAAACGCCCAGATATTCGCCGTGTCCCGGCACCAGTGATTCGGCCATCTGGTAGATCTTTTTCTCCGTCTCCGGCAGAATACAGATGGAGTTGTCAACAGCCTGTCTGGCCAGCTGCTTCGCTTGGCGCTGCAGCATGTCCTCCGTAGGGGGGCCGAAGTGCGTCCCCGCCTCCTCGTCTGTGGTTACGGTGTAGTCTGCATTTTCTATCGGTGATACTGTGCCCCATAGCATCGTTTTGGTGAGTTTCTCGTGGTATGCGATCTCCATGATAAGTCGCAGCAAAACATAGCAGTTCTCCGCCGCGGCCTTCCCGGGAATGTGGTCCAGTGTTTTTTTCCAGCGCTCCTGGATGTCCTCCTCATAAAGGTCTTCAAAGGCCACCGTATGGCCGTCATCATCCCGCATAAATTCCTTACAAAGTAAATTACAGACGCAGGCGTCATACCGCATGGCAGTATCGTCCACCCACTTTCTCTCGTTTTGGAGAGTCGTCAGGATGAGCAAATAAGCGCCCCAGAAGGTTGGCCTGCCGTTACTGTCCTCTTTTTCCCATGTGTAGGTCCGTTTACCGGTGGCGGGCTCTTTTCTGGCGCAGTTCATGGTACCTGTGGTGGCCTTCACATGGCGCCCCAAGTCCAGATACATATCCGTTTTTTTCATATGCCTATCACCTTTGCTCTGTCATTTTACGGTCTACCCATCAGCCCGCGATGGGGGTGTCTGCATCCATCCCTACCGTGACGCCGCCCTTGCAGCTGATGATACAGGTGCTGTCGCCGTGAGCTGTGACGGCGATGCGCTCCATGGCGTGCGCGGCCCCGTTCCCCAGCTGCACTCTGTTGCCCCTCACGACAAACAGCTCGCGGTGCCATCGCTCCATTTTTGCCACCAGCATAGCCATGACGTATGGATGCTTCCAGTCAACATAATACTGCCCGTACGTCGTTTCGCGTCTATATCCCAACACTGCGCAGATTTCTTCGTCGTTCATGGCACCGCTATGCTTCAGGTAGTATCTGGCGCTGGCGCGAGGCATGTCCCCATCAAAACGGCCGTTCTTTCGCCCTGGCCCGTTGGGCGTGTAAAGGCGCACCTGCTGCACTGCGTCGATGGCGTTATCCTCATATTTCTTCAAATCTTTCGGGTTAAGATAACCACCGCTCTTGCCTTGAAACAGTGGGACGTCGATGCCATCCGCCCTATGCCGGGACGCCTGACTTGCCAGCAGCAGAGACAGCACTTCCGTGCAGGGCAGGGCACGGAGGCTCCACCGATATTCCGGGTAGGAGGTGACCGTGGGCGCCGACTTGTACTTTCCCCGGTGTTCTTTACTAATCACCAGGTACGTAATGATTTCCGGCTCCTTGTCCTGCTGCGTTGGGAAGGTGATCTGCCTCACATCTTTCACAGTCAGCGCGCATATCTCGTAGGCAGTCATCCCGGTGAGGAGACGAACCAGCGCCGCCCGCGACAGCTCCGAGTCATCTTTCACGTAGTGTCTTACCAGCGCAGCGGTCTCCTCTTTCGTCAGGGAGCTCCTGGCGAGGGCTTTCAGCATGTAGGATGTTTCTGTCGTAGGGGACGTCAGTTGCCTGGCGGTCCCCTTTGGGATAAATCCGTCGCGCTCGGCGCATCTCAGGATCCCTGCAATCAGATGGCGGTATGTGATCTCTTTATGGGTAAGTGCGCTGTGGGATGCCTTGCGCTTGGTCAGATCGTCGATAGCGGTGTTGACGGTCTCCAAAATGTGGGGATCATGGAGGGAGATGTCACCTATACGCCGGCACAGCACCTCATCCCACAGCGCTTGATATTCTTTCGCCTTGCCCAGTAACTTCTCCGACACCGTAATATCGCTCAACTGCAGGAAACGATAGGTCTCCAGGGTCATAGGCGTGCGGTTTTCCAGGGCGTCGTCGAGAATTTCCTTCGCGTGGTCCAGCACCAGCTTCGCGGCCATTTCCGCCACTTTCTGCTCAAACGCCTTAGGTTTGGCGCGGACATCCACCTGCCCGATTTTTTTGCCGCCCAGGTCGAGGTAGAGCACCGTTTTGTCCCTCTGATCCTGTGCCGTCTTTCCGTCCTGTCTCTTATATGCGTAACCGTGCGACGGGTTCTGCATGCGCAGTGTCAGCCCGTGCGTGTGGTATTCCAGGTCGTTTCGGTGGTTGCTCATTTTGATGGCCTCCCGTTTATGATACCATTATCATAGCAAAGGGGCTTTCTTTGTCATCATTTTCGGTGTATCATTATCGGAGACGCTCTCTCAGAAAAGACGAAAATCCGCACTAAATCCATAATAAACGATTCGTTTTACACACTTTTATCTTCTTTTTGCCACAAATAACGTACTATATTTTTTTCAGGAGGTCAGCAGATGTCAAGGGCAGGAAACACCTATCCATGCGCTTTCGATCTTAACGGGGAACTGGTAAAAGTGCGCAAACAGAAGTCCGGCAGTAACGTCCGCTGGTCGTTGACCTATTATCCGGAAAGCATGTTGGAATGGGCGCCCATATCATCCTTACAGGAAGATACGGTGGAATATTATCTGGGTTGCTACAGGCTGGGCAAAGACAAAGACAAGGACAAAGACAAGGGCAAAGACAAAGACAAGGACAAAGACAAAGACAAAGACAAGGACGAAGACAAAGACAAAGACGAAGACAAAGACAAAGGGCTCAAGTATCTCAAGCGGAATTTGAAAGAATACTGCGATAAATGCAGCAACAAACCAGATATGGAACAAAAACCAGATATGGAACAAAAACCAGATATGGAACAAAAAGACTGGTGTCTGGGCTTCCAAGACGTTTGCCGCATCACCGCCAAGGGCATCAAAAGGAGATCCGTTTGTCAGAAGGTCAAAAAACCCGACTGCCGTGAATGCAAAAAGCGCGCCGGAAAGGACAAACGGGAAATCAGAGTTTACGACATCCGCTTCCGAGGCCATCCCACCCAGGTTATTTTGCATTACTTTCCGGTTGACTGCAAATGGTACCGCGAAGCGATCAATAAACACCTTTCCGGTGTCAACGGGGTCAATCGAGGTGCCTGTCGCTTCAGCACGCGGCTGGTGAAAGCGGTGAACAGCGTTTTTGCCAAGGATGTGGCTGAAATCGCACACTGTAAGTGCAGCTATCTCTCAGAGGCGCTTGACATCCCACGCGATACCCTCAAGCGGTGGCGTTACGCTGAGGAGAGGAAAGCCTTAACAGCGTACAAGGTGGCCGCAGCGGTGCAGCGTCTGCACACGGACGACAGGACGCAGCGCGCGGAAGGACGTGGCGCTGCTACCTTCGTTTTTTCCAAAACCATGCCCGCTCGCACAATCGCTCTGCTGTATGTACACGAAAGCCGACACTGGCAGCTTATGCATGACATAATCTATACGCCGTTGGAGTATACCCCCCGGACATTACAATGCAGACCAATCGACTGCTTCAACCTGGCGTTTGACTATTTCGTCCATAGCGGCTGCCTATATCCGGCGGAGTGTGCTCTGTTTTTCATGCGTTTCAGATACAGCAGCTTAAAAATGCCTTCCGCGCTTTCCATGGTGCTGAATCGGTTGGACGAGGAAGAGCGGAAGTACTATCACGAAGCGGTGGCATTTCTGCTGCGAGAGTGGAAAGAGCTGATTCATACAGCGATCCAGCCCCTCTCACCATGGGAAGCCGCTGCCGCTGTGATTCGGAGCATGTTTGACTGGGGCGAAAACGACGAGGATTGTCGGCTATATCATCGCCTCAGTTTTCTGAGAGGGAAACATGGCCTGAATGAAGAAAGCGATTTTTCAATGGACCTGGATACAGAAGCGATGGAGCTTTGCGATTTTCTGGATAGGCGGCTGACCCAGTCGGATGTGGCCAGGTTGCTGGCGTTCAACGCGTACGCCCTGTCAGGCGACCCGGCACCCGGCGACAGAGAGGATAAGGACTGCCGCATGATCCAGCGGGATGCGCAGAGCGGCTTCTTCTTCGATGCGTCAGGTGAGTTTATCTACACGCTTGCACATCTGCGGAAGCACGGCGGCATGCCGATTCAGCCACTGAAGACGCTGCTTGACCATGGTTTGCTGGCAGGGGAAGAGGACGACGAGCCCGGGTTACCCAACGAACAGTACCGCTAACGTGACGGATGTCATCCTCTGGCGTGTCAGCGCAGCGGGAAGCATTGTTAAGCAAATAGATTGCCGCCTCAAAGGCTATGGTGTTCCGAACTGGGACAAAACGGCCGTCAACTGGGACGGCAAAAAAATAACAGGCATTTTTGTCCCAGTTCAGCCCTTTTGAGCTGGGACAATTGCCTGTCATTCTGTGCGCAGAAGTGCTTGCATCCGATTAACGCTATTTTCTCTAAAAAGTTGCAAAAAACATGAAAAACAGAACGATTTACCGCTTTTTATGTGGTAAATCGTTCTGTTTTTTGGTTGCGGAGGTAGGACTTGAACCTACGACCTCCGGGTTATGAGCCCGACGAGCTGCCAACTGCTCTACTCCGCGATATTTACTTTACCGGAATTGGTGCCGGTGACCGGACTCGAACCGGTACGGTATTGCTACCGGGAGATTTTAAGTCTCCTGTGTCTACCATTCCACCACACCGGCGGATACTGGCAAAGGGTAGAATACCACATCCCCGCCTCTATGTCAACCCCTATTTTGCAAAAACACGGAAAATCCATGGCCACGCTTCGCCAAAAGGCGACGGCAGGGGAGGGGCGGCGGGATAATCGCAAACAAAACGGCGGGGAAAAGCAGAAAAAGCGGGGGCGCTTACGCGCCCCCGCTTTTATGAAATGATGCGGTGTTCCGTCAGCGCTTTCAGCACTTCTCGAACACGGTGGCAACGCCCATGCCGCCGCCGATGCACAGCGTGGCCAGGCCCAGCTTGGCCTCGTCACGACGGCACATCTCGTGCAGCAGGGTGACGATGATGCGGGCACCGGAAGCGCCCACGGGGTGGCCCAGGGAGATGGCGCCGCCGTTGACATTGACCTTGCTCATGTCGAAGTGCAGCTCGCGGGCCACGGCGATGGACTGGGCGGCGAAGGCCTCGTTGGCCTCGATGAGATCCATATCGTCCACGGTCAGACCGGCCTTGGACAGCGCCTTGCGGGTGGCCACCACAGGGCCCACGCCCATGATCTTGGGATCCACGCCGCCCTGGCCCCAGCCGATGAGCTTGGCCATGGGCTTCAGGCCGTACTTCTCCACAGCCTCGCCGGAGGCCAGCACGATGGCGGCAGCGCCGTCGTTGATGCCGGAGGCGTTGGCGGCGGTGACCCGCTGCTGGCCCCGGTCAGCGGCCTCCTGGAAGCCGGTGGGCTCAAAGGTGTGCACCACCTGGGGCTCCGGGGACTCGGGGCCCACGGGGAAAGCGCCCCGCAGCTTGGCGATGCTCTCGGTGGTGACACCGGCCTTGGGGAACTCGTCGCGGGCGAAGGGCACCATGTCCTTCTTCACCTTCACCATCACGGGGACGATCTCCTGGTCGAACTTGCCGGCGGCCTGGGCGGCCTCGGTCTTCTGCTGGGAGGAGGCGGCAAAGGCGTCCTGCTCGGCGCGGGTGATGCCCCAGATATCGTTGATATTCTCGGCGGTGGTGCCCATGTGATAGTTGTTGAAGGCGTCCCACAGGCCGTCCTTGATCATGGTGTCCACCAGCTTCTTGTCGCCCATGCGGGCGCCCCAGCGGGCGTCGGGGGCGGCATAGGGAGCGGCGCTCATGTTCTCGGTGCCGCCGCTGACCACGATGTTGGCGTCGCCGGCCAGGATGGAGCGGGCACCCTCAATCACGGACTTCATGCCGGAGCCGCACACCATGCCCACGGTGTAAGCGGGGACGGAATAGGGGATACCGGCCTTGATGGAGACCTGGCGCGCCACGTTCTGGCCCAGCCCAGAGGTCAGGATGCAGCCGAACATCACCTCATCCACGTTCTCCGGAGCCACGTTGGCCCGCTTGAGGGCCTCCTTCACCACGATGGCACCCATCTCGGGGGCGGGGGTGTTCTTCAGAGAGCCGCCAAAAGAGCCGATCGCGGTACGGCAGCAATTCACTACATACAAATCCTTCATGTTGTTCCTCCTATACAGTTTCGCGGGAGATTACCCACATACCAATATCGTAGCCACTTTATCAAAAACAGTCAACCACTAAAATGATGAAAAGGGTAAAACCGTGATTTCACTAATAAAACGGGGTGTTTTTCCGTCACTTTGACGATGGAAAAACACCCCGTTTTGTGAAGAAAAAAACGATTATCCCGCACTCTGGGCGGCGGCGCGGCTGTCCAGAAGACCCTGGTAAAAGGCCAGGGTGTCCACCTGGGAGAGCAGCTCATCGTTGTAGCCCACCACGGCGCTTTCGATGCGCTCCTCCGCCATTTCGTCAAACACCAGGTTGGCCAGCTCGTCCATATCCATGGCGGTGCGGATGGCCAGATAATAGGTGTCGCCATCGCCGATGACGCCGCTGAAATCCCCCTCGTTCAGCACGGAGAGGGAGGCCGCCAGCACGTCGCCGTATTCGTGGCTGTGGTACAGCATGGGGGCGCTGTCCTGGCCCAGCTCCGCCGCCACCGCGTCAAACGCCGCTGTCACATCCTCGGCCTGGGCGATGCGGCCTGCATAGGTGTCCGCCAGCTCCCGGGCGGCCGTTGCGCCGTCGGACTGCACCACCAGGATCTTGGCGGTGACGGCGCCGTGCTCCGCCGCCTTGGCCAGCAGCGTGTCATCATCGCCCCGCAGGGCGCCGTCAGGGGCGGTGTAGGCATCAATCAGGTGGTTCAGCAGATAGGAGTGGGAGAGGATCTGATTGACGAAATCCTCACTGATGCCGATGCTCTCCAGATACTGGGCAAAGGCCTCCTCGCCGCCCAGAGAGGCCACCGTCTCCGCCCGCTGGGCTTCCAGATCCGCCACGTCCGCCTCGGTGAGGGTGATGCCCACCTGGTCGGCCCAGCCCCGGATCACCGCGTTCTGCACGATCATGGCCCGGGTTTGCTCCTCCGCCTGGGCCGCCACAAAGTCGCCGGCGGTCATGTCCTCGCTGAGGGGGGTGGACAGATCGGAGACACCCATATAGCTCAGATAGCTGCTCTGGTAGTCGCAGAAATAGCTGAGCCAGTAGAGGTATTCCTCCACGGTCACGTCGTCCTGGTTCACGGTCATCACCACGCCGTCGGGGTGGAGGGAAGTGAGCTGATAGAACAGGCCGTCGGTGCTGCGGCCTTTGGTCATGCCGCCGGACATGGCCACCGCACCGGTCAGCAGCAGCGCCGCCGCCACACCGGCCACCAGGCGTACGATGAGATTGTAAGTATCACGGGTGAGTTGCAAGGGAATCATCCTCCTTTTCGGGCAAAGGGCCCGGTTGTTTCGGTTGTAAGAGTGTCAAATCCTCCACGATGCGCCCGGCGGCGGAGAGCACCTTTTCCTCCGGCGGGAGGTAATAGGTGAGCCGCGCCTTCTCCGTGGCGGCCAGCCGTGCGGTGCGGCGGTAGCGGGGCATGGCGCACAATCGGACGAGGGCCTGGCCGTCGGCATGTTCCGAGAAGGTGAAGGTCACCTCCCGGCCCTTCTGGGTGATGTCGGCGATGCCTACCTCCGCCGCGGCGGAGCGCAGCAGCGCCACGTCCAGCAGCGCCTGCACGGTGGCCGGCGGCTCGCCGTAGCGGTCGATGATCTCGTCCAGCACGTCGGCGCTGTCCTCCGCCGTGCGGATGGCGGCAATGCGGCGGTAGAGATCCATCCGCTGCTCCGCCGAGGACACGTATTTCTCCGGGATGTGGGCGGATATCGACAAATCGGCGCTGCACTCCGGGCGAATCTGGGCGCTCTTGCCCTGCTGCTCCAGCACGGCGTCGTTGAGAAGCTTCAGGTACATATCGTAGCCCACGGTCATCATGTAGCCCGACTGCTCCGGGCCCAGCAGGTTGCCGGCCCCGCGAATCTCCAGATCCCGCATGGCGATGCGGAAGCCGCTGCCGAACTCCACGTATTCCCGTATGGCGGTAAGCCGCTTGGCCGCCACCTCCGTCAGCACCTTGCCGGGCCGGTAGGTAAGGTAGGCGTAGGCCCGGCGGGGACTGCGGCCGATGCGGCCACGAATCTGGTGGAGCTGGGAAAGGCCCATTCTGTCGGCGTCCTCGATGATGAGGGTGTTCACGTTGGGGATGTCGATGCCGGTCTCGATGATGGTGGTGCACACCAGCACGTCGATGTCGCCGTCGGCCATGCGCTGCATCACGTCGCTGAGCTGGCTCTCGCTCATCTTGCCGTGGGCGGTGGCGATGACGGTATCCTCGCCCAACAGCTGTTGCAGCTTAAAGGCGGCGGAGTCGATGCTCTCCACCCGGTTGTGGAGGTAGTACACCTGGCCGTGGCGGTCCAGCTCCGTGCGGATGGCCTCCGCCACCACGCCCCAGTCGTGCTCCAGCACGTAGGTCTGCACCGGCAGCCGGTCGTGGGGCGGCTCCTCGATGGAGCTCATGTCCCGGATGCCGGACAGGGCCATGTGCATGGTGCGGGGGATGGGGGTGGCGCTGAGGGTCAGGGTGTCCACCTGCTGCTGGCGCTGGCGCAGCGTCTCCTTGTGCTTCACGCCGAAGCGCTGCTCCTCGTCGATAATTAACAGGCCCAAATCCTTGAATGCCAGGTTTTTCTGCAACAATTTGTGGGTGCCGATCAGCAGGTCGATGCGGCCCTGCTTGGCCCGCTCCATAATCTCCCTGGCCTGCTTGGGGCTGCAGAAACGGCTCAACACCTCAATGTTCACCGGGAAGCCCTGGAAACGGCTCATGGCGGTGGCGTAATGCTGCTGGGCCAGCACCGTGGTGGGCACCAGAATGGCGGCCTGCTTGCCGTCCATGATGCACTTCATGGCGGCCCGGAGGGCCACCTCCGTCTTGCCGTAGCCCACGTCGCCGCACAGGAGGCGATCCATAGGCACGGGCTTTTCCATGTCGGCCTTGATCTCCCGGATGGCTTTGAGCTGGTCGCCGGTCTCCGGGTAGCCGAAGGCGTCCTCAAATTCCTTTTGCCACGGGCTGTCCGGGGAGAAGGCAAAGCCCCCCAGCCGCTGCCGCTGGGCGTAGAGGCGAATCAACTCTTTCGCCAGCTCCCGGGCGGCGGCCTTGGCCCGGTAGGTGGTCTTGGCCCACTCGGTGCCGCCCAATTTGTTGAGGTGTACGGGCTTTTCACCCTCCTCGCCGCTGCCGCCGCCGATGTATTTGCTCACCAGATCCAGCGCCGTGCAGGGCACGTACAGACAGTCGCTGCCGGCGTAGGCGATTTTCATGTAGTCCTTCTCCACCCCGTCCACCGGCATACGGATGATGCCGGTAAAGCGGCCGATGCCGTGGTGGGCGTGTACCACCAAGTCGCCGGGGGAGAGGTCGGTGTAGGATTGCAGCTTGCGGCGGCTGTCGTCCCGCTTCTGGCGGACACGGCCCGCCTTGCCTGCCACCCGCTCGGTGAGCTGGCCCTCGGTGAGGACGGCCAGACGCAGGCTGGGGAACTCGCTGCCGGCGCTGAGGGCGCCCAGGGAGATACGCACCTGATTGCGCTCCGGCAGGGCGGCGCCCTGCAAATCCAGGGCGGCGGTCACGCCCCTGTCCTCCAAAAGCCGCAGCATATTCCGGGCCCGCACCTCGCCGCCGCACAACACCAGCACCCCGTAGCCCATGGTGAGGTAGTGGGTGATGTCGAGGCAGGCGGTATCCAGGCTGCCGCCGTAGGTGGACAGCTGCTTGCAGTTCAGTTGTAAAAGCGCCTGGGGCGGCACCAGAGGCCGGGAGGTGAGGAAGTTGTCCAGCGCCACGGCGGCAAAGCCTGCGATGGCCCTGCCCAGCTCCGTCTCATCCAGCCCCAGGGGGCCGCCCTCCACGGCCTCCCCCTGGGCCTTTCGCACTTTGCGGTCGGCCTTGGCCTCCTGAAACGCCTGGCGCAGCGCCTCGCCGCAGCGGCTGCTGTCGTGGATGGTCACCAGGGTGTGGGGGGAGAGATAGTCCCACACCGTGGGCCGGGCCGGGCCGATGACCTCGGCGGCGGGCAGCAGCAGCGCCGTGTCCACGTTCTCTGTGCGCCGCTGGGTCACCGGGTCGAATACGCCCATGCCGTCCAGCTCGTCGTCAAAGAAATCGCACCGCACCGGCAGCTCCATGCCGGGGGAAAACACGTCCAAAATGCCGCCCCGCAAGGCGAACTGCCCCGGGCCCTCCACCTGGTCGTACCGGGTGTAACCCATGTCCACCAGGCGGCGGGAAAGGTCGGTGATGTCATAGCTTTCGGCGGTGCGGAGGGTCAGCGTGTGGGCCATGAGGTCGTCCCGCCCCATGCAAAACTGGGCCGCGCCCACCACCGTGGTGATGACGGCCCGGGCCGTGCCCTCCGCCATGCGGTGCAGCGCCAGCAGCCGCCGGTGCTCCCACTGGTGGCTCTCCGCCGCCGCGGCGCCCACGTGCCAGTCCCGCTGGGGCAGCACCACCGCGTCCCAGCCGGTGAGGGCTGTCAGGTCGGCGCCCAGCCGGGTACATTCCTTTTCATCGGCGCAGATGGCCAGCAGAGGGCGGTCGCCCTCCCGGGCCAGAGCGGCGCTGCACAGCGCCCGGTGTACCGGCGAGAGGCCCGTCAGGGACAGGGGCGACTCACCCCGGCCCAGCCGGGCCGCGGCGTCCTGTATTTCCGCCATAGCGGATAGCGAGCGCAGCAGTGCGTCCATGTCCCTCCTCCTCTCTGCATAATATAATATAGTATGCTTTGTGAATTATCCGTTAAACTTATTCATGGCCGCGGCGGGGCCGTGGGAGATGAGGTAGGGCACCGCCTCCACCGCCTTGTCCAGCGCCGCAATCAGCACCTTTTCGTCCTCCCGGGAGGGACGGCTCGTCACCCAGTCGATGGTGTCGGCCCCCACGTCCTGGGGGATGCCCACGCCGATTTTGATGCG
>JAFSMA010000090.1 GCA_017448145.1 Oscillospiraceae bacterium | reverse complement strand
GGCGACAAGCTCACCAGCGTGGCCGCCGGCACCGGCGAGATGGACTACCGTGCCATCGCCGCCTTCTTAAAGGCCCGCAAGCCCTATATCCAGGCCACCCTGGAGAACACCTCCAACGACAACGCCGTGGCCTCCCGGCAGCTCATCCAGCAGATTTACGCCTCCGTCTGACGGTTGGCCCAGGCCACCCGCCCCGGCACCGCAGGCTGCTCGATGAACCGGGCCGTTTCGTCCCGGTGGGTGTCGTTCCACTTGTCAAAGCCCACCGTGGCGATGTGCCTGTCATATTGGCAGTCCACAAACCTGGCCAGCCCGTAGTCCCGCCAGGGCCGGGCCAGGTAGATGGAATCCGTGTCCACCCCGTCGTCACAGGTAAAGCGGCAGTTGCGGAACAAAAAGCCCTCTGTCTGCTCCAGGGCGTGGGCGGGAGCGGCGGCGTAGCCGATGTGCCGGGCGTCATACACGTTCCGGATCTCGCAGTCGGTGAACACCGCGTCACCGCAGCCGAAGATGTAGTCCACCGTACCCTCGATGCGGCACCGGTCAAACCGCTGGCGCAGCAGTCGGTCCTGCCGCAGAATGTCGGGCAGAAAACCGTCGTACCGCGCGATCAAATCCTTGGGCAGCGGCCCTACAAACAGGGTGTCCTGGGTGGAGGAGAGGACGCAATCCGCCATGGCGAAGTCGTCGCCATACACCGTCAGCGCCACCTCCTGGCCCTTCACCTCCGGGTGCAGCGCGTCGTTTACGATGGACAGGTCCCGCATGGTGACGCCGTCGGCGCACACCGCCACCGTCCACGTGCGAAAGGTGTTGTACTCCTTGCCGTCGGCGTGGATTTTCTGGGCGTAGTCGTCCCAGGCGATGACGGTTTTCTCCGCCCCCTGGCCCACAATGGTCAGTCCCGGCACGGTGATCATCACCTTCTGCCGGTACTCACCCTCTGCCAGATAGACAGTTGCCCCGGCTGGCGCGCTCTCTAGCACCGCCTGTAAATCCTCGCCGGGCCGGATATGGATCTCATGCACGATTCGGACACCTCCGTTTTTCTATGTTGCACAAATTTGATGGCCCTAATTGTAGCATATTGACAAATGAATGAAAAGTAGCCCCGGGGAAGATGTCCCTTTTGTGCATAAACACCATCGTTTTCGCTATGTACGGTGGCCCGTTCACACATTTATAATAATCAAGTCAAATTGCCCCGGTATGTAAGAAAAGGATTTTTCTCCATGAATCGACGTTTTTCGTTCCAGCAGTACCGCACCATCGACCTGATCCTCTTCGCCGTGATGCTGGTATTCTCCGAGGCGGTCATCGTCACGGCGGCCCGCTTCTGGTTCCCGGATCAGCTCTACACGGTGTCCGTGGTGGCCGCCCTCACCGCCATCGTCATGATGCGCTGGGGCCCCTGGGCCGCCATCCACGCCGTGTTGGGCGGCGCGGTGTTCTGCTTCGTCTCCGGCGCCTCTGCCGGGCAGTTCGTTATTTATTGTATCGGCAACCTGGGCTCCCTGGCGAGCCTGCTCCTCATTCGGCTGTGGGGCAAGGAGGCCATCCGCCAGGATGTGTTCCGCTCTCTTGCCTTTGCCATCGCCACGCAGCTTTGCATGCAGCTTGGCCGCGGCCTTGTGGCCCTGGCTATGGGCCACGAGCTGTCCCGCTGCGTGGGCTTTATCACGACGGATGTTCTTTCGGGTCTGTTCACCGCGGTCATCATCTGGATCGCCCGGCGGCTCGATGGGATATTTGAAGATCAAAAGCATTATCTTCTCCGTGTCAATGGAGAGGAGGAAAAAGGAGGAATTAGATGAAAGCAAAAGCGGCAGATTTTCTCATCTACGACCAAGCGACGGATTCGTACCGCAGTAATCCGGAGCAGGTCGTGCGTGACGATGTGGAGAAACATTATTGGCTCCACGTAGGGCGCACGATCCTAAAAGACTGGCGGCTGTACATCATGCTCGTCCCCATGCTGCTGGTCTTCCTGTTCTGGCGTTACTTCCCCATGTACGAGCTGCTGGGCTGCTTCAAGGTATCCGATGAAGTGCTGCCCGTATCCCAGCAGTTGTTCTCGGGCTTTTCGTACTTCAAGCGCCTGCTGGTGGGCGGCGACGACCTGTCCCGCGAGTTCTGGCGCGCCATGCGCAACACCTTCACCCTTAGCTTCTACGGCCTGTGCTTCGGCTTCCCGATGCCCATCATCCTGGCGCTGTTCTTCAACGAGATCAAGTCCGACATCGCCCGCAGTGTGTATCAGGTGCTGACGTACCTGCCCAAGTTCATGTCCACCGTCGTTATGACCTCTCTGGTGGTCATGCTGGTCAAGCAGGGCTCCCTCACCAGCGGCATGGGCGTTGTGTCCCAGGCTCTGGCCTCTCTGGGCGTGGTTTCCCGGGAGGTGGCCCACGCAGGATTGCTGAATAACCCCGCCTTCTTCCGCCCGATTTACATCATCAGCGGTATCTGGGAGGGCGCGGGCTACGACAGCATCGTCTTCTTCGCCGCCATCATCGCCATCTCGCCCACCAGCTACGAGGCCGCCCAGATCGACGGCGCCGGCAAGATGGCCCAGATGCGCTACGTGGTGCTGCCCAGCATCCTGTCCACCATCGTCATCATGCTCATCACCCGTATCGGCTCGCTGCTGAACATCGGCTATGAGAAGGTGCTGCTGCTGTACAACACCAACACCTATGTCACCGCCGACGTGGTTTCCACCTTCGCCCAGCGTTACGGCCTGGCCGGCGCTGCCAAGGGCATCGCCTCCGCGGCTGAGATGATGAACAACGTAGTGGGTATGCTGCTGGTCATCGGCGCCAACACCATTGCCCGCAAGGCGTCCGACGTGTCTCTGTATTAAGGAAAGGAGATCAGCATGAAAAGAAAACTTGAGGTCTCCGAGCTGATTTTCAAGATCATCAGCTACACGCTCCTTACCGTGTTCGCCCTGGCGTGCCTGTATCCCTTCGTCTACGCCATCTCCGCCGCCATTTCCGGCCGCAGCGCCGTGGAATACGGCCAGATCGTGATTCTCCCCAAGGCCATCCAGTTTGATGCCTTCAAGCGTATGTTCGGCGACAATATGTTCTGGAATGCCTATTCCAACACGCTGTTCATCACCTTCTACGGCACCGTCTGGGCCCTGCTGTACTCCATCCTGGGCGCCTACGCCCTGTCCAAGCGCCGCCTGCTGTTCCGCAAGGTGTTCAACTTCTTCCTGGTGTTCACCATGTGGTTCTCCGCCGGTATCGTGCCCCAGTACCTGAACTATTTGGACACCAAGTCCGTGTTCAACGGCATCGGCATCACCGACGACAAGTGGCTGGTGGTCATCGCCATGGGCATGGCGGCCATGAACATCATCCTGCTGCGTAACGCCTTCGAGGGCGTGCCCAGCGAAATCGAAGAGGCCGCCATCGTGGACGGCGCCAGCGAGTTCCAGGTGCTGAGCAAGGTGTACCTGCCCATGAGCAAGTCCACCATCGCCACCGTGGCCCTGTTCTTCGGCATCAGCCGTTGGAACGGTTACTTCTGGGCCCGCCAGATGATTTCCAACGCCAACGAGCATCCCCTGCAGGTGTTCATCCGCCTCCGTCTGGAGGAGTTCACCGACGCCGAGGCCATGGCCGGCTGGAACCAGCCCTATGCCTCCGACTCCGTGATCTACGCCCTGATCGTCTGCTCCATCGTGCCCATTCTGATCATCTACCCCTTCATTCAGAAGTACTTCGCCAAGGGCACCAACGTGGGCGGCGTCAAGGAGTAATCCGCCAAATCCCCTTATAGTAGTTCCACCGGAACGACCGGAAAAATCATATTTATTTTATAGGAGGATACTATGAAAAAGAGCAAATCCCTGATTGCACTGTTGCTGGTCGCAACAATGCTGGTCGCCCTGCTGGCAGGCTGCGGCGGCAAGATCAACGTGGACGGCGACGGTACCGACGCCCAGTCCAGTGAGGGCGAGACCGCTGCTCCCGCTTCCGAGCTGACCTACGCCGAGGGCACCACCCTCCGCATGGCCGTGGGTTACAACTCCACCAAGACCGGCCTGCGCTTCGACCCCGAAGTGGCCGGTGAGGGCGTCACCCTGGCCGACGGCGTCACCTATCACGCCGGCGACTTCAAGCCCACCTGGGTGGAGGTCATGAACGTCCTGGGTATCAACATCGAGGATAACTACCAGGGCAACTCCGCTTCCAACGAGTTCGACTTCTGGAAGGAGCAGATGGCCAACATCGACGTCCTGTCCGGTACCGCCAGCAAGCTGACCGAGTACGGCGAGCAGGGTGTCATCGTGGACATCGCCCAGTATCTGGATTCCATGCCCAACTTCAAGGCGTACCTGGAGGCCAACCCCATCGTCCGCCTGTCCATCACCGGTAACACTTCCACCGGCGCCATCTACTTCTCCCCCTACTTCGACGGTGTCAACGATATCGAGCGTATGCCTCTGATGCGCGCTGACATGGTGGCCAAGCTGCTGGACGGCGAGGGCGAGTTCACCGCCTCCGCCAGCAACAACACCGCTGCCCCCGTCTATCAGCCCTACATGCCCACCTCCGGCAAGGTTCCCGTTGAGGTCGTCTCCCTGGACGGCACCAGCGTGGAGAGCATCACCAAGGACTATGATGCCGCCGGCAACATTATCGCCAAGATGAATGAGGCCGGCTCCATCGACGGCGTCACCGCTGTCAACATGCTCCGCACCTACATCGACGAGGCCTATGCCGGCTACTACGGCACCACCCGTTCCAACCTGTTCGTGGGCCAGAACGCTGCCTGGGACGCCGATGAGCTGGTGGCCCTGCTGCGCTGCGTGGTGGCTAACCCCCAGACCCTGAACGGCACCGATTCCATCCAGGGCATCTTCTCCCGCGAGGATGACAACAACCAGCGCCGCGTGGATATGTTCCGCTTCGCCGGCCACCTGTTCGGCGTCCGCGGCATGGAGTCCCGTCAGGATTACCTGTACTTCGGCACCGATGGCAAGCTGCGCGATGCCCGTCAGGACACCGAGGCCTATGAGGCTCTGGAGCGTATGAACAACATGGCCCAGGAAGGCCTGCTGTCCGTCAACTTCATGAACACCGCCGAGGGCAAGACCAAGCAGTATCTGGAGAACGACTCCGGCTTCATGCACTACGACTACAACCAGACCCAGACCCTGTACAACGATCCCAGCCAGGGCGTGTTCGATGAGGGCGAGAAGTACATCGCTGTCATGGTTCCCGTGGCCCGCTGGAATGACGGCACCAACGGCGGCAACTACATGCGCTTCACCGAGTCTTGGCGTTCCGTCAAGACCGACGGCTGGGGCCTGTCCGTGGCTGGTATCGGCGATGACACCGACAAGCTGAACGCCGCTCTGTCCCTCATCGACTTCGCTTACTCCCCCGAGGGCATGATCCTCATGTCCTACGGCCCCGACGCCTTCATTAAGACCAATGCCGACGGCAGCTACGTGACCTTCAACTTCAACGGCCAGCAGATGCCCGAGATCGCTGACGCCACCCGCGCCGAGCTGTGGGAGAAGGCCAGCGGCAACTACACCAACTACGCCCGTCAGTACCTGGGCTCCACTCTGAGCTTCGCCAAGAGCCAGGCCTTCGAGTTCCAGTGCACCACCGATGTGGGCCGTGAGGGCGCAGGCAACATCTCCAACGCTATCGCTCTGGGCACCATCAAGCACCCCGAGCTGGCTGTCACCTCCAACCCCTGGTACATGTCCGTTCCCACCGTTCTGCCCAACACCAAGGCTGAGAACGACATGATCAACTCCTACACCCAGCTCACCTCCAACGGCAGATTCTCCTCCTCCAAGGGCGGCGAGAACCTGTTCGTCAACCAGATTGTTGCCGGCTATGCCGAAGAGGGCATGGGCAACGCCGCAGCTTCCGCTTCCAAGGTTGCTGACGAGTGGGGCGGCAAGCAGTACCTGCAGCTCAAGCAGGACGCTTGGGATCGTCTGCTCGCCTACTACAACGCGATCGGCTAATCGAATCGGGTTCACCTGCCGGGGAGAGTGATCTCTCCCCGGCGGGGTACCCCGCAGCAGGGAGGTCAGAATGTATAAGAAACAATTAAAACTGCAAAAGCTCCTTTGCTTGTTGGCGATTTTCTCCAGCGTGCTCACGTTCCTGTATGCGCTCGGTATCATGACCGATTTGTACGACACGCTGTATTCGACGATGCGTAACCCCAACGACCTGACCCAGACCGACGTGCCGGGCTCCATCGTCTACTATAACATGCAGAGCTTCAACAGCATTTTCCTTAGCTACAGCATCGTCCTGATCCTGCTCGCCTGCCTCCTGTTCATCACGAACACGCATGTGAGACGGAGATATTACATCGGCAACTATATTCCCATCGGCCTGTTTGCCGCGGCCAATTGCTACGTGGCCATCTGGGGCCACATGTACATCGAGGCCTTCAAGGAGCGCTTCCTGCGCGTCGACTTTGAGGCGCTGAAGGCTCACGCCGAAATGTGGAAGACCGCCTACACGGAGTCCACATTCTGGTTTGACATTCACTATCTGGTGTTCGGCATTTCCCTTCTGGTCTCCATCTGCCTGGTGGCCTGCGCCGTCTGGAAGGTGAAGCTCATGAAGGAAGAAGCGGCGCTTCTGGCGCAAGGAAAGGGGGCTGCGGCATGAACGAGGATAAGAACATTCGGCTGGACCGGATGCGCTACACCAAGAACACCACGGCCTCCGGCCTGGCGCTGCTGGCCATTCTGTTCAATGTGTTCTACTTCATCAGCATCTATGAGAGCGACGTGGGCTCCTGGTACTACAACATCCTCATCGGCGCCTCTATCCTGTATAACCTGGTTTTCATGCTTGCTGCATTCCTCTCCTCTGAGGGCATCAAGAACTATAAAATCGGCTATTCCTATGCGATGATCATCCTGGGCGTCATCCAGCTGGCGCGCATCTTCATCTATCCCATGCGCGCCCATGCCGCCACGGTCACCATTCAGGAGCAGGCCATCGTGGTCATGGGCACCGCCCAGTTCATCCGCACGGTGCTGTATCTGGCGCTGTCCGCTGCCTGCCTGTTCGCAGGCGCCGTGGTGGGCATCATCCGCAGCCGCGCGCTGGCGGGCCACCTGGCTACCCTGGAATCCAAGGCCGCGTAAAGGAGGGAGAACGATATGGCAACGCTGAATATCCAGCATGTAGACAAGATCTACGACAATAACGTTCAGGCGGTTTTTGACTTCAATCTTGATGTCAAGGACGGCGAGCTGATCGTTCTCGTGGGTCCTTCCGGCTGCGGTAAGTCCACCACCCTCCGCATGATTGCCGGTCTGGAGGATATCTCCGCCGGTAAGCTGCTGCTGGACGGAAAGGACATCACCTCCGCCCCCGCCAAGGACCGCGACATGGCCATGGTGTTCCAGAACTACGCCCTGTATGGCCACATGACCATCTACGAAAACATGGCCTTCTCCCTGACGCTGCGCAAGGAGAATCCCAACGTCATCCACAAGAAGGTTCTCGCCGCAGCCGAGATCCTGGGCCTGACCAGCCAGCTGAACAAGAAGCCCTCCCAGCTTTCCGGCGGCCAGCGTCAGCGCGTGGCAATGGGTCGTTCCATTGTCCGTAATCCCAAGGTCTTCCTGTTCGACGAGCCCCTCAGCAACCTGGATGCCAAGCTCCGCGGCGCCACCCGCCGCGAGATCCTGCTGCTGCATAAGCGCCTGAAGGCCACCATGCTGTACGTCACCCACGACCAGACCGAGGCTCTGACCCTGGCTGACCGTATCGTCTGCATGTCCATGGGCCACGTCCAGCAGGTGGGCACCCCCATTGAGCTGTACGATAAGCCCGCCAATAAGTTTGTGGCCAGCTTCATCGGTCTGCCTCCCATGAACTTCTTCGACGTGACCGTTCGCGCCGATCATCTGGAGGGCAAGGGCTTCAATGTCCCCCTCACCGCTGAGGAGAAGGCCGTTCTGGCCCCCTACGCCGGCAAGGAGATTGACCTGGGTGTCCGTCCCGAGGATGTACAGGCCGGCGGCGACATCGCCATGACCGTGTATTCCAACGAGAACCTGGGCATGAACACCCTGGTTCACGGCCACATCGGTCACGGCGAGGCTGTCAGCAACAAGATTTCCGCCAAGCTCCGTGGCTGGTGCGACTATAAGGAGGGCGACAACATCAGCGTCTCCTTCAGCCGCAAGCACTTCTTTGATAAGGAAACCGGAGTCGCCATCAGAAAGGAGGAGAACGCATGAGTGCCAAGAAAACCAATGCCAAAATGCCGGAGTTCCTCCGCAAGTTCTTCGTCGCTCTCAAGCGCCGTCCCTCCATCATCGCCCTGGTGGCCCTGGTGGTAGCCTTCCTCATCTATTCTCTGAACCTGACCTACATCTCCAACACCACCGCCAAGATTCAGGGCCCCGGCATGGGTCTGTGCGGCTTTGCGACCATGCTGTTCTCGCTGCTGTCGCTGGTCTGCTTCCTCAATGCCTTCCCCCGCCGTAAAAAGCCGGTGCTGGTGATGGTGATCGTCATGTTCTGCATGTTCGCCGTGATTATCTTCTGCGACGTGCACTATATGGGCCTCATCGAGAACGCCATCACCCGTGCCGACAACCCCATCAAGCTGGACAAGAGCACCGAGTATATCGCCAAGGCGTATAACATGCTCATGGACCACATCATCGTGGAGTGCATCGGCGTGGCGCTGATCCTTCTGATGCCCCTGTACACCAAGCTGCTGCGCAAGATCAACACCTCCGTCACTGTGGAGGACTACGGCAAGCTGGGTGCCATCGACATCTCCGGCGAGGACTAATCCCCATCAAAACCCATATGGCCCGGGAGGCTGTCACAGCCTCCCGGGCCCAAGGATAAGACTATGGCAACGAAGAAGAAAAAGGCGGCCGGCCGCGATGACATCAAGACCACCGCCGAGTATTACAAACTTCATACCAACGCAGTTGACGACCTGGTAAACGCAGATGAGAGCAACTCTCCCGTAGTATCCGAGGAGGAGCTGCGGCAGTATCTCTCCGGCCCCAAGCTGCGCCTGGCGGATTGGGCCAAGGCGATCCTCGCAAAGATGTGGTTTGCCGGTTCGGTCTGTTTCTTTGTGTTCTGGGGTCTGAGCGCCTACATCGGCTCCCGGCTGGATCTGATGGTGGTGTTCGGCATCGTCCTGGGCGTAGTCACCGACGTGCTCACCAACAGCATCCTCCGCTACTTCGCCAAAACCCCCACCGCCAACGACCGGTGGATGATGTTCCCCCAGAAAAAGTATTACACCTTCCCTCTGAACATTATATACGCCATCGTTCTGCTGCTGTGCGTGGACGTGTTCTACACCCTTGTGAACATGGCCCTCATGGCCCTTTTCAAAACCTCCATGCCCCCCATCGGCGTGGAGCCCATCCTGTTCGGTATCTTCTATACCGGCTTCGACCTGCTCTTCATCACTATGAAGCGTCTTTGCCGCCAGATGGTGGCCGACGCCAAAATCAGTGCTAAAGGAACGAAATCATAATGAATTTGCAACTTCTGTTTTCCGGCGCCACTTCCGCATGCCTTGAATTGGTCAACCGTGCGCCCTACTATGCCCCGGAGAAATTCACCATATACCTGGACGACCAGGAGATCCGCCAGTGCGAAACCAACGTGTTCTCCCTGTTCGGCCTGACCCCCAACACCACCTATACCGTCACCGCCCGTGGCGATTATCTGGAGGCCGCCTATACCTTCACCACCAAGACCGAGCGCTGCGTGGTGGACGTCCGCGCCTTCGGCGCCGTAGGTGACGGTGTCCATGACGATACCCTGGCCATCCAGACCGCCATCAACTGCCTGCCCCAGCAGGGCCGGCTGTTCTTCCCGGCGGGTACCTATCTGAGCCTGCCCCTGTCCCTCAAGAGCCACATCACCCTGGAGCTGGCGGAAGGCGCCACCCTTCTGGGTTCCCCGGCGCGTGAGAAATACCCCATTATCCCCGGCTCCGTGCTGGACGGGGATAAAGAGGTGTTCTTCGGTGGCTTCGAGGGGGAGACCAAGGCCATGTACCAGTCCCTCATCACCGCCGAGTACGCCGAGGATATCACCATCGTGGGCCCCGGCACCATCGACGGCAACGGCCAGGGCGGCCACTGGTGGGAGGGCTTCAAGGACTTTCCCGCCGCCCGTCCCCGCCTGATGTTCTTCAACCGCTGCCAGAACGTGAATCTCCACGGCGTCCTGGGGTGCAACTCCCCCTCCTGGCAGCTCCACCCCTACTACTCCAGGAACGTGGGCATCTATGACGTTGCCATCACCGCCCCCAAGGTCAGCCCCAACACCGACGCCTGCGACCCCGAGTCCTGCGACGGCGTGGAGATCATCGGCTGCCGCTTCACCGTGGGCGACGACTGTATTGCCATCAAGTCCGGCAAGATCGAGCTGGGCAGCAAGCTGAACTGCCCCGCCGACCATCACACCATCCGCAACTGCCTCATGGAGTTCGGCCATGGCGCCGTCACCCTGGGCAGCGAGATCGGCGCAGGTGTCCGCAATCTGAGCGTGTCCCACTGCGTCTTCCACGGCACCGACCGCGGCCTGCGCATCAAGTCCCGCCGCGGCCGGGGCAAGAACTGCTGGATCGACAACGTGTCCTTCCACAACATCCGCATGGACGGCGTGCTGACCCCCATCGCCGTCAACCTGTGGTACAACTGCTGCGACCCTGACCGGGAGTCGGAGTATGTCTGGTCCCGTGAGCATCTCCCGGTGGACGACCGCACCCCCCGCATGGGCCGGTTCCACTTCATCAATATCGACTGCACCAACGCGGAGGTGGCCGCCTGCTATATCGACGGCCTGCCCGAGTCCCCCATCGAGGCGGTGGAGTTCCGCAATGTCAACATCAGCTTCAAGCCCGACGCCCAGCCCGGCATCCCCATCATGGAGAATTTTGCCAAGCCCCGCTGCCGCCTGGGCCTGTACCTGGATAACGTGAAGCACATCCGCATCAAGAACGTGACGGTCACCGGCGCCGACGGCGACGGCCTCATCGCCAACCACTACGAGGATATTGCAAAAGACGGATTTATCGAGGAGAACTGACTATGTATCAGCAGATTGACGATTATGTCCTGCGGCTCATCCAGGAATCCACCCCGGAGCGCACCGTCTGGAACGTAGAGAAAATCCGCCAGGGAAAGCCGGCGGACTGGAACTACATCGACGGCTGCATGATCACCGCCCTGTTGTCCATGGCGGAGATCACCGGCGAGAGCCGCTATTTCGACTTTGCCGAGCATTTCATCGACCATTTTGTGGCCGAGGACGGCACCATCCTCACCTACGACGAGAGCAAGTATAATCTGGACGATGTCAACGAGGGCCGCGTGCTCTTCGCCCTCTATGATAAGACCCACAAGGAGAAGTACCGCAAGGCCGCCGACGTGCTGCGTGGCCAGCTTCTCCGCCAGCCCCGCACCGTGGAGGGCAACTTCTGGCACAAGCTGATTTACCCCAACCAGGTCTGGCTGGACGGCCTGTATATGGCCCAGCCCTTCTACGCCCTGTATGAGCGCCATTTCGGCTCCGGCGACTTCTCCGACACCCTGCGCCAGGTGGAAACCGTCCGCGCCAGAATGTTCGACGAGGAAAAGGGCCTCTATTACCACGGCTATGACGCCAGCCGCACCGCCTTCTGGGCCGACCCCGTCACCGGCCGCAGCCGCAACTTCTGGCTGCGCAGCATAGGCTGGTTTGCCGTGGCCCTGGCGGATCTGATGGAGATCGTCCCCGCCGGGGAGGATAATGATCGCCTCCGCAAGATTTTCGTGGAGCTGATGGCCGGCGTCCGCCGCTATGCAGACGAGGAAACCGGTATGTACTGGCAGGTGGTGGACCAGTGTGGCCGTGAGGGTAACTACCTGGAGACCAGCGGCTCCTGCATGATCGCCTACGCCATGCTCAAGGGCGCCCGCCTGGGCGTGCTGGGCAAGGAATATGCCGCGCAAGGCCAAAAGACCTTCCGCGGCATCGTGGAGAAATATTTGTCCTTTACCGATGGCAATCTGAATCTGGGCGGCATTTGCCTGGTGGCAGGCCTTGGCCCGGAGAACAACCGCCGCCGTGACGGCTCCTACGAGTATTACATCTCCGAGCCGGTGGTGGAGAACGACGCCAAGGGCGTGGCCCCCTTCATCCTGGCCTACACCGAGATCAAGCGCCTGGGCTGAGC
>JAFSMA010000089.1 GCA_017448145.1 Oscillospiraceae bacterium | reverse complement strand
GGAGATGGTGAGCTGCCCGTCAAACAGATGCAGCGTGCCGGACACCACCGGGGTGTAGGACTTGGGATTGGCGCCCCAGATCAGCAGGGCGGAGTTTTGCAGCAGATAGCTGACGCCGATGGCGGTGATCAGCACCGCCAGGGACGGCGCACTGCGTAGCGGCCGGTAGGCCAGCCCTTCAATCAGCACGCCCAGCACCGTGCACACCGCCATGGCGACGATGACGGATACCACCGTGGGCAGGCCCAGATAATTGGCGGCGATAAAGGAGATGTAGCCGCCGATCATGATCACGTCGCCGTGGGCAAAGTTCAGCATCTTGGCAATGCCGTACACCATGGTGTAGCCCAAGGCGATAATGGCGTACACGCTGCCCAGGCTGATCCCACTGATCAGATAGGCAAGGAATTTCATGAAATGCACCTCTCAATCTAACAAAAAAACACTGTGCCTTCTTCTGGCCTTCGCGCCAGAAAGGGGCCCGGCAGGGGGAAAAGACGGTTTTGCCGGGCTCCTTTCCGGAGTGAATAATACTCCGATTGCCGGGGGGTGAAAAGCCCCCCGGCAATCGTATGACGAATCAGAGTATCCTTAAATCGTCTCAGTTCTCGGGAGTGACGTACACGCCGTCCTTGATGACCACGGCCATGGGAGCCTTGGACACCTCACCGGTGGCGGCCCAGGTCATGCCCTCGCCGGTGATGCCGTCCACGGTGATGGTGGGCATCACCTTGATGAGCGCCTCGCAGATCTCAGCAGAGGACATGTCGGGAGTGCAGCCGGCGGCCTCCAGAGCGGCCTTGACGATGTACACAGCGTCATAGCCGTCGGCGGCGAACTGGTTGGGCACCTCGCCGTAGCGCTTCTGGTACTCAGCCACGAAGGCCTGGGTACGGGCGTCGTCAGCGTCGGCGGAGAAGGGGGTCAGCAGGTACACGCCCTCGGCCAGGGAGGTGTCGAAGTTCTCCAGGGTCAGGATGCCGTCCATACCGTCCACGCCGAAGAAGGTGGGGGCGTAACCCATCTGATTGGCCTGCTGCAGGATGACGGCGGCGGGCTGGTAGTAGATGGGCAGGAACAGCATGTCAGCGCCGGCGCTCTGGGCGGCGGTGAGCTGCACGGAGAAGTCGGTGGCGGTGTCGGCGGTGAAGGTGCCCTCATACACCACGTTCACACCCTTGGCGGCAGCCTCGGCCACGAAGGTGTCGCGGATGCCCTGGGAGTAAGCGTCGTCGTTACGATAGATCACAGCCACCTTGGCGTCGGCAAAGTTCTCGGCGATGTAGTCAGCGGAGCCCACGCCCTGGTTGGGGTCGGTGAAGCAGACCTGGAAGGCGTTGTCCTTATCCTTGATCACGTCCACAGAGGAGCCGGAGGGGGTCAGCATAAAGGTGCGATCCTGGTAAGCCTGGGCGGAAACGGTGATGCCGGAGCCGGAGGTAACGGTGCCCACCATGACCTGCATACCCCAGTCCATCAGGGTGTTGTAGGCGTTGATGGCCTTGTCGCCGGAGTCAGCCTCGTCGTCCTGGGCCTGGAACTCAAAGTGGATGCCGTCCATGGCGTTGATCTCGTCCACGGCGATGCGGGCGGCGTTCACCACAGCGGTACCGTAGATGGCAGCGCCGCCGGTCAGGGGGCCGCTGCAGCCGATCTTAAAGGTGGGGTTACCGTCGTTGTTGGCAGGGGCGGCGGTCTCGCTGTCGGCGCTGTTGCCGGCGTTGGAGCCGCAGCCCGCCAGCATGCCCACGACCATTACGAGGGCGAGCAAGAGGCAAAGGGTCTTTTTCATGTGTGTGTTCTCCTTTTAAAAATATGGATTTTTACTTTATGCATATAAAAACGGCCCTGTCCGATGGGACAAGGCCGGATGCATCAACCGGTATTATCTCACTCGGAGTTGTGCGGGGGCGACATTGACAACCAGGGCAATCAGGGCTACCAGGCCCAGAATAATGCACAGTCGTACGGTTACGACGTTGCCCAGGAAAAAAATAACGGACATCGCCATAGCGATGCCCGCAATCAGCAACACGGCAGAAGTGTGCGCAGCAAAAGTACCGCCACAGCGGTTGGCGGTGGAATTATTCGTTGCAAAAGAATAATTACTCATCTGTCGCACTCCTTCAAAAGTTGCTTGTATGATATCACTCTGCGCTTTTTGCGTCAATGGGGAATTTTGCGAAATTTGCACACCTTATACCGGCAATTTTGTAAAAATTCACAAAGGGCAGATAAAAATTCAGATTGGGAGCCGTTTCCAATGGCTTTTCAGCCCCTGAAAACCCTGCGAAAAGCCACTTTTCAAATGACATATTAAATGGTATACTGATTACAAATTCACAACCAAAGGAGCGTCATCCATGAAGAAATCCGTTTTGCGTCAATATGCCCGCCTCATCGCCCGCAGCGGCGTCAACGTGCAGCCGGGCCAGGAGGTTTTCATCATCGCCGAGCTGGATCAGCCGGAGTTTGTGGCCATGGTGGTGGAGGAATGCTACCGCTGCAAGGCCAAGAAGGTGGTGGTGGACTGGGACTACCAGCCCCTGCAAAAGCTCCACTACCGCCACGCCAGTCTCACCACCCTGGGCACCGTCACTGACTATGAGCTGGCCCGCTGGCAGCACTATGTGGACAACATCCCCTGCCGCATCTACCTCATCTCCGACGACCCCGACGGCCTGAAGGGCATCAACCAGGAGAAAATGGCCAAGGCCCAGCAGAAGCGGTATCCCATCATCAAGCCCTTCCGGGACAAGCTGGAGAACCAGTACCAGTGGTGCATCGCCGCCGTGCCCGGCAAGGCCTGGGCCAAGAAGCTGTTCCCGGAGCTGCGTGCCTCCCAGGCTATGGAGAAGCTGTGGCAGGCCATCCTCTCCACCTCCCGGGTGGATGAGGACCCCGTGGCCGCCTGGCAGGCCCACAATGAGGACTTGCGCCGCCGCTGTGAATACCTGAACGGTCTGGGCATTGAGCAGCTCCATTACCACAGCGCCAACGGCACCGAGTTCACCGTGGGCATGATCCCCCAGGCCCATTTCTGCGGCGGCAGCGAGACCAGCCTTCGGGGCGTGGTCTTCAACCCCAACATCCCCACTGAGGAGTGCTTCATCTCCCCCATGCGGGGCAAGGCCGAGGGCATCGTCTACGCCACCAAGCCCCTGTCCTACCAGGGCCAGCTTATCGACGGCTTCTGGATTCGCTTCCATGAGGGCAAGGCGGTGGAGTGGCACGCCGAGAAGAATAACGATCTGCTCACCAAGCTCATCACCATGGACGAGGGCAGCGCCTACCTGGGCGAGTGCGCCCTGGTGCCCTACGACAGCCCCATCAGCCAGTCCGGCCTGCTGTTTTACAACACCCTCTTTGACGAGAACGCCGCCTGCCACCTGGCCCTGGGCATGGGCTTTGCCGACACCATCAACGACTTTGAGCATAAGACACTGGATGAGTGCCGGTCTCTGGGCGTCAACGACTCCATGATCCACGAGGACTTTATGATCGGCTCCCCCGACATGAACATCGACGCCATCTGCCGCGACGGCAAAACCGTTCCCGTGTTCCGTAATGGCAACTGGGCCTTTTAAGGCGCCATAGGAGAGAATCATGGTAGATTTCCACACCCACATTCTCCCCGGCATGGATGACGGCGCCCGCACCGTGGCGGATAGTCTGGCCATGCTGGAGCGGCTCCGGGGCCAGGGGGTGGACACGGTGTGCCTCACCTCCCACTTTCTGCAAGAGGAGCCGTCGGTGGAGGACTTTTTGCGCCGCCGTGCCGCCGCATGGGACACCCTGCGCGCCGCGCTGCCCCAGCAGCACCCCCGGTTGCTGCTGGGGGCGGAGGTGCAGTACCGCCCCGGCCTGGACCGGCTGCCGGGCCTCCATCAGCTGTGCCTGCAACATACCAATGTGCTGCTGCTGGAAATGCTGTTTCATCCCTGGAGCCGGGAGGAGATCGACACGGTCTTCCGCCTGGCGGAGGGCGGCGAGTACACGGTGATGCTGGCCCACGTGGAGCGGTATATGCCCCTGCAACGACCCGCCCTGTGGCAGCAGCTTGCCGACAGGGGCGTTGTATTCCAGTCCAACGCGGAGATTTTCTTCCTGCCCGGCCTGCGTGGCGTGGCCATGACTATGCTGCGCAATGGCTATATCCACGTCCTGGGCACCGACACCCACAACCTGGGCCTTCGGGC
>JAFSMA010000088.1 GCA_017448145.1 Oscillospiraceae bacterium | reverse complement strand
GTGAACGAAAAAAGGGCGGAGCAGAGCCCCGCCCCTACGGAAAATATCGTACCCCATGCCCAACCAACGGTGTCTTTTATCATCATCGCCAACCTGCAGGCGGGCGCTTCATGAAGCGCCCCTACGGAGATAACCGATGCCTTTATGATTCATTCTTCAATATGCATTAGAGGAACCACACTATGACCACAATCCCCATCACAACAGAATACATCAAGCTCCAGGACCTGCTGAAGCTCGCCGCCCTCACTGCCACCGGCGGGGAGGCCAAGGTGTTGATTCAGGAGGGGCAGGTGGCCGTCAACGGCGAAATCTGCACCCAGCGGGGCAGGAAAATCCGCCCCGGCGACGTGGTGACCTTTGCCGGGCGGGAGCTAAGCGTCAGCTATGCGCCTTGACAGCCTGACCCTGGCCGGGTGGCGAAATTACGGGGAACAGACCGTCACCTTTGACGACAAAAGCAACGTGATTTACGGCGAGAACGCCCAGGGAAAAACCAATCTTCTGGAAGCCTGCGTCTATCTGAGCTGCGGCAAGAGCCCCCGGGCCCGGTCTGACCGGGAGCTGATGGGCTTTGACCGGGACAGCGCCCTGGTGCAGGGCACCATCCACAGCCGGGACAGGGACTTTATCACTCGCATCGAGCTCTACCGGGGCAAGCGGCGGAAGATGACCGTCAACGGCGTGGCCGCCAAGACGGGCGCCGCCCTCTCTGACGTGCTGCGGACGGTGTACTTCTCGCCTGACGATTTGTACCTCATCCGGGACGGCGCGGCAGCCCGGCGGCGGTTTATGGACATGAGCCTTTGCCAGCTGCGGCCCCGGTACGCCGAGGCCCTGGCGGAGTACACCCGGCTCTACGACCACAAGACCCGCATTTTGCGGGACAGCCAGGACTATCCGGGCCTTTTGGACACGCTGCCGGAGTTCAATGAGCGGCTTTGCCAGGTGGGCGCGGTGCTGATTCACTACCGCGCCCGGTTTTGCGCGGCCCTTCACGAGTACGCCGCCCAGGCCCACAGTCAGTGCAGCGGCGGCCGGGAGCAGCTCACGCTGCAATACCGCACCGTGTCCACCGTGGACGACCCCCTGGCCCCCACGGACACCATATATAATGCCCTCACCGCCCACCAGCGCAGCCATTACGACGCGGAGATCGCCAGCCGCCTCTGCCTCTCCGGCCCCCACAAGGACGACTTTGAGGTGGCCGTCAACGGCCGCAGCGCCCGGCAGTTCTGCTCCCAGGGCCAGGTGCGGACGGCGGCGCTGGCCCTGAAATTGGCGGAGCGGGAAATCCATAAAAACACCTTCGGGGAACACCCCATCATGCTATTGGACGACGTTTTGTCGGAATTGGACCCCCAGCGGCAGGAATTTGTGTTAAACCGCATTGCCGGCGGCCAGATTCTCATTACCTGCTGCGAGGCCGACCGGCTGGAAAGCCTGGTGGGGGGCAAGGTGTTCCATATCCGAGAGGGGGCGGTGGTGTGAAAGGCTACCTCCACATCGGCCAGAACGTGATGCTGGAGAAAAAGCGCATCATCGGCATCTTTGATCTGGACAACACCTCCACCGCCCGCGACACCCGTGCCTTTTTGCGCGCTGCGGAAGAGGACGGCGTGGTGCAGAGCGCCTGCGAGGACATCCCCCGCAGCTTCATCCTCTGCGACCACCCTTACCATAAGCAAATCATCTATCTATCCCAGCTGAATGCCCAAACGCTGCTTCGCCGCAGCGAAGAAGGAGAAATACTATGAGCGAGAGTTTGGAAATGGAAAAGACCACCGCCGTGGACACGGAATACGGCGGCTCGGAAATCCAGGTGCTGGAAGGACTGGAGGCCGTGCGGAAGCGGCCCGGTATGTACATCGGCTCCACCAGCGCCAGCGGCCTACACCATCTGGTGTATGAAATCGTGGACAACTCCATCGACGAGGCCCTGGCGGGGTACTGCACCGACATCACCGTCACCATCAACCCCGGCAACACCATCACCGTCACCGACAACGGCCGGGGCATCCCCGTGGACATCCAGCCCCAGACGGGCCGCCCCGCCCTGGAGGTGGTGTTCACCGTGCTCCACGCCGGCGGCAAGTTCGGCGGCGGGGGCTACAAGGTGTCCGGCGGCCTCCACGGCGTGGGCGCCAGCGTGGTGAACGCCCTCAGCGAATGGCTCATCGTGCAGGTACACCGGGACGGCAAGATCCATCAGATGGCCTTCTCCCGGGGTCACATCACCGAGGAGATGCACATCGTGGGCGACACCGACCACACCGGCACCACCGTCACCTTCAAGCCCGACCCGGAGATGTTCGACACCCTGGAATATGAGTACGAGACGCTCCACACCCGGATGCGGGAGCAGGCATTTTTGAACGCGGGATTGCGGATCTCCATCCGTGACGACCGGCCCGGCCTGCCCCAGAGCGACACCATGTGCTATGAAGGCGGCATCCGGGAATTCGTCACCTACATCAACCGCAACAAGACCGCCCTCCACGAGGACGTGATCTATATCGCCGGGGCCAAGGACGACGCCACCGCCGAGGTGGCCATGCAGTATAACGACGGCTACAACGAGACGCTGGTGTCCTTCGCCAACGATATCCACACCCCCGGCGGCGGCATGCACGAAACCGGCTTCAAGACGGCGCTGACGAGAGTGCTGAACGGTTACGGCCTGAAATACGGCATGCTGAAGGACAGCGACGAGAAGGTGTCCGGCGAGGACTGCCGGGAAGGCATCACCGCCGTCATCTCCGTGAAGCTGACGGAGGCCCAGTTTGAGGGCCAGACCAAGGATAAGCTGGGCAACGCCTACATCCGCACCCTGGTGGACCAGCTGGTGTCCGACCAGCTGATGGTGTACCTGGAGGAGCATCCGGCGGTGGCCCGCACCATTCTGGACAAGGCACTTACCGCCAACCGGGCCCGTGAGGCCGCCCGAAAGGCCCGGGAGTCCATCCGCCGGAAAACGGCGCTGGGCGGCGCGGCCATGCCCGACAAGCTGCGGGACTGCAACGAGAATAACCCCGAGCTGACGGAAATCTACATCGTGGAGGGCGACTCCGCAGGCGGCTCCGCCACGCAAGGGAGGGACAGCCGGTTCCAGGCCATTCTGCCCCTGTG
The DNA here is from genome assembly GCA_017448145.1 of Oscillospiraceae bacterium. GTDB lineage: Bacteria > Bacillota > Clostridia > Oscillospirales > Oscillospiraceae > Vescimonas. Next base: position 2,065 of record JAFSMA010000088.1, on the reverse strand, counting down.
GGGCAAGATGCTGAACGTGGAGAAGGCCCGGGCCGACAAGGTGTACGGCAACGATAAGCTGCAGCCCGTCATCACGGCCCTGGGCGCCGGCATCGGCGACGAGTTCGACCTGAACCGCCTGCGGTATCACAAGGTCATCATCATGGCCGATGCCGATGTGGACGGCAGCCATATCCGCACGCTGCTGCTGACCTTCTTCTTCCGCTTCATGCGGCCCCTCATCGAGGAGGGGTACGTCTATTCCGCCGTGCCGCCGCTGTATAAATTGACCCGTGGCAAGCAGCAGCGGGTGGCCTTCTCCGACGAGGAGCGGGACCGGGTGAGCGCCGAAATGCGGGGCGACAACCCCGACGCCAAGGTGGACATCAGCCGCTTCAAGGGCCTGGGCGAGATGAACCCCCACGAGCTGTGGGAGACCACCATGGACCCCACCACCCGCACCCTGCGCCGCATCACCATGGACGACGCCCTCCGGGCCGACGCCATCTTCACCGTCTTAATGGGCGAAAAGGTGGAGCCGCGAAAGGAATGGATCGAGAAAAACGCCCAGTACGCGGTGAATTTGGATTATTGATAAGGCGCCTGTCGGCGCGTGAATTGCGCCTTGCGGCGCATGATTTGCCTGACGGCATGAATTGTGCCTGCGGCACATGAATTGCGCCTTGCGGCGCGTGAATTGTGCCTGTCGGCACATGAAATGTACCCCTATGCGCCGCAGCGCAAATCACGCCGCGAAGCGGCAATTCATGGCGGCACCGCCGCCCTGCAAGGCGCGCCGGGTCGTCGCGCCCTACGAAATCATCGCAAACCCCATTATCCAACGATACCGTTTCTATCACCGCCGCCGTGCAAACGGGCGCTTCATGAAGCGCCCCTACGGAGGAAAACGATGCCGTTATGGTTATATCGTAGGGGCGATTCACGAATCGCCCGTGCCCAGGTGGCAAATACCGCCATGGCCGGATGAATGGCACACGGCGGCAATTCTCACCGTAATGATTTGCCTGACGGCATGAATTGTGCCTGCGGCACATGAATTGCGCCTTGCGGCGCATGAATTGTGCCTGACGGCACATGAAATGTACCCCTATGCGCCGCAGCGCAATTCACGCCGCGAAGCGGCAAATCATGGCGCAGCCCAATTCACGCCGCGCAGCGGCAATTCATGGCGGCAGCGCCGCCCTTGTACCCAACTCTTCCAAGGAGTGTAACAGATTATGTCCAAAAAACCCCAATACGATCCCGAGGAGATCCGCTATCCCGACCAGCACATTGTCAACTCCCCCCTGGTGCCGGAGATGGAGCGGTCCTACATTGAATACGCCATGTCCGTCATCGTGGGCCGGGCTTTGCCCGACGTGCGGGACGGCCTGAAGCCGGTGCACCGCCGCATTCTCTACACCATGTACGAGGGCGGCCTCACCTCCGACAAGCCCTTTAAGAAGTCCGCCACCTGCGTGGGCGACGTGCTGGGCCACTACCACCCCCACGGCGACGCCTCCGTATACGACGCCATGGTGCGCCTGGCCCAGGACTTCTCCATGCGCTACGTGCTGGTGGACGGCCACGGCAACTTCGGCTCCGTGGATGGCGACCCCCCGGCGGCCTACCGTTACACCGAGGCCCGTTTGAGCAAAATCGCCAACGAAATGCTGCGGGACATCGACAAGGACACCGTGGACTGGGACCCCAACTTCGACGAGAGCCGCCGCGAGCCCCGGGTGCTGCCCGCCCGGTTCCCCAATTTGCTGGTGAACGGCTCCTCCGGCATCGCCGTGGGCATGGCCACCAACATCCCGCCCCACAACCTGCGGGAGGTGATCGGCGCCTGCATCTGCGTGCTGGACAACCCCGACGCCACCTTGTCCGACCTGATGGCCCACGTGTCCGGCCCCGACTTCCCCACGCGGGGCATCATCATGGGCCGCAGCGGCATCCGGGCCGCCTACGCCACCGGCCGGGGCCGCATCGTCATCCGGGCCCGCCACGAGTTCGAGGAGTTCGGCCATGACCGCCTACGCATCATCATCACCGAGCTGCCCTACCAGGTCAACAAGCGGATGCT
>JAFSMA010000087.1 GCA_017448145.1 Oscillospiraceae bacterium | reverse complement strand
CTTATAAATGACCTCCGGATATGCTTCTGCAAAGCGGCGGTGGAAGATGGAACGATCGCTGAGGAGCAGCCGCACCTCTTTGCTGATAGCCTCGGTGTCATCCGCTTCACTGCGCTCAACGCTTGTCTTGACAAGCTTCAGCACAAAGTGGGATGTCACATAGTCTGCCACAAAGACCGCTGACAGAGAAAGCGCCATAATCTCCCGCAGAGGAAAGCTCATATGTTCGGAAAGACGAAGCAACAGCGGATTGATCAGATCTACAATCACCACGCCGCCCAGCCCGAAAAGGATCAGGTTCCCGATCCATACTCTACCATGCAGATTCATGGGCTTCTGGCTGTAATCCCACCAGCGAGCATGGAAGCGTTTCTCCAAAACATAGCTCGTCATGTATTCCAGGAATCCGCATAGAAAGAACGACACGATGAAGGTCGTACCGACGGAAAATTCCAGTGGCGCAAGCCCCTTGATTACGACGGTAATCAGCGACGCGCCGGAGCCGTAGATGGGGAGCCACGGGCCGGTCAAAAAGCCGCGGTTGATGAAACGGTGAAACTGAAAAAACTTCAGTGTGACCTCGATGCACCAGCCGAGGAAAGCATACGCGAAAAACAGCAACACCAGATTTACCAGGCTGTCAGTTGTCATTTTTTCAAACTCCTCTGTATTCCAAGCCGGCCTGCTGCGGCATGTATATCTTACCCTAACTATTGACATAGAACCTTTTTTCTCCGAACGGACATTGTACCATGATTTGGCCCGGGGCGCAAGTGGCGGAAAGGGCGCGAAAAAGAGGACTTTTTGCCGCCCCACGGGAAAAACTTGCATTTATGGAAAAAAGGGGTATAATAAGCCTTGTTGCGTCACCATAGCGACGCAGACAAGTAAAAAATCATCCTATTGGAGGTAATACACAATGAGCAAGGATAAGAAGGCCGAGGCCGCCAAGGTGGCCCAGGAGGCCAAGGCGGCTGCCCAGGTAGCCGTGCTGGAGACCAAGGAAGAGGTGGCCAAGGCCGCCGACGCCGTGAAGACCGCCGGAGCCGAGGTCAAGGCCGACGTGAAGAAGAACATGAAGGCCGCTGAGGACAAGGTGAAGAAGGAGACCAAGGCCGCCGAGACCAAGGCCAGGAAGGCCGTAAAGGCCGCCGAGGGCAAGGTGAAGAAGGACGCGAAGGCCGTGGAGACCAAGGCCAAGAAGGCCGTGAAGGCCGCCGAAACCAAGGTGGCCAAGGTGAACACCTTCGTGCAGTTCGCCGGCATGGAGTGCAGCGTGGCCGACGTGGAGGCCAAGGCGCTGGAGGCCTTCAAGGCCGAGCACAAGCGTACCGCCGTCAAGGCCATGACCGTGTACGTGAAGCCCGAGGATCACGCCGCCTACTACGTGGTGAACGACGAGTTCACCGGCAAGGTGGAGCTGTAATCGCCCGTTGGCATCAAAATACCCGACCTGTTTCGTACAGGTCGGGTATTTTTTTATGGATTGGCACCGGAGGGATCGTTGCTGAAGGGCTCCCCCAGGCCCCACAGCACCGTGCGCAGCCAGAGGCGGTCGGTGTCGTAGGCGTAGACTTTGCCGTCGGAGCCGGTGTAGCGGAAGTAGGTGCCCACGTCGCTGAGGCGGTTATGGCGGGTGATGGCGGTGGGACACATCCACAGGGAGCTGCCGTCGCCGAAGGTGACCAGCACCCCCTCCTCGTCGGGGGCGTGGCGGGTGGGGCGGCCCACCCCGGCCCGCATGACGTAGAACAGCATCATGCCCGACTGGGCATCGGTAACGGGGCGGTCAAGGCCCCGGCCTTGCACATAGGTGGTGTCGTGATCCTGGCCGTAGGCCACGCTCTCCGCCAGGTCGCGGCCAAAGACCTCATAGCGGCGGTGGAGGTGGATGGAGAGGACGATAGGCGTCAGGGCCAGAAGGAAGGCCACGGCCACCAGCGCGATAGCGCCCCGCAGCAGCCAGTCCCGGGGAATGTGTCGTTTCTCTGCCATGGCGGCGCCTCCTTTGGGTGTCGATTTTATAATAGTATAGCGCAGCGGGGAGCGAATGGCAAGGGGTCGCAGCGCAAAAGAAAGGGCCGCCTTGCGGCGGCCTTTTTTATGGGTAAATCATTACGCCAGGAAGCCTTTGAGGATGGTGTCCTCCGCCTCCTCGGCGGTGAGGCCCAGGGTTTCCAGCTTCAAAAGCTGGTCGCCGGCGATTTTGCCGATGGCGGCCTCGTGGATGAGCTGGGCCTCGGTGGAGTTGGCGGTGATGGCGGGGACGGACTCCACGCAGGCGTGGCCCATGATGATGCTGTCGCACTGGACGTGGCCGAAACAGGCGGCGTTGCCCACCACCACGGGGCGGAAAATCTGGTGGCTGTCGTCCTGGGCCACGGAGCGGGAGATGACACGGCCCTTGGCGTCGTCGCCGTTGAGCTGAATCTCCATGTCGCTCTCGGCAAGCTGCTTGCCGTGGGTCAGCAGGCGCTCGGTGACCACCACCTCGCTGCCCGCCTCGCAGACGAATTGGGTGGTGCGGTGGGTGGAGTCGATGCCCCGGATCTGAACGGTGTCCATCTGCATGGTGCTGCCCTGGCCCAGGTAGACCACGGTTTTTGGGTTCATGATATTGGCGCCGGTCTGGCCGGGGTCGTTCTCGCCGTAGTGCTTTTCGGCGTAGCGGACGCGGCTGTTTTTGCCGATGTAGAAGGTGTGGACGCCGTCGTGGCGGCTCTCGTTGCAGCCGGAGTTGTGGATGCCGCAGCCGGCCACAATCTCCACGTCGCAGTCGTCGCCCACATAGAAATCGTTATACACCAGCTCGCTGTGGCCGGACTTGCTGATGATGACGGGGATGTGGCACGTCTCGCCCCGGGTGCCGGGGAGGATGCGGATGACGATGCCCTGGCGGCCCTCCTCCGTCTGAGGCTCAATCTTGATGTGCTCCGTGGACTGGCGCACCTCGCAGCCGCCGTCCTTGCGGATGTTGATGGCGCCTACGGGCTTTCCCGTCAGGTCGGCAATCTTCTCCAGAAGGTCCCGGTCGATCTCGGTAATCATAATGTGACCTCCTTTCTCTCAATGACGGGGCAGCCGCCCAGGGTGTCCGCCAGAATCATGGGGAACACCTCGTCGGTGGTGCCACGGTGGGCAATCTGCCCGCCTGCCACCACGGCGATCTCGTCCGCCAGGCGGATGATGCGCTCCTGGTGGGAGATGATAATCATAGTGGACGTATGCTTGGCGTGAATCTGCTCGAAGGTCTCGGTGAGCCGGGCGAAGCTCCACAGGTCGATGCCGGCCTCGGGCTCGTCGAAAATCATCAGTTGGGCGTTACGGGCCAGGATGGTGGCGATCTCGATGCGCTTCACCTCGCCGCCGGAGAGAGAGGCGTCCACCTCCCGGTCCAGATAGTCGTTGGCGCACAGGCCCACACGGGTGAGATACTGGCAGCAGCGGTCCTTGCTGAGCTTCTCCTCCCCTGCCGCCAGCAGCAGCAGGTCATGGACGGTGATGCCCTTGAACCGGGGCGGCTGCTGGAAGCCGTAGCTGATGCCCCGGCGGGCCCGCTCCGTGATGTCCAGGTCGGTGACGTCCTCGCCGTTCCAGATGACCCGTCCGGCGGTGGGGATGGCCAGGCCCATGATGATCTTGGCCAGGGTGGTCTTGCCGCCGCCGTTGGGGCCGGTGAACACCACCAGCTTGCCGTCGGGCACGGTAAGGCTCACGTCTTTCAAAATGTCCGTCTCCCCCTCGGGGGTGGAGACGCGGTAGGAAATGTTTTGCAGCTCCAGCATGGGGCGCCGCCTCCTTTGCGGTTTTTTCGGCTAAAGTATACCACTTTTGGCCGGAAAATATCGGTTGCATTTGCAACAATTCTCGTCAAGCACAGTATTTTACCAGATACGTTTGCCAAAAGCAACCGCGCAGGCGAAAAAATGGCGCCGCCCTCCGTATTTCGGAGAGCGGCGGCGAAATGACACGCTACTTGGCGGCCTTTTTGGCCCGCTGGCGGGCGAAATCCGCCTTTTTCCTGGGGGACATTTTGCCCTTGGCGCCGTTTTGGGGGCGGCCACGGTGGACGGTGCACTCCGGCTTAGGGCCCCGGCCGTCCTTTTTGGGGGCCTTGGCGGCGGCCTTGACGGCGCCCTTTTCCGGGAAGTACTTCTCCCCTTTCGCCGGGCGGACCAGGCACTCCGGGCCGAAGCCGATGAGGTCGGTGCGCTCCGCCTGCTCCAGGGCTTCGATGACGAGAGCCCGCTTTTCCTTGCGGCCCCACTGGAGCAGGGCCCGCTGCAGCGCCTTCTGGTGGGGGTCCCGGGCCACGTAGACCGGCGCCATGGTGCGGGGGTCAAGGCCGGTATAGTACATGCAGGTGGACACCGTGCCGGGGGTGGGGTAGAAATCCTGCACCTGCTCGGGGATGTGGCCGGTGCGCTTTAAGAACACCGCCAGCTCCACGGCGTCCTGCAAGGTGCAGCCGGGGTGGGAGGACATAAGGTAGGGCACCAGGTACTGCTCCCTGGCATCCGACTCATTCATCTTCTGGTACTGGCGCCAGAACTTCAAAAACACGTCGAAATGGGGCTTGCCCATGTAGTCCAGCACCGAGGAGACGCAGTGCTCCGGGGCCACTTTCAGCTGGCCGGAGATGTGGTATTTCACCAGCTCGGAGAAGAATTCTTTATTTTTATCCTGCAGCAGGTAGTCATACCGCACGCCGCTGCGGACGAACACCTTTTTCACGCCGGGGAGGGCGCGCATACGGCGCAGCAGCTCCGTGTACTCGCTGTGGTCGGCGTCCAGGTTGGGGCAGGGCTCCGGGGCCAGGCAGGAGCGGTGGGCGCACATGCCGCACTTCTTCTGCTTGGCGCAGGAGGGGTGGCGGAAGTTGGCGCTGGGGCCGCCCACGTCGTGGATATAGCCCTTGAACTGGGGGTCACGGGTCAGCTCCTCCGCCTCACGAAGGACGGATGCGATGGAGCGGGAGGTGACCATGCGGCCCTGGTGGAAGGCCAGGGCGCAGAAATTGCAGCCGCCGAAGCAGCCACGGTTGTGGGTGATGGAAAAGCGGACCTCCTCGATGGCGGGGACGGGCTCGGTGTACATGGGGTGCACCTCCCGGACGTAGGGCAGGTCGTAGAGGGCGTCCAGGGCCTCACGGCTCAGGGGGCGGGCCGGGGGATTCACCACCAGCAGACGGCCCTGGCAGGGCTGCAAAATGGCCTTGCCCCGGATGGGGTCGTGCTCGTCATACTGGATTTTGGTGGCCCGGGCGTAGGCCTCCTTATCCTGGCACACCGCCTCATAGGAGGGACATTCCACCCGGTGGAAGATACATCCGCTGTCATCCTGGGCGATATAGGCCGTGCCGGGCACGTCGGTGATTTCGCTCACCGGGGTCTTTTTGGCAAGACGCCGGGCGATCTCCCTTGTGGCGCTCTCCCCCATACCGTACACCAGCAGATCCGCCGGGGCGTCGAAGAGGATGCTGCGGCGCACCTTGTCGTCCCAGTAGTCGTAATGGGCGAAGCGGCGGAGGCTGGCCTCCAGGCCGCCGATGACGATGGGGGTGTCGGGGAAGGCCTCACGGGCCCGGTTGGCATAGACGATGGTGGCCCGGTCGGGGCGCAGGCCCATTTTGCCGCCGGGGCTGTACAGATCCGTGGTGCGGCGGCGCTTGGCCACGGTGTAGTGGGCCACCATGGAGTCCAGGTTGCCGCCGCCGATGAGCACGCCGTACCGGGGCCTGCCCATGGCCCGGAAGGCTTCGCAGTCGTGCCAGTCGGGCTGGGCCAGGATGGCCACACGGTAGCCCTCCGCCTCCAGGGTGCGGGCGATAAGGGTGGTGCCGAAGCTGGGGTGGTCGATGTAGGCGTCGGCGGTGACCACCAGAAAATCATAGTAGTACCAGTCACGCCGGGCCATGTCCTCCCGGCTGACAGGCAAAAATTCCGTTCCTCGCATGGTGTCTCCTTTACTGGTGGGGATGGGTCACAGCACCTGCACCACGGACTTCATGGCCCGGATGGCGGCGTCATAGTCACCGGTGTATGGCAGGTCATAATCCACGGTCATGGCGCCGTGGCCGTAGGTGTCGAAGCCGGGGAGGGCGTTGTCACCGTCGCAGCCGGGCAGCAGCAAAAAGGCGTCGGGACAGCGGCGGCGCACCTCCTTCACGTCCAGGGAGTAGCCCGTTTCCACCACGATACCGGCGCCCCGGCGGGCCATCTGCTGGGCCAGGGCCAGGTAAAGGTGGCGGTCACCGGCAATCAGCTTTTGCACGTCGTGGGACCCGGCGGCGCCGGTGCGGCACAGGGCGAAGGCCGCCTTGTCCTCCGGCACGGCACAGACCTCCGCCCCTACGTAGGGGTTGACAGTGAGGGCGTCGCAGCCGGTGGGCCACCAGGTGTCGCCGCAGCGGGCGGCCACGTCCAGAATGACGTAAAGGCCCTGGCTCTTGGCGGCGGAGATCAGATTATACAGCACGTCCATACCCATGGGGCCCAGGCGGAGATAGCTGTCGGCGCACACCATGACGGCGCTCAGCTTTTCCGCCGCGGCGGCGATGGCCTGGGTGCCGTGATAGCGCAGCGTCTCCGCCTCCGCCATGGGGCCGGGGCCGTACATTTCAGTAAATTGTTTCAGGATATGGGGCGCGATTTTATCCGGCTCCGGGCGCAGGCCCAGGGCGATGGGGGTCTTTTTGGCGCGGATGGCTTCCTGCAACGCTTTGATGGACATAACGGACTCCTTTGGCAAATCAAGCAAGTAAATATTAATATGGTATTATACCGTGTTTCGACTCATTTGGCAATGATTACACCGTGTTTTTTCGCCGCTTCCGGTTAAACTGGCAGCGTGGCAGGAAAAGGAGAGTGAGAGCGATGAAAGCGACAGCCTTTATCAGAGGCATGGCCATCGGCATGGTGGCCGGCGTGGCGCTGGACATGGTGGCGCCTGCTATCGGTGGGCGGAAAACCACCGTGGGCAAGGCCATGCAGAAGGTGGGCAACGCCGTGGACACGGCCATTGACGATGTCAGCGACCGGCTGCGGTAACGGCGAGGCCCCGGAACGCAAAAAGGCTCCCCCGGCGGGGAGCCTTTTTGCGCCTATCAAAAAACGGCTATGCCGTTTTTT
>JAFSMA010000086.1 GCA_017448145.1 Oscillospiraceae bacterium | reverse complement strand
ATCGCCGCCGGAGAGGTGGTGGAGCGCCCGTCCAGCGTGGCAAAAGAGCTGCTGGAAAACGCCATCGACGCCGGGGCCTCCGCCGTGGTGGTGGAGCTGGAACGGGGCGGCCTTACCTATCTGCGCATCACCGACAACGGCTGCGGCATGACGCGCCAGCAGCTGCCCGTGGCCTTTTTGCGCCACGCCACCTCCAAGCTGCGCACGGCGGAGGACTTGGCCGCCATCGGCACCCTGGGCTTCCGGGGCGAGGCGCTGGCGGCCATCAGCGCCGTCAGCCGCGTGGACGTCTACTCCCGCACCCCCGGCGCGCCGGAGGGGGCCATGCTCCATCTGGAGGGCGGCGTCCCCGGCCGGGTGGAGGCCGCCGGCTGCCCGGAGGGCACCACCATCTGCGTGCGGGATCTGTTTTACAACACCCCCGCCCGCATGAAGTTTATGAAAAAAGACACTGCCGAGGCCACGGCGGTGGCAAACGTGGTCACCCACCTGGCCCTGAGCCACCCGGATATCTCCTTCAAGCTGCTGCGGGACGGCCAGGAGACGCTGCACACCCCCGGCGACGGCCAGCTTTTGAGCGCCGTCTACGCCGCCCTGGGCCGTGACTTCGCCAAGTCCCTGCTGCCCATCCACGGCGCCGGCGGCGACGTGTCCGCCGACGGCTTTATCACCGCCCCCCTGGCGGGCCACGGCACCCGTGCCCGGCAGATCTTCTTCGTCAACGGGCGGCTGGTGAAGTCCCAGCTTTTGCAGGCGGCCCTGGAGGAGGCCTACCGCAACCGGCTGCTAAAGGGCAAGTTCCCCGGCTGCGTCATCCATGTGACCCTGCCCCACGACATGGTGGATGTAAACGTCCACCCCGCCAAGACGGTGGTGAAGTTCGCGGCGGAAAAGGCGGTGTTCGACGCGGTGTATTACACCGTCAAGGACGCCCTGGACGCCGAGAACCGCCCTGCCGCCCCCGCTCCCCAGCGGGAATTTTACCGCACCATGACGGCGGAGGAGTACCGTGCCGCCGCGGCGGAGCAGGCCAAAAAGCCCCTGGGCAGCTACGGCGCCAAGTCTGCCGCCCTGCCCCTGCACGACGTGGCCCCCGCCCCCGGCCAGCCCTTCACCGCCCCCGCCCCCCAGGGCAGGCAGTACGTCATCACCCCGCCCCCGGAACACCCCCAGCCTTCTCCTTGGGGAGAAGGTGGCGCGGCCCAACGGGCCGTGACGGATGAGGGGGCTGCGCCCTCCCAGCTACCAATCGAACCACCTCAGCCTTCCCCCACGGGGGGAAGGTACCCCAGTGCGCACACTGGGGGGAATGAGGGGGCGATAACCGCCCAGCTCTCCATAGACCCCCCCGCTCCCGCCCCCTGGCGCATCGTGGGGGAGGTGCTGAAAACCTACATCATCTGCGAGGACGACGGGGGCAGTGTCTGGCTCATTGACAAGCACGCCGCCCACGAGCGCATCCGCTTCGACGCCCTGAAAGAAAACCCCCAGCCCCTGATGTCCCAGACGCTGCTGCTGCCCCTCACCGTCACGTTGGAGGCCGACGACTACGACGCCGCCCTTGCCAACCTCCCCGCCCTGGCCCAATTCGGCTTCCAGTGTGAGGACTTCGGCGGCGGCACCATCCTGCTCCGGGCCATCCCGGCGGACATCCGCATGGAGGACGCCGCCGCCACAGTGGAGGAGCTGGCCCACAAGCTGGCCCTGGGCCGGGCCGACCCCGCCGCCGCCCGGGACGAGCTGCTGCACACCATGGCCTGCAAGAGCGCCATCAAGGCCGGTATGACCACCGACCCCGCCGAGTGGCGTGTGCTGGTGGACAAGGTGCAGTCCGGCGCCATCCAGTATTGCCCCCACGGCCGCCCGGTGAAATACCGTCTCAGCCGCTATGAAATCGAAAAATTCTTTAAGCGAGCGTAACATGGCAAAATTGCTTTGTGTCGTTGGCCCCACCGCCAGCGGAAAAACGAAAATGGGCGTGGCCCTGGCCCGCCGCTTCGGCGGCGAGGTGGTGTCGGCGGACTCCATGCAGATCTACCGAGGTATGACCATCGGCACCGCCGCCCCCACGGAAGACGAGAGGGAGGGCGTGCCCCACCACATGATCGCCGTGGCCGACCCCTCCGAGAGCTGGTCGGTGGCCCGGTACGTGGCCATGGCGGATGGGTGCGTGCAGGACATCCTCCGCCGGGGCAAGCTCCCCGTTCTGGTGGGCGGCACCGGCCTGTGGCTGGACGCCCTGGTGCAGGGCATGGACTTCGCCCCCGGCGCCCAGGGGGAGCCGGTGCGGCGGGCCTTGCAGCAGCGTATGCAGGCCGAGGGCGCGGAAGCGCTGCTGGCGGAATTGCGGCACATCGACCCCGCCGCCGCGGCCAAAATGCACCCCAAGGACGAGAAGCGCATCCTCCGGGCCCTGGAGGTCTACCAGACCACCGGCCATACCTTCACCGAGCAGTGCGCCGCCCAGGCCGCCCGGCCTCCCCGCTATGAGGCGGCCTACATCGGTCTGGACTATGAAAACCGCGACGACCTTCGCCGCCGCATCGACGCCCGGGTGGACGACATGGTGGCCCAGGGCCTTTTGCAGGAGGTGGAGGCACTGCTCTCCTCCGGCCTCTCCCCTGACGCCACTGCCCTCCAGGCCATCGGCTACAAGCAGTTTTTGGCGGTGGAGCAGGGCCGGGCTACGGTAGACGAGGCGGTGGCGGAGGTAAAGCTCCGCTCCCGCCAGTACGCCAAGCGGCAGCGTACCTGGCTGCGCCGCAACCAGGCCATCCATTGGATCTACTGGGGCGCAGAGCCGAATTTCCCCGCCGCCTTACAGGATGCGACAGATTATCTCACCGCCTGTGGATTAGGATAAGCCCAGGCGGATGCACGGGTATCCGCTGTGAAAAGAAAGAAAGGAAGCGGAAATCCATGCCAACCAATCACAATTATCAGGACACCTTTTTGACCCAGGCCCAGCGCCGCCGCACCCCCGTCACCGTCTATCTCATCAACGGCTTTCAGATGCGGGGCGTGGTGGCCGCCTTCGACAGCTTTGTGGTGCTGCTGGAGGTGGAGGGCCGATGCCAGATGATCTATAAGCACGCCATCTCTACCGTGGCGCCCTTGCAGCCTGTGGAGATGACGCCGTAAAGGAGCGCACATGAAATCTTCCTCCCCCATTGTGAAAATCCTGTCTGTGGCGCTGCTGCTGGCGGTGGTGGTCTACTTCGCCGCCCAGCTTAACGCCTACTTTGCCGACCCCATGGTCACCACGCCGGTGTATCACATGGTGAAGGAGGATACCATTCCTGTCAACGGCTACGTGGTTCGCGCCGAGGAGACCTTTTCCTCCCCCTCCGGCACGTTGTCCCATCGCCGCAGCGAGGGGGAGCGGGTGGGGGCCGGGCAGGTGCTGGCCACGGTGTATCCCGACCGGGCCGCCCTGGAGCAGGCCCAGGCCCTGGACGACATGGAGCGGCGCATGGAGCAGCTCCACTTCGCCCTCAACACCTTCCTGGATCCCGACGCCGCCTTGAAGCTGGACGGCGACATTGCCCGTGACGTGATCGCCCTCCGGCGGGAGACGGCCGGCGGCGATTACGGCGCCGCCGCCCCCCTGGCCGCCACGCTGAAATCCGCCGTTTTGAAGCGGGACACCCGCTTTGAAAGCCGGGAGCAGGTAGAGCAGTCCATCGCCGCGCTGCAAAATGACATCAACGCCGCCCGTGCCGGTCTCTCCGCCGCCCAGGACATCACCGCCCCTTACAGCGCCACCTACTCCGGCGCCTGCGACGGCTACGAGACGGTGCTGACCCCCGACTGGGTGGCCTCAGCCACCGTGGCCTCGCTAAGCGCCCTGCGCCCCACGGAGCAGCGGGGCAACGTGGGCAAGCTCATCACCGGCGACACCTGGTATTACGTCTCCGCCGTCACCGAGGAGGAGGCAGCGGTGCTCCAAAAGCGCTCCACCGTCACCCTGCGCTTTGCCAAAGGCATGGAGCAGGATGTGACCATGACCGTGGCGCGCATCGGTGCCGGGGAAAAGGGCCGCTGCCTGCTGGTGCTGCAATGCGACCGTTTCATCGCCCAGACCACCCTCTTGCGCCACCAGGCCGCCGAGGTGGTGCTCAAGGGCTACGAGGGCTTGCGCATCCCCGCCAACGCCCTGCGCCTGAGCGAGGACGGCACCCCCGGCGTCTACTGCGTGGTGGGTGCGGTGGCCCGGTTCAAGGCGGTGGAGGTGGTGTACCAGGGGGAGGGTTATGCCCTGGTGCGGCCGGTTGAGGGCGCCAGCGGCACCGGCGTGCTGCGCGTGGGCGACCAGGTCATCGCTACCGCCGGAGAGCTGTTTGACGGCAAGGTCATCGGCTGACAAATGAGGAAAGGAAGTGGCACCATGTCCATTTCGGAAAATATCGCCGCCCTGCGCCGCGGCATCGCCGCCGCCTGCCGTGAGGCGGGCCGTGACCCCGGAGAGGTCACGCTGGTGGGGGCCAGCAAGATGAACGACGCCGCACGCTGCCGTGAGGCCATTGCCGCCGGTATCGACGCCCTGGGGGAGAACCGTGTCCAGGAGCTGACGGAGAAGTGGGATCAGCACGCCTACGACGGCGCGCCGCTGCACTTCATCGGCCATCTCCAGCGCAACAAGGTGCGCCAGGTGGTGGGCAAGGCGGATCTGATCCAGTCCGTGTCCTCGGCAGAGCTGTTGCAGGAGATCGAAAAGCGGGCCGCGGCCCTGGGCCTGCGCCAGCAGGTGCTGCTGGAGGTGAACGTAGGCGGCGAGGCGGCCAAGTCCGGCTTTGCCCCCGACGAGGTGGAGCGCGCCGCGGCGGCGGCCCTGGCCCTGCCCCACGTGGCGGTGCTGGGGCTGATGACCATCCCCCCTGTGGCGCTGGCGCCGGGGCAAAACGTGCCCTATTTCGAGAAAATGTATCGCCTTTATGTTGACATAAATCGAAATCTGTTTCATAATGAGATGAAGTATCTATCCATGGGCATGTCGGGGGATTACGCCGACGCCATCCGCTGCGGCAGCAATATGGTGCGTGTGGGCACGGCCATTTTCGGCGCGCGGCAATATACGAAATAATCGGAGGGACACGCAATGAGCCTGATGGACGAGCTGAAAAAGATCATCCACCCCTATGACGATGAGGATTATGATTACGAGGAGGAAGAGCTGGACGAGGCCGAGCGCACCGACGCCCGCCCCAGCTTTGATGACCGCCGTGACGACCGCCGTGACGACCGCCGCGAGGAGCGCCGTGACGACCGCCGCAGCAGCAAGGTGGTGAACATCCACGCCACCGCCGCGCTGAAGGTGGTGCTGGTGAAGCCCGAGCGGTTTGAAAACGCCAGCGAGATCGCCGACCATCTCCGGGAAAAGCGCACCGTGGTGCTGAACCTGGAGTCCACCAACAAGGACGTGGCCCGGCGGCTGCTGGACTTCCTCTCCGGCGTGGCCTATGCCGGCGAGGGCAAGATCAAAAAGGTCTCCGCCAACACCTACATCATCACGCCTTACAGCGTGGACATTATGGGCGATCTCATCGACGAGCTGGAGAGCAGCGGTCTGTACCTATAATTACATAGCGGGAGGAAAAAAATCATGTTTACACCCCAGGAAGTATCCGATAAAGTATTCCCCAGGGCCACCGGCTTCAGCGGCGGCTATCAGATGTCCGCCGTGGACGAATTTCTGGACGCGCTGACGGAGGATTATACCTCTCTGTATAAGGAGAACGTCACGTTGAAGGCCAAGCTGAAGGTGCTGGCCGAGAAGGTGGAGGAGTACCGCGTCACCGAGGACTCCATGCGCGCCACCCTGCTGACGGCCCAGCGCATGGCCGACAAGATGGTGAAGGAGGCCGAGGCCCAGCGGGACACCATCGTGGCCAAGGCCCGCCACGACGCCGCCGACGAGATCGCCAAGCTGGACGCCGAGACGGAGGTGTACCGCCGCCGCCTGGTGCAGGCCCAGGATAATCTCACCCGCTTCATCGCCCAGAGCCGGGGCGTCATCGCCCAGCAGGAGGCGTATCTCAGCCAGCTGCCCCAGACCACGGCCACCGAGGCCACCGCTGCCGGGAAGATGGCCGCCACGCCTCCCACCCCTGCCGCCCCCACCATCGAGACGCCCCTCATTGAGCCGACGCCGGTAGTGGATTTTGTCCCGGAGGAAGCGCCGGCGGTGGAGGCAGCGCCCGCGGCGGAGGAGAAGGAGTCCTTCCCCAGCGACTTCAAGCTGAGCCTGGACGAACTGAAATTCGGCCGCAACTACGGCACGGATAAGTAACCATGAGTGACAAGCCCATCGTCGCCCTGCTGTACGACTTCGACAAGACCCTCTGCACCACCGACATGGAGGACTATTCCTTCATCCCCGGCCTGGGAATGACGCCCCGGGAGTTCTGGGCCATCGCCAACGATTTCGGCCGGGAGAACCGGATGGACGGCCTGCTGGCCTATATGTACACCATGATCTGGCAGTGCCGGGAAAAGGGCATCCCCCTGACCCGGGACTATCTGGTGCGCTGCGGCCACGCGGTGGAGCTGTTCCCCGGCGTGGAGGAGTGGTTCGGCCACATCAACGCCCTGGGCGAGAGCTTAGGCGTGGCGGTGGAGCACTACGTGCTGTCCTCGGGCCTCAAGGAGATCATCGAGGGCACCGCCATCGGCCACCGCTTCCGGGAGATCTACGCCTGCGAGTTCTTTTATGATGCCGACGGTCTGGCCGCCTGGCCCAAGCTGGACGTGAATTTCACCAACAAGACCCAGTT
>JAFSMA010000085.1 GCA_017448145.1 Oscillospiraceae bacterium | reverse complement strand
CGGGTCTTTTCGATCTCCTGGGCCAGGAGCTGCATGGACTTCTCCACCTCCGCCAGCTCCAGCATGTCGTGAAACACCTGGTTCATGGCGTCCAGGGCGTCATCCAGCTCGCCGCTGGTCTGGGCGAAGCCGTAGGGGTACAGATCCTCGCTGCCGGTGGTGCGGAACTGGTAGACAGGCACGTTCACCGACATGATGTTGCGGTAGCCCACGTCCAGCTCCACGCCGGCCTTGGGGTACAGCAGCGCTTGCTCCAACATCTCCGGGCCCATGACGGCGGAGGCCACCGTGAAGGCGGCGTTGGCCCGCTGGAGGCCCTCCTCCACCTTGGCACGGAGGGCGCGGTTACGGCGGACGATGTCCAGAAACTGTTTCATCATCTCGTCCCGCTTGTCCTTCAGCAGCTTGTGGCCACGACTGGCGGTGCGGAGACGACCCTTGAGGCGGGTCAGCTCCATGCGGGTGGGATTGACGGTTTTACCGGCCATGGCTCACCTCAAGCTTTCTTGGGCAGATACTTGTCCAGCATTTCGGGCTTGATGCGCTTCAGCTCGGAGCGGGGCAGCATGCTCAGCAGCTCCCAGCCCAAATCCAGGGTCTGCTGGATGGTGCGGTTCTCCTCAAAGCCCTGGTTGACATAGCGCTTTTCAAACTCGTCGGCAAACTTGGCGTAAATCAGGTCGATGGGGCTCAGGGCAGCCTCGCCCAGGATGGTCATCAGCTCCTTGGCCTCCTTGCCGGAGGCGTAAGCGGCGAAGAGCTGGTTCATGGTGGGGGCATGGTCCTCACGGGTCTTGCCCTCGCCCACGCCCTTATCCTTCAGGCGGCTCAAAGAGGGCAGCACATCCACCGGAGGCAGGATGTTCTTGCGGTACAGGTCGCGGCTGAGAATGATCTGGCCCTCGGTGATGTAGCCGGTCAGGTCGGGGATGGGGTGGGTCTTGTCGTCCTCAGGCATGGTGAGGATGGGAATCATGGTGATGGAGCCCTTGCAGCCCAGCTTGCGGCCGGCCCGCTCATACATGGAGGCAAGGTCGGTGTACAGGTAGCCGGGGTAGCCACGGCGGCCGGGGACTTCCTTCTTGGCCGCGGACACCTCACGGAGGGCCTCGGCGTAGTTGGTGATGTCGGTGAGGATGACCAGCACCTGCATGTCCTTCTCAAAGGCCAGGTATTCGGCGGCGGTGAGGGCCATGCGGGGGGTGGCGATGCGCTCCACGGCGGGGTCGTTGGCCAGGTTGGTGAACAGCACGGTGCGGTCGATGGCACCGGTGCGCTTGAACTCCCGGACGAAGAACTCCGACTCCTCGAAGGTGATGCCGATGGCGGCGAACACCACGGCGAAGCTGGAGGAATCATCCAGCACCTTGGCCTGGCGGGCGATCTGGGCGGCCAGGTTGGCGTGGGGCAGGCCGGAGCCGGAGAAGATGGGCAGCTTCTGGCCGCGAACCAGGGTGTTCAGACCGTCGATGGTGGACACACCGGTCTGGATGAACTCGTTGGGGTAGTCACGGGCGGCGGGATTCATGGGCAGGCCGTTGATATCCATATACTTCTCCGCCAGCAGGGCGGGGCCGCCGTCGATGGGCTGGCCCATGCCGTTGAACACCCGGCCCAGCATGTCGCCGGAGACGCCCATTTGCAGCGGGTGGCCCAGGAAGCGGATCTTGCTGTCCCGGAGGTTGATGCCGGCGGAGCTGTCGAACAGCTGCACCACGGCCCGGTCGCCATTGACCTCCAGCACCTTGCAAAGGCGGATGGTGCCGTCGGTAAGCTCAATCTCCGCCAATTCATCATAGGTGACGCCGGAGACCTGCTCCACCACCATCAGGGGGCCGGAGACCTCGTGAATGGTGCGATATTCCTTCATCATCTGTCTTCACCTGCCTTTTGCATCAGCGCGTCAATCTCGTCCGCCATCTCTTGGGCGATGGCGTCGTATTCGGCGGCGTATTGGCCCTCCTCGGTGTACTTGGCCCAGCCCAGCTTTTCACGGCCGGGGATGGTGAACAAATCGGTGAGGGCCACGTTCTTGGCGATGGCGCCGCGGCACAGATCCTCATAGTGGAGGATGAGGGCCATCAGGCGCTTCTGCCGGTCAAAGCTGGAATAGCTGTCCACGTCCATGAAGGCGTTTTGCTGGAGGAAGTCCTCACGGAGCATACGGGCAATTTCCAGCGTCAGCTGGTCGTTGGGAGAAAGGGAGTCCTTGCCCACCAGCTGGACGATCTCATTCAGCTCGTTTTCCTCCTGCAAAAGGTGCATGGCCCGGCCGCGATTCACCATGAAGTCGGCGCCCAGATGCTGGTCGAACCAGGGGCGCATGGAGTCGAGATACAGGGAGTAGGAATTCAGCCAGTTGATGGCCGGGAAGTGGCGGCGGTAAGCCAGGGAGGCGTCCAGGGACCAGAACACCTTGACGATGCGCATGGTGCCCTGGGACACGGGCTCGCTCAGGTCGCCGCCGGGAGGCGACACGGCGCCCACGGCGGTGAGGGAGCCGGTGCGGCCGTCGCTGCCCATGCACTGGACGATGCCGGCGCGCTCATAGAACTGGGCCAGACGGGAGGCCAGGTAGGCGGGGTAGCCCTCCTCGCCGGGCATCTCCTCCAGGCGGCCGGACATCTCGCGGAGGGCCTCGGCCCAGCGGGAGGTGGAGTCGGCGATGACGGCCACGTGGTAGCCCATGTCGCGGAAGTACTCGGCGATGGTGATGCCGGTATAGACGCTGGCCTCACGGGCGGCCACGGGCATATCGGAGGTGTTGGCGATGAGGACGGTACGCTTCATCAGCGTCTCGCCGGTGCGGGGGTCGGTGAGCTCCGGGAACTCCCGGAGCACGTCGGTCATCTCGTTGCCCCGCTCGCCGCAGCCGATGTAGACCACGATGTCCACATCCGACCACTTGGCCAGCTGGTGCTGCACCACCGTCTTGCCGGAACCGAAGGGGCCGGGGACGGCGGCGGTGCCGCCCTTGGCAATGGGGAACATGGTGTCGATGACCCGCTGGCCGGACTGGAGAGGCGTCTCGGGGGGGAACTTCTTCTGATAGGGACGGCCCACGCGGACGGGCCACTTCTGCACCATGGTCAGCTCCCGGACCTCCCCCTTGGGGGTGCGGACGCGGGCCACGGTGTCCTGGATGGTGTATTCGCCGGCATCGGCCAGCCATTCCACCGTGCCGGCCACGCCGTTGGGCACCATGATCTTATGGAGGACGGAGGCGGTCTCCGGGACGGTACCCAGCACGTCGCCGCCGATGACGCTGTCGCCCACCTGGGCCACAGGCGTCCAGGCCCATTTTTTGTCACGGGGCAGGGGCGGCACCTCGATGCCGCGGGTGATGTTGGCGCCCACCCGCTTGACAATCTCCTCCAGGGGGCGCTGGATGCCGTCGTAGATGTTCTCAATCAGGCCGGGGCCCAGCTCCACGCTGAGGGGGGCGCCGGTGGTCTCCACCTCCGCGCCGGGGCCCAGGCCGGAGGTCTCCTCGTAGACCTGGATGGAGGCGCGCTCGCCGGTCATATTCAGAATTTCTCCGATCAAACGCTGAGGGCCCACACGCACCACGTCTGCCATGTTGGCATCCGCCATGCCCTCGGCGACCACCAGCGGGCCGGAGACTTTGATAATCTTACCCATGTTTGGACTCCTTTCAGGAAATATCGGCGCCCACAGCCCGCTCGACGGCGCTGTGCAGCGCGGCGTCTGCCAGGCCCAGAGAGCCGGTCTTGCCGGGGATGAGGATGATGGCGGGAACGGCCATCTCCTTATACTTGGCGATCTCGCCCTGGAGCTGGCCGGAGAGCTGCTCTGTGACGTAGATGATGGCGTATTCCTGCTGGGCCAGACGGTGGAGGGTGGCTTTGGCCTCCGCCTCCGTCTCCACAAAGAACACGTCAAGCCCCAGGGCCTTGAAGGCCAGGACGCTGTCGCGGTCACCTAAAACGGCGATCTTATACATAGCTATCACGCAGCCTTTCTCGGATGGCATCGGCGCTCAGACCGGCCTGGCGGCCGGAGAGGATGATGCGCAGGTTGGTCAGCTCCCACTCCCGGGCGGCGAGGTAGCCCATGGGCACCTCGATGCCGAAGGGGACGGTGCGGGACCGGGCCATGGCGGCGAAAACCGCGTTGTCACACGCCTTTTCAAAGGCGGTGAGGCTGCCGCCCTCGGCGGCCTCCTGGCCCAGCACGGCCACCTCCCGGAGGGCGGTGGCCCGGTAGAGCTCCGCCACCCCCTGGCCCACGCCGGCAAGCAGCTTCGCCACGCCGACCTCGCCGCCGTCGAACAGCACCTGCTGCAGGAAAGAGCCTGCGCTGTGCATACGCTGGGTGCGGACCAGGGTGCGGAGGTTGGCGGCGTCGATAAGGGTGCGGACGTAGGACTGCACAAAGGGGCTGCCGCTGTCCTTGGCCACCTGGGAGAGCTCGGCAAAGTAGGCCTTATCCAGCACGAAATCGCTGCGCTGGGGGTCGCCGGTCTCGGCCAGGACACGCTCTGCCTCTGCGGCGGCCTGGGCCATGGCGGGGGGCAGGAAGTCCCATTTGCCGGACTGCTGGTAATGGGAAAGGAGGGCGTCGGCGCTGATGCGCCCGGCGTCCACCAGCAGGGCCTTCACGTCGCTGCCCCGGCTCTTTACCAGCGTTTTGAGGTTGTGGTAATCGTAGGGCAGGCGGAATACGTCCAGCACGGCGGCGTCCGGCATCTGGCGGCGCAGGTCGTCGAACAGTTCGGCGCGCTGCCGGGCCAGCGCCTCATTGAGGGCGGTGGGGCTGGTGGGGTCGAAGGGGGGATAGCCCAGCTCCTGCAGCACCTGGCCGCACTCGGCCATGGTGGGGGCCTGCAAAAGGCGCTCCATGCGGGAGCGGTCCATCATGCGGCGCTCCATACCCCGCAGGCGGGCGGAGAGAAAGAGATAATCGGTATCCTTGGGATGCTTACGTTTGGTCAAAGGGAGGCCCCCTTTCAGGCAAACAGAATTTGGGCCACGTCGGTGGCCATTTCCTGGCGAAGCTGGCGCAGACGGGTATCGAAGGTGCAGTTGACCTCCACCAGGCCCCGCTTCAGCACCAGACCGCCGCCCAAATCGCGGCTCTCGGAAGAGAGGGTGAAGGCGGCGCCGGGCTTCAAGGCGTTGGCGGCAGCCACTACGGCAGGGCCTACGGCGTCCCGGTCAGCGGCGGACAGCACCAGTTCCTCGTCGCCGTTGCCGTTTTCCGCCGCCAGGCGGGCCAGCAGGGCCACGTAGTCCTGCCGGGGCAGATTCTCCAGGGCACGGGCGGCACGGGCGAAGGCCTCGTCGATGCAGCCCTGCTTGGCGGCAAGGAGCATCTGGCGGCGCTCCATGTCGGCGCTGCCGCCCAGGCGCTCCAACCGCTCCGCCACAGTCCTGGCGCGGCGCTCCGCCGCCTCGGCCTCCATCTGGGCGATCTGGGCGCGGAAGTCGGCCCGGATGCTGCGGACCCGGCCCTCGGCCTCGGCCTGGATGGCGGCCACCTCGTCGCTGCCGTCCTGGCGGATGCGCTGGTTGATTTTTTTCAGTCCGTTCATGGCAGACTCCTTACAGAGAATTCATCAGCAGCAAAATGGTGGCCAGCGTGGACAGAATGGCGTAGAATTCCACGATACCGCAGAAGATGATGCCCTTGGTGGAAGCCTCGGGGTGCTTGGCCACGATGTTGATGGCGGCGGCGGCCACGCGGCCCTGGTACAGGGCGCTGAGCATACCGCCCAGAGCCACGGGCAGGCAGGACACCAGAATGGTGAGACCCTGGGTAACGGTGAGGGTCTGGATGCCGGCGCCGCCGAACACGCCGATTTGCAGCAGCACGAAGAACCAGGCCACCATGCCGTACAGGCCCTGGGTGCCGGGCAGCACCTGGAGAATCAGGCACTTGGTGGACTTGTCGGGATCTTCACTGGTGAGGCCGGCAGCGGCTTCACCCACCATGCCGGTGGCCTTGGCGCTGCCGATGCAGCACAGGCCCACTGCCAGAGCGGCGCCCAGGAATGCGAGACACAGCCCGCCGAACATTTCAAAGAAAGCAACCATGATTATTTATCCTCCTTAATAACTTCTACATTTTTAGATTGAATGGACAGGGGTTGATATGCCTTGCCGCCATCCTCATAGAAGCGGCCGAAAAACTCCAGAAATTGCAGACGCATATCGTGGACATAGCAGCCCAGCAGATTCAGCGCCAGGTTCAGCGCGTTGCCCACCAGGGAGATGACGATGAAGACAACCACGTTGCCGAAGGTGGCGCCCAGGGTGTTGAACACCTGGGCAATCACCGAGCCGGACAGCATGAGGGCCATCAGCCGGACGTAGGACAGGGTGTCGCTGAAAAAGCCGGAGACGCCGTTATACACCGCCGCCACCAGGGCCGCCACCTTGCCGAAGCCCTTGGCGTTGCGGGTGGAGCCGTAGAGCAGCATGACCCCGCCGATGCACAGCACCACCGGCACGCCGGAGACGGTGCCGATCTTCAGAATCATCAGGGCAAGGCCCGCCAGAATCACCCACCAGGTGATCTCGTTCCAGAGGGCGTCGGCAAAATGGCCGTCCCTGGTCTTTTTCACCACGCTGACGGTCATGCCGGTGATGATCTGGATGATGCCCAGCACCAGGGAGCCGATCATGACGGACATGGTGTCGTCCAGCGGCGTGAAGAGGGCGGGCAGCGTAAAGGTACTGGCGGGGTTGATGATGCGGCACAGCTGGGGGATGAAGTCCCCGAAGAAGCCGCCGGTCAGCGCGCCGAAAATGACGGTGCTGATGCCGCACCAGAAAATCATCTCCATAAAGCTGGGGTCGGCGGGCCGCTTTTTCTTCAAAAACAGCAGCGAGCCCACGATCATCAGCAAACCGTAGGCCATATCCGCCATCATCATGCCAAAGAACAGGATGAAGAAGGGGGCCATGACGGGGTTGGGATCCACGCCGTTGTAGGCGGGGAGGGAATACTGCTCGGTGATGCAGTTCATAGACCGGGTGAAGGCGTTGCCCTTGAGCTGCACCGGCACGTCGGGGTACTCCTCCGGCGTGGGGTCGGCATAGTCGTAGGCGCAGTCGAAGGTATCCAGCAGCGCCGTGAGGCGGGGCACATCCTTCTCCGGCAGCCAGCCCTGAAGGCAGACGATGCGGTCGTCCCCCAGCAGGCGCTGGGCGTTGTCCTCCCGGTCAAGGGCCGTGGTGAGCCGGTCACAGGTGAGACGCAGGGCCTCACGCTTGTCCGCCAGGGCCTGAAGGGCCTGCTGCTCCCGGTCCAGGGCAGCTTGCACCTCCTGAAGCTGGGCTTGCAGGGCGGAGACGTTCTCCGCCACGGTGCCCCGGTTTTGCTTGAGCTGTCCGCCTACGAAGCCCCGGCTGCGCAGTGTCTCCATGGCGGCGTCCAGGTCGCCGTGGTGGCACAGCAGCAGGAGGCATTTCTGCTCGCTGCTCTGGGACAGCAGGAAAAGCTCCGCCGCCTCCGCCGTCTCCCCCAGCTGACGCTGGAGATCCGTGAAATCCACGGGGCCCGGCACGGTGCCGGTGATGACATCCACGGTGCGGGTATGGGTCAGCTCCATGGGCAGATCCAGGCTCTGCCAGGGGGCCAGGGCCGCCACCTCGCTGCGCAGACGGGTGGCCTGGGTGCGCAGGTGGGAGATTTGGGCGGCGTGGGCGTTGATCTCCTCCGCCGCCGCCAGGTCGTCCTCTACGGTGGACTCATCCAGGAAGGCCTTCTCCCCTACCATGGGCCGGGGCGTCAGCAGTCCCGCTTTCGCCGGGGCCACCCGGTTCAGGGTGTCCAGCGCCGTTTCCAGCACCCGAAGCTGGGCACGGGCCTGGGCGGAGGGGGCCTCCTCCCGGCGGAGCATGTCCTGCCAGAGGTTCTCGTCCGCCGGGGGCTCCTGGAGCTGGAGGCAGCCCAGCTTTTGCAGACGCCGCAGCAGCGCATCCCGGTCACGCTCCAAGGCGATAAGCCGGAGATGCTTCATTTTAACAATGGCCATCTCAGCGCCCCACCACCTTTTCCATAATGCGGGCTACGGCGTCATCCATGTGCCGCTCCGCCTGGGCGCGCAGGGAGGCAATCTCCTGCTCCGTGCCGGACAGCAGCTCGCCGCGGCGCCGGTCGGCCTGGGCCTGGCAGCTGACCATGGCGGCATTGTCCGCCTCGCGGATGGCGTCACGTTTCTCGGCCAGCAGGGCACGGCCCTGGCGCTGGGCTTCGTTGACGGCCTCCTGGCCCCGGGTGCGGGCCTGGGCCTTGTCCTGCTCAATCTGCGCCTCAAGGGCCTGGATGTCCTTGACCACTTCCAAATACATTGTGTCACCGCCCTCTCAATTTCGTAATTCAAACCATTTTACCATAAAGTGGGGCCAGCTTCAACCAAAACAGGCGGGCGAAACAGACGAAAAATTGCCTGTCGGATTGTGCAATTCGCAGCCTGTACGGTGCAAAAGGGTCAAAGCGCCCGCCGGACTTTCCCAGCGGGCGCTTTGACGAGGGTAAAAAGGGTGCCTCCGCTCTACGGCACCCGGAGGAAATCGTCAGCGGTAGAGGTAGCCGTACTTGTCACGAAGGGTGAGGATGATGGTCTCCAGGTCGGCGGGCAGGTCGGTATTGCCCCGGAGGTCATACTCCTTGGGCTCGCCGA
Source organism: Oscillospiraceae bacterium (assembly GCA_017448145.1). Taxonomy (GTDB): domain Bacteria; phylum Bacillota; class Clostridia; order Oscillospirales; family Oscillospiraceae; genus Vescimonas. The sequence continues at coordinate 17,750 of JAFSMA010000085.1, read as the reverse complement.
AGGTGCGGACCCGGACGCGGCTGTCATCCAGGAACAGGACGCCGGCATTGTGGCTGTCGGCCATGTCCTCGGCGGTCTGGAAGAGGGTGAATTTATCGTGGCAGGGCTCGCTGTCGTAGGGGCAGAACTGGGTGCAGTTGCCGCACTCGTTGCACATCTTGTCGATGTGGATGATCTGGCGGCGGCCGTCGGGGGTGAGGATGGACACGTTGGCCCGGTTGGGGCAGGAGTCCACGCAGTTCTCGCAGACGGTGGCGCACTGGAGGCAGCGCTCCCCCTCACAAGCGGCGAAGCCGGACATGGCCAGGATGCCCTTCTTGGCCACCACGTCGGCAGCGGCGGGATAGGCCTCGGCGGGAATCTCATAGGTGTGGGGATGGCCCAGGACTTCCGCGGCGAAGGCGGCGGCATCGGCGATGCCCTCCACCACCGTGGCGGGGCCGCGCATGGCGTCACCGGCGGCGTAAACGCCTTCCACGTTGGTGCGGAAGCCGGGGCGGCCCTTGCGATCCAGCGCGATGCCGTTGGCGGCCATGAGGGCGTCGTCCACCTGCTCGCCCACGGCGGAAATCACCAGGTCGCAGGGGATGGTGAAGGTTTCACCGGTGCCCACGGGGCTGCGGCGGCCAGAGGCGTCGGGCTCGCCCAGGCGCATCTTTTCGCATTTCAGCAGGCCGTCCGCCTGGGCCACGGGGGCCGCCAGCTCGGCAAAGGCCACGCCGTCGGCCATGGCCAGGGCCAGCTCATGCTCGTCGGCGGGCATATACTTCCTGGTACGGCGGTAGACGATGGTGACGTGCTCCGCGCCGCTGCGCTTGGCCAGGCGGGCGGCGTCCATGGCGGTGTTGCCCGCGCCGATGACGGCCACGTTGCCGCCCACGCCGATGAAGCCGGCCTTGACGCCCTTCATCCATTGGATGGCGCCTGCCACGTCGCCGGAGATGTCCAGCTTGCCGGGCTTCCAGGCACCGGTGGCAAAGAGGATGTGGGTGTAGCCCTGGGCCTTCAACTCCGCCACGGAGGGGGCCGGGGCACCGCACTTGACCTCCACGCCCCACTTCTCCATCATGGCGATGTCCTTCTCGATGGTCTCGTTGGCGATGCGGAAGGCGGGAATCACGTGGCGGGGCACGCCGCCCAGGCAGTTCTCACGCTCGAAGATGGTGACGGCCACGCCCTCACGGGCCAGGAAGGCGGCGGCGGCGATGCCGGTGGGGCCGCCGCCGATGATGGCGGCCTTTTTGCCCGGCGCCTTCGCGGTGGGGCGGATGTCCGCCAGCATGGCCTGGTAGCCGTTTTGGGCGGCCACCAGCTTGGCGTCACGGATATGGACGGACTCCTCGTAGAAGTTGCGGGAGCACTTGTTCTGGCAGCGGTGGGCGCAAATAGTGCCGGTGATGAAAGGCAGGGGGTTTTTCTCCATGATGAGGCGCAGGGCGGGGCCGTAGAGGCCGCGGCGCACCAGCTCCAGATACTGGGGGATGTCCTGCTCGATGGGGCAGCCGCCACGGCAGGGAGCGCCGAAGCAGTCCACCCATGGCACCTTCTTCTCGCTCTTGCGGGAGGGCAGGGGCTTGATGGGCTTGACGTGGTGATAATCCGTGTGGCTGGCGGAGGACAGGGCGCAGATGGCCTCGGTATCGGTATGGTCAAAGGGGCGGTAAGGCAGGGGCTCCACCTTCTCCACCATCTGGAGGAGGCGGTTGTAGCCGCCGGGCTTTAAGATGGTGGTGGCCACGGTGATGGGCCAGATGCCGGCGGCAAACAGCTTATCGCAGTTGAAATACTCGGCGCCGCCGGCGAAGGAAATCCGCATTTTGCCCCGGAACTGGCGGGAGATGCGGTGGCACATCTCGATGGTCAGGGGGAAGAGGCTGCGGCCGGACATATACATTTCGTTGCCGGGCAGCTCGCCCCGGGTGGTGTCCACGGGGAAGGTGTTGCTCAGCTTGAGGCCGAACTCCAGACCGTGCTCGTTCGCCAGGGCCTGGAGGCGCTCAAACATGGGCACGGCGTCGGCCCACTGCAAGTCCTCCTTGAAGTGGTGCTCGTCGAAGACGATGTAGTCATACCCCATGCTGTCCAGGGTGCGGCGGGCGGTCTCATAGCCCAGGATGGTGGGGTTGCACTTGACGAAGGTGTGGAGGTGTTTCTCGGTGATGAGATAGGAGGCGATGCGCTCGATCTCATCGGGGGGACATCCGTGGAGGGTGGACACGGTGACGCTGCGGCTGACGTGGGGGCTGATGGCGTCGATGTAGTCCGCCTCCTGGGGGAACAGCTCCTTGAGCACGGAGAGACATTCGCCCCAGACGGCGGTGCCCCGGGCGTCCTTCATGCCCTCGATGTAGGTGTTGACCTTGTCGCCCTTGATGCCCTCCAGGTCATAGCCCACGGACATATTGAACACGAAGCCGTCGGGGTCGCCCAGGCCGTAGACCTTGGCGATGACCTTCAGGGCGCACCAGGCCTTGATGTACTCCTCCATGGCCTGGGGGACGGTCAGCTCGGTGGACCACTCCTGGTTATAGCCCTCGTCCATGGCCAGGATGCAGGGGCGGGGCACACAGGCGGCCAGGTCGGCGCCGTCCATCTTCTGGACGGTTTTCACCTCGAAGAAGCGGGCGCCGGCAAAGTAGGCGGCGATGATGTTCTGGGCCAGCTGGCTGTTGGGGCCGGCGGCGGGGCCGAAGGGGGTCTCGATGCGCTCGCCGAAGATGGGCAGGGACTTGCCGGAGGCCCGGTAGCACTTGTGGACGCCGAACATGGCGCCGTCGTGGGCGTACTCGGACACCACCCAATTCATCAGGGAGCGGAACGGAATGGGGTACATTTTCTCAGACATAACGACTCTCCTTTCTCGGGGCGCTTACCCATCAATATTCCCGGTGGTTCAGCGCGCCCCACAGCTTCTTGGCGGCTTCCAGAATGTGGGCGTTTTCGGCCTCCTCGTCGATGCCGATGAGCTCTCTATCCTGCATCAGCACACGGCCGGCGGCGATGGTGGTGCGGCACAGCTTGCCGGTCATGCCAAAGAGGATATGGCCGTCGATGTTCTCGTCGGAGAAGGGGGTGTAGGGCTTGTAGTCCATGACGATGATGTCCGCCGCGGCGCCCTTTTTCAGCACGCCCAGCTCATCGGGGAAGTATTTGGCGCCGATCTGGGCATTGCCCCGGAACAGCATGCCGGTGACCTCGCCCCAGGCCACGTTGGGAAGACACGCGTTGAGCCGCTGGACGCAGAGGGCGGCCTTGAGAGACTCGATCATGTCGTTGGTCCAGGCGTCGGTGCCCAGGCCCAGGAGGATGCCCTCCCGGCTCAGGGGCAGCACGGGGCACACGCCCACGGCGTTGGACATGTTGGACTCAGGGTTATTGACCACCATGGTGTGGGTCTCCCGAATCAGCTCGATCTCGGCGGGGTTGACGTGGATGCAGTGGCCCAGGATGGTCCTGTCCCCCAGGATGCCGTGGTCATGGAGGCGCTGCACCGGGCGGCGGCCATAGTTCTGCAGGCTGTCGTACACGTCGTTCATGCCCTCGGAGACGTGGATGTGGTAGCCGGTGCGGCCGTTGTTGGCGGCCACCATGCGGTCAAAGGTCTTGTCGGACAGGGTGAACAGGGCGTGGCCGCCGAACATGGCGGCAAGCATGGGATCCTTTTCCTTTTCGCAGTGGGAAATCCAGTCGGCGTTCTCCTGGATGGCCTGGAGGCACTTCTCCTCGCCGTCACGGTCGGAGACCTCGTAGCACAGGCAGGAGCGGATGCCGAACTTCTTGGCGCTCTCGCCGATCTGGAACAGGGAGCCGGGGATCTCGGCGTAGGCGGCGTGATGGTCGAAGATGGTGGTGACGCCCTGCTTGATGCAGTCGATATACAGCGCGTCGGCGCTGGCACGGCTGCCCTCCAGGGTCAGCTTGCGGTCCATGGCCCACCAGGTGCCGTCCAGCACCTCGTAGAAATTGGTGGGGTTGTTGCCCACGATGCTCAGGCCCCGGGCCAGGGCGGAGTAGATGTGGGTATGGGCGTTGATGAAGGCGGGCATAATCACGCCGCCCCGGGCGTCGATAATCTGGGCGTCGGGGTACTTTTGGCGCAGTATGCTCTCCTCCCCTACCTCGGTGATGTGGCGGCCCTCGAAGGCCACAGCGCCGTGCTCGTAATAGCCTTTGCCGGCCTCATCGCGGGTGATGAGGCGTCCGTTGGTGACCAGCGTCATAACAAATCCCTCCTGTAAAGTATGGAATTTCCAATGGACTATCCCTCTGCTAAAACAAAAATGTTCCAAACCCCGAAGGGTCTGAAACACTCAAGCCATAGCCGAGTGATAGTTGCAGCCCGTGCGCGAAGCACTTCCTTACAGCTACCAATCTTGGATTGTTGGTCATATTATACATCTTTTACGCAGGGATTGCAATAATAAATTGTGGAAAAGTGATACAAAATAATGGAGGAATCCGCGGCGGGAGGGGGCGGGCGCGACCTGAAGCGCCCCTACGGCGGATAACGATACCGTCGGTTATGCCAGCGGCGTTTGGCGGTGGTCGTTACCGCCGCTGCGGGCCGCCGGGCGCCAGTGACGGCCCGCGAGGTACGAGCGGCTGCCGGAACCAGTGCCCTTGGGGTAGGCGTCGGCCCCTACGATAAAACAGCGCGCTTCATGTGTAGGGCGGCATCCAGCAGGGCGGCTTTTTCGTTGGGCAGGGCGCCGTCCATGACCTTATCCAGCAGGGTGCGGAGGGTTTCGCCCACAGCGGGGCCTTGGAGGCCCAGGGCGGTGAGGTCGGTGCCGGTTACGGCCAGGTGGGACACCTGCCAGGGGCGGCCCGAGGCCAGTACGGCTTGCAGCAGCCGCTCCGCCTCGTCCAGCTCCTGCACGCGCTGGGGGTCGGGCACCTTGGCGGCGGCGTCGGCGCGCTTGACGGCGATGAGCTGGGACGCGGCCTCCGGGCCCATGGCGTGGAGCAGGCGGCACACGCCACTGTCCGTCAGGGGGAAGGGCTTATCGTGGACGGAGACCAGGGTGACGATGCGCGCCAGCGTGGCTTTGTCGAAGCGAAGCGCCGTCAGCCGCTGCCGGGCGATGGCGGCGGAGACCTCCATGTGGCCGTAAAAATGGGTTCTGCCGTCATCATCCTCCGTGCAGCAGGGGGGCTTGCCCAGGTCGTGGAGCAGCATGGCCCAGCGCAGCACCTCCGTTTTGGGGGCGGCGGCCACGGCGTGGGCGATATGGCCCCACACGTCGTAGCGGTGGCGGGGGATGCGCTGGGGAAAGCCCACGCAGGGCAGGATCTCCGGCAGGAACACGGCAGGAATGGCCGGATAGCGCAGCAGCACGTCACAGGCGTGGTCACCCAGCAGGAGGCCGGTCATCTCCTGATGCAGCCGCTCCGGGGCGATGAACCGCAGGTCGTCACGGCGGCGGCGCATGGCCTTTTCCGTGTCCTCCGCCACGGTGAAGCCCAGGCGGGCGGCGAAGCGGAGGCAGCGCATGATGCGCAAGGCGTCCTCGGAAAAGCGGGTGTCGGCGTCGCCCACACAGCGGAGAATGCCCTTTTGCAGGTCTTCACGCCCGCCGAAGGGGTCGATGAGGCGGCCCTCGGCGGACAGGGCCATGGCGTTGACGGTGAAATCCCGGCGGGCCAGATCCTCCTCCACCGTGGCGGCGAAGCGGACGGCGTCGGGGTGGCGGTGGTCGGCATAATGGCCCTCGGTGCGGAAGGTGGTGACCTCATAATTGTCGCCGTCTATCCGGACGGTGACGGTGCCGTGGCGGAGGCCGGTGGCCACCGCGCGAGGGAACAGGCGAAGGGTCTCCTCCGGCAGGGCGGAGGTGGTAACGTCGTAGTCCTGGGGGGCGGCATGGCGCAGCAGATCCCGGACGCAGCCGCCCACGGCGTAGGCGGAGTGGCCGGCGCTCTCCAAGGTGCGCAGCAGCGTCAGCAGTGTTGGGGGCAGGGGCGTCATGTTTTTCACCTCCCGGGGCAGAATAAGACAGGGTTCACGGTTGCACTTTTCATTACACGGTATTATAATATGGAATGATTAAAATGGCAAGATAGGTGGCTTCGCCTGACAGGAGGTTATTATGCCCCACCATACATTACCCATTGAGACGTTTTTGAAGGCCGGGACCAGGGCCCACCTGGCGGGCATCGGCGGCGTGAGCATGTGCGCGCTGGCAGAGGTGCTGCAGGGCCGGGGGCTGACGGTACACGGCAGTGATATGAGCGACAGTGACACGGTGCGCCATCTGCGCAGCGTGGGCATCGGCGTGGCCATCGGCCACAACGCCGACAATTTGCAGGACTGCGACCTGGTGATCCGCTCCGCCGCCATCCGGGACAACAACCCGGAGATCGCCGGGGCCATAGCACGGGGCATCCCCGTGTACGAGCGGGCAGAGGCCTGGGGGGCGCTGATGCGGGAATACCGCCACAGCCTGTGCATCGCCGGCACCCACGGCAAGACCACCACCACCTCCATGGCCACCTATGCGCTGATGGCCGCCCGGCGGGACCCCACGGTGATGATCGGCGGGACCCTTGACCTGCTGGGCAAGGGCTACCGGGTGGGCCAGGGCAACGTGATCGTGGCGGAAAGCTGCGAATACCGCAACTCCTTCCTCAGCTTCTTCCCCACGGTGGCGGTGGTGCTGAACGTGGCGGCGGATCACCTGGACTTTTTCAAGGATCTGGACGACATCAAGCACAGCTTCCGGCAGTTCGCAGAGCGGACGCCCGACGACGGCTACGTGGTGTACAACCTGGACGATGAGGGAGCGGTGGACGCCCTGGCGGGGTGCCAAAAGAACCTGTTCGGCTTCAGCGTGAAGCAGGGCCGGGGCGACTGCTGGGCGGAGAACGTGGCCTTCCACGACGGCTGCGGCGAATTTGACGCGGTGGTGCGGGGCCAGGTGTACGCCCACATTGCCCTCCACGTGCCGGGCAAGCACAACGTGAGCAACGCCCTGGCGGTGGCGGCGGCCATGTACCTGCTGGGCGTGGACGGTGCGGCAGTAGGCCGGGGTCTGGCGGCCTTCCACGGCGCGGGGCGGCGGTTTGAATACAAGGGCGAGTACCACGGCGCGGCGGTGTACGACGACTATGCCCACCACCCGGATGAGCTCTCGGCGCTGCTGCAGGCGGCGGCCTCGGTGCCCCACCGGCGGATCATCTGCGCGTTCCAGCCCCACACCTACACCCGGACGGCGGCGCTGTTCGACCGGTTTGTGGAAGTACTGAAAACCGTGGAGGTGGCAGTGGTGGCGGAGATTTACGCCGCCCGGGAGACCAACGAGCTGGGCATCTCCTCCAAGGATTTATGCGCCGAAATCCCGGGCAGCGTGTACTGCTCCACCCTGGATCAGGTGACAGACACCCTGGCGCGGCTGGCCCAGCCGGGGGATCTGATCCTCACCGTGGGCGCAGGGGACATTTTCCGGGCCGGGGAGAAACTGCTGGCGAGAGAATGAAAAATGAATACTGAAAACTGAAAACTTAAGAATGAATCATTAAGGTAGCCGCTGCGCGGATGGATTAAAAGGCCGCGCAGCGGATACTGTTATTTTTCAGCCTCCAGCATTTCGCCACTGGGCTGCGGGCGATTCGTGAATCGCCCCTACGGAAAGACGGCAGCCATCCGCCTACCGCTTGTCGCTGCGAAATCGCCCCCGCATCTATTCTTCATGATTCATTCTTCCATTTTCAGTATTCATTACAAAACAAAAACCGCCCTCGCATCTGACGATAGTCAGACGCGGGGGCGGCAGATTGTCCAAAAACGGCAGAGCCGTTTTTGGACAGGCTCAGGGGGAGGACAGTGTCCTCCCCCTGTTTTTTTGCCGGCCGCCGGAGTTACGCGGGGCGGGCAGGGTCGTCCGCCCCTGTGAAGGGGCCAGGTACCGGTTTCAGATCATCGGGCAAGGCGGGGTTTATTCCGCCTTTTCGATGACCACTTTGCCCTCTTGCAGGCGGCAGCGGGCAGTGTCGCCGGTTTTCAGCTTGCCCTCCAGCATCAGCTCGGCCACGGCGTCCTCCACCGTGTTCTGGATGGCCCGGCGGAGGGGACGGGCGCCGTACTGGGGGTCGAAGCCGCCCTTTGCCAGGGCCGAGACGGCATCATCATCGGCGGTGAGGGTGATGCCCTGCTCCGCCATACGCTGGGCGGTGCGGCTGAGCATACCCCGGGCGATGCGGACGATGTCCTCCTCGGTGAGCTGGCGGAAGACGATGGTATCGTCGATACGGTTCAAAAACTCGGGCTTGAAGGTGCGGCGCAGCTCCGCCATGACGGCCTCGCGGATGCGGTCGAAGCGGCCCGCGTCGTCCTTTTCCTCACCGGCGGCGAAGCCCAGAGGGGCCGTTTCGGCGGCGGTGATGGCCCGGGCGCCCACGTTGGAGGTCATGACGATAACGGTATTCTTGAAATCCACCCGGCGGCCCTGGGAATCGGTGACCACGCCGTCCTCCAGGATTTGCAGCAGGATGTTCCACACGTCCTCGTGGGCCTTTTCGATCTCGTCGAACAGCACCACGGAATAGGGCTTGCGGCGCACCTTCTCGGTGAGCTGGCCGCCCTCCTCGTGGCCCACGTAGCCGGGAGGCGAGCCCACCAGCCGGGACACGGTATGGCGCTCCATATACTCGGACATGTCGATGCGGATCATGGCGTTTTCATCGCCGAACATGGCCTCGGCCAACGTCTTGCACAGCTCGGTCTTGCCCACGCCGGTGGGGCCCAGGAACAGGAACGAACCAATGGGGCGCTTGGGATCCTTCAATCCCACACGGCCACGGCGGATGGCGCGGGCCACGGCGGCCACGGCCTCATCCTGGCCCACCACCCGCTGATGGAGGGTGTCCTCCAGGTGCAGCAGACGCTGCCCCTCGTCCTCGGTGAGGCGGGTGACGGGGATACCCGTCCAGCCGGACACCACGGCGGCGATGTCGTCGGCGGTGACGGTGCCACGGCTCTGGGAGAGCTGACGGCGCCAGTTCTCCCGCTCGATGTCCACCTGCTCCTGGTAATTTTTCTCAATATCCCGAAGCTGGGCGGCCTTTTCGTAGTCCTGGGCGGCGATGGCCTGGCTCTTCTCCCGGTGGAGGGTGGTGATCTTCTCCTCCAGGCTCTTCAAATCGGGGGACATGGCTTCCGCCGCCAGGCGGACGCGGCTGGCGGCCTCGTCCATCAGGTCGATGGCCTTGTCGGGCAGGTAGCGGTCGTTGATATACCGGGCGGACAGCTCCACGGCGGCGGTGACGGCCTCATCGGTGATGGTCAGGTGGTGGTGCTGCTCGTAGCGGTCCTTGAGGCCCATCAGAATCTGAATGCTGGCCTCACGGGAGGGCTCGCCCACGGTGACGGGCTGGAAGCGGCGCTCCAGGGCGGCGTCCTTTTCAATGTATTTGCGGTACTCGTTGAGGGTGGTGGCGCCGATGACCCGAATCTCGCCCCGGGAGAGGGCGGGCTTCAGGATATTGGCGGCGTCCACGGCGCCCTCGGCGGAACCGGCGCCCACGATGGTGTGGAGCTCGTCGATAAAGAGGATGACGTTGCCCGCCTTTTTTACCTCCTCCAGCGTGTTTTTGATGCGCTCTTCAAACTCGCCCCGGTACTTGGTACCGGCCACCATGCCGCTTAAATCCAGGGAGAGGATGCGCTTATCCAGCAGCTCCTCGGGCACGTCGGCGGACACGATGCGCTCGGCCAGGCCCTCGGCGATGGCGGTTTTGCCCACGCCGGGCTCGACGATGAGGACGGGGTTATTCTTGGTGCGGCGGGAGAGTATCTGCACCACCCGCTGGATCTCCTCGCTGCGGCCGATGACAGGATCCAGCTTGCCCTCACGGGCGGCGGCGGTCAGGTCGCGGGTGAACTCCTCCATGGTCTTGCCGCTCTTCTTGTCACGAGGCGCGGCGCCGGCGGTGGCAGCGGGGGCGGGAGCGGCCTCCGCCATCTTGCGGCGGAGGGCGGCGGAGAGCTGGCGGGGGTCGATACCCACGGTGCGCAGGATGCGCAGGGCGGTGTTGTTGCCCTCCCGCAGCAGGCCCAGCAGCAGGTGGGCGGTGTCGATGGCGCCCTGGCTGCCGGCCTCACCGGCGGCCAGCTCCAGCGCCGTGCGGCACCGGGGCGTCAGGCTCTGGGGGTCGGCCCCGGACAGGCCACGGCCCATGATGCGCTGCAAAATGTCGGTGACCATCTCGTCACGCAGGCCCTGCTCCTGCAAGGCGCGGGCGGCCACGCCGCCCTCCTGCCGCAGCAGGCCCAGCAGCAGGTGTTCGGTGCCGATGTAGCTATGGCCCATCTCGGCGGCCGCCTGGTGGGCAAACTCCACGGCGGTCTGGGCCTCGGGGGTGAAACGAATATCAGGCATAACGGAAACCTCCTTTTTCGGGGTGAATATACATTATTGTAAAATGGTTTGCGCCATCGGGCGCGGAATCTGCGATGCTTTTCGGTGCGGAATCTGCGATGCTTTATACAATGTTAAATGGTCTGGGGCAGCTGCTTCAGCTCATCCCGCAGCCGGGCGGCGGATTCGTAATCCTCCCGCTCCACGGCGTCCTTGAGCTGGGATTCCAGGGCGTTGCGGCGGCACTGGTTTTGCAGCTTTTCCTGCTCGGCGCCGGTGAGCAACTCGTCGCTTTTCCGGGGCTGGGTGGGGGTGTCGGGCTCATCGGGGGCGGGGAACTCCCCCAGCAGCCCCTGGCCCATGGCGCCGAAGAAGGGCTCCAGCAGAGAGAAGGGGCGGGCGAAGAAGTCGTCATCCCACAGCGAGGTGCGGCCTGCCACGCCCATGGCCCGGGCGCAGGCGGGACACAGATGGGCCTCCGTGACCCGGCCGTTCACATTGGAGCGGACAAAGTAGGTGGCCTCGTTGCGGCCACAGCGTTCACACTTCATAAGAATAGCCTCCTTTTCGTCAAATCAAACCAGATGGATGAGAACCTGCTTGAACACGTCAGCCCGGATGGCGCCCCGGCTCTCCCGGGGAGCGGCGCGCAGGGCGGCGTCGCCCACGGCGGACAGCAGCGTGCGGCCCGCCTCCAGGGAGATGGCGCCGTTATCCACCAGGTTCCGGGCGATGGCCCGGGCCGAGGGCAGATCCAGCGTGTCGCCCAGGGAGTTGATGACGTGCATCAAAAGGGTCTCCCTGTCCACCCGGACGCGGGTGATGCGGATGTACCCTCCCCCGCCCCGGCGGCTCTCCACGATGTAGCCCTGCTCCGGGGAGAAGCGGGTGGACATGACGTAGTTGATCTGGCTGGGCACGCAGTTGAACCGCTGGGCCAGGTCGCTGCGCTGCAACTCCAGCACGCCGTCGCTGTCCTCCAATGCCTCCTGGATGAACCCGGCAATCAAATCGGAAATACCCATGGTGTCCTCCTCCGCCAAATTTGACTTTGACTTTCTTTGATGTTTGATTGTATGATACCACCTTTGGGCCAAAAGTCAAGGGGTGAATTTTGACTTTCTTTGACCAAAATGAAAACAATTTGTGAACTGTTGGCGAAATAATACGATGGGTAATCAATTTAGGCGAAAAAAGAGCGCCGCTGACGCGGCGTTCTTTACAAAAGCATCGCAGATTTCGCGCCCGCGGGCGCGAACCCGTCTAATTAAAATTTCCGGCGGCGTGTACGTCGGAAATTTTACCTCTCAGACCACGCAGTGTGCGAGCGAAGCGAGTGCGCGGAGTGGGCTGCCATCCCATTATTCAAAAACGGCAAAGCCGTTTTTGAATAGGCGAAGCCTTATACCCCTAATTTCTCCAGCGCCGCCAGCTTCAGGCAGTTGCAGAAGATGGCCACGGCCTGCTCCAGCTCGCTGACGGGGGGCAGAGACGGGGCGATGCGGATGTTGGAATCGTTGGGGTCAATGCCGTAGGGGAAGGTGGCGCCGGCGCCGGTCATGGTGACGCCCGCCTCCTTGCACAGGGCCAGGGTGCGTTTGGCGGTGCCGGGCATGGCGTTGAGGGACACGAAGTAGCCGCCCACGGGGCGCTGCCACTGGGCGATGCCCAGGGGGGCGATCTCCCGATCCAGGGCCTCCAGCACGGCGTGGAACTTGGGGCCAAGGATGGCGGCGTGGCGGCGCATGAGGGCCAGGGTGTTGGCCTTGTCCTTTAAGTAGCGGACGTGGCGAAGCTGGTTCACCTTGTCGTAGCTGATGATCTGGACGTTGATGATGGGCAGCAGGTAGGCCAAATTGGCCTCGCTGGTGGCCATGACGCCCACGCCGGCGCCGGGGAAGGTGACCTTGGACGTGCTGGCAAACTCCCACACCATGTCGCCGTTGCCCTGCGCCGCGCACAGGCGGAGGATATCGGGGAAGGGGCGGTAGTCGCAGGCGAACTCATGGATGCAGTAGGCGTTGTCCCACATGAGCATGAAGTCGGGGGCGGCGGGGTGCATGGCGGCGATGCGGCGGAGGGTGTCGTCGCTGTACACGATGCCGTCGGGGTTGGAGTACTTGGGCACGCACCACATACCCTTGACCTGGGGATCACGAATCAGCGCCTCCACCATGTCCATATCCGGGCCGGTGGAGGTCATGGGAATGGTGATCATCTCCATGCCGAAATTCTGGCTGATTTTGAAATGGCGGTCATAGCCGGGAGCGGGGCACAGCCACTTCACCTTGTCCAGGCGGCTCCAGGGCTGGGGGGAATGGAGATTGCCATTGGAATAGGCCCGGGCGATGGCGTCATACATCAGCTGCAAGCTGGCGCTGCCGCCTACGAACACCTGCTCGGGCTTACAGTCCAGGATCTCGGCAAACAGCCGCTTGGCGGCGGGGATGCCGTCCACGTTGCCGTAGTTGCGCACGTCGATGCCGTCGGAGATAAAGTCCTCGGGCTTTTGCAGCACGCCGCAGATGTCGGTGACCAGGTCAAGCTGCTCGCGGCCCGGCTTGCCCCGGGCCATGTTCAGAGAAAGACCCAGGGCCTTCTGGGCCTCAAAGTCCGCCTTGACGCGCTGGTACTCCGCCTGCCGCTCCTGCGGGGTCATGTCACGATACTGTTTCATGTGGCGCCTCCTCCTAAAATAGATTGTATGTATAGTATAGCATAGTGTAGGGCCGGATTCAACGGGGGAAAGGGTCTCCCCCGGCCTAAAACTCCCGCAGCACCAGGTCGGTGGTGCCCTCGTTGATGGGCACCATGCGGCGGCAGCGGGCGGCGTACTCGGCCCGGATCATGTCCCGCAGGACGGTGCCGCCGTGGTAGCCGTGGATGAGGCGGAGGCGGTAGGTGCCGCTCTTTACCCGGCGCAGGGCGGCGTCGATGGCCACCTTCGCCTGGTACGTATTTTTGCCGTGCAGATCCAGCGTGACGATGCCCTCCATGGCGCCCCCTCCTTTTTTCTTTTATTTTATGACAAAACATTTGCACACGCAAGGTTCGCGTGATATAATGTCGAAAAATTTCTGTCATAAGACCTGCTAACAAAAGTCAAGCCCTGAAATGAGTTTTTTGAGTAAGCAAAAAAGGGCATAACAATCCGAGCCGTTGAGCGCCTTGTTTTAAAGCGACGGCCGGCCTTATGTTGTAGGGTCAGATTAGATGTAGTCCAATTCGTCCAGATGAGCCTTGACGGTGGCGTAGTAACGACGGAGGAATTTGTTGGCCGAGGCGATCATGTAGACCTTATACGGCTTCCCTTCGGCTCGTTTCTTGTCCATGTATTGGTAGATCGGCTCGTCGAGCGGCGAGGTTTGAAGGATCACAGACATGACCAGGAAGAGCGTTCTGCGCAGTTTTGCTGAGCCGCGCTTGGAAATGCTGCGGCTGTGAACGTCGATCTGACCGGACTGGTACGGAGGGGCGTCAATGCCCGCGAAGGCTACCAAGGCGGTTTTGGAATGAAATCGCCGCACGTCGCCGATCTCGGCCATGAGCTGCGGCCCGAGAGAAGGGCCGACGCCATACATCTGCATGACTATGGGATACTCGGGCAAGGTAGACGCCAAGTCCTGCATCTGCTTCTTCAAGGCCGCCAACGCGGCAGAGGATGCCTGAAGCTGGGCGACGGCCTGCTGGATCATGAGCTTGGTGCTTTCACACTTCGGCATGATGCAGATATGTCCGCAAGCGGAAGCGTAAACGTCGAGAGCCTTGTCCTCGCTGAAATTGTAGCCGTGCTTACGGCACCATTTCTCGTAGCTCTTGGTAAAAGCTTTCTCGCTCATTCTGCAGACGCATTCGCAGTGCCAGTATTGGGCGACGAAATCTACCCATTTCTCGCTGCCGTCGGCTCTGGGCGGGCTGGAAAAGAGCTTGTTGGCGTCAGGAAAGGTAACGTCGAGCAGAGAGATTAGATTGTTCTTCTGCATCGTCCGCATCTTGCTGAACTGCTCATATTGACGGTAACAGGTCTTCAACATGAGCCTGGTGTCTCCGGCTGGGAGATACCGCGGAAGAGAGAGCCAATGATCCAAAGCATAGTTCGCCAACTTGATGGCGTCCTTCTTGTCGGTCTTGGCTCTGCGTAGGGAGTTGTTTCCGTAGTCATGCACGAGCATTGCATTGACTGCTGAGACATAAATACCGGCCTCGTGGAGCGCGACGGCGACCGGCGCGTGGTAATAGCCCGTATGCTCCATGACCACACGGGTTTCACCCGGCAAAGATTTAAGCCTTTTTGCCAGATCGGTCAGATCCTTGTCGGTGTGGGACACCTCGAAGGGAGAGAAAACGACTTCGCCAAAGGGACGCATCACCGCGACCATGCTCTTTCCTTTTGAAACGTCAATGCCTACGGCGTTCATTGTCATACCCCCAATACAGAATTGTGCAACCGGAACCCATCTTTTTCTCATTGCTGATTCAATCTATTGGGTGACGCGAACACGAAGGCTCAACCTGCTTAAACCGAACGCTGCAACAAGAGGATGGCTGACAGTCTTGTGTACGGGCATGAAAGCCCAAGGAGGCATTGGCCAGCCAGTTGCTCCTCTTATTGTAGCTTAGGCAAGAGATGGGAAAAAGCCCGGCTGGTGTGCCGGACTTCCAACCATATTTATTGTAATAGGAGGCATTATGCGTATTCTGGTGTTATCTGATTCCCACGGCGCGGTGGAAAACATGGCAAGATGCGTGGATTTGGTGGAGCCCGATCACATTCTCCACCTGGGGGACTGCCTCCGGGACGCCGAGGCGTTGCACCGGCTCTACCCCCACATCCCATTGGACGCCGTGGCCGGCAACTGCGACTGGGCCCTGGACGCCCCCACCGAGCGGCTGCTGGAATTTGCCGGGCACCGGATACTGATGATGCACGGCCACACCCACGGCGACGTGAAGCACAGCGACATGGCCTCCCGCTACGCCGCGGCGGAGGCAGGGGCGGAGGTGCTGCTCTACGGCCACACCCACAGCCCGCTGGTGGACAAGGCGGGGGAGCTGTGGGTGATGAACCCGGGCACCTGCGAGTACGGCGCCAAGCTGACCTACGGCGTCATCACCGCCACCCGGGACAAGCTGGAATGCGCCACATACCGGCTGTAAAGGAGAAGCACATGCTGTACATCGGATGCCATCTCTCCTCCTCCGACGGCTTTCTGGCCATGGGGAAAACGGCC
The DNA here is from genome assembly GCA_017448145.1 of Oscillospiraceae bacterium. Taxonomy (GTDB): domain Bacteria; phylum Bacillota; class Clostridia; order Oscillospirales; family Oscillospiraceae; genus Vescimonas. The sequence continues at coordinate 2,164 of JAFSMA010000085.1, read as the reverse complement.
CTGGCCCTGGGGGCCAACACCTTTCAGTTTTTCACCCGGAACCCACGGGGCAGTAAAGCGAAAGCCATTGACAGCGCCGACGCGGCGGCGTTTCGCGCCCTGGCGGCGGAACATGGCTTCGGCACCATTGTGGCCCACGCGCCCTACACCATCAACCCCTGCTCCAAGGACGAGCACACCCGGGAGTTTGCCCGGATGACCATGGCGGACGACCTGCAAAGGATGGAGCACATCCCCGGCAATGTGTACAACTTCCACCCCGGCAGCCACACCGGCCAGGGGGTGGAGACGGGCATCGCCCAGATCGCCCACACGCTCAACGCCATCCTCACGCCGGACCTGCGCACCACTGTGCTGCTGGAGACCATGGCGGGCAAGGGCAGTGAGGTGGGCAGCCGGTTCGAGGAGCTGCGGGAGATACTGGACCGGGTGACGCTGACGGAGAAGATGGGTGTGTGCCTGGACACCTGCCACGTGTCCGACGCCGGGTACGACATTGCCGGGGATATTGACGGCGTGCTGACGGAATTTGACAAAATCATCGGCCTCCACCGGCTGCGGGCCGTTCACCTCAACGACAGCCTGAACCCGGTGGGTGCCCACAAGGATCGCCACGCCCGCATCGGGGCGGGGCATCTGGGGGTGGAGGCCTTCCGCCGCATTATCAACCACCCGGCGCTGCAGGGGCTGCCCATGGTGCTGGAAACCCCCAACGAGCTGTCGGGCTACGCCGAGGAGATCGCCCTGCTGCGGCGGCTCCACGGGGAACAATAAACCATTTGCCCTTAAAAATGCAAAAACCGCCCCCGGCGCTGCCTTTTCGGTAAGCGCCGGGGGCGTATTGTTATGTTTTTGGGGATCACTCCATGGAGATGATGTAGTAGTACACTGGCTGGCCGCCCCGGACGGAGGCCACCTCGGCGCCGGACTTCTCCGCAAACAGCTCCTCGGCGGCGGCGGCATCGGCGTCGGATACGCCGTCACCGGCGTAGATGTTGATGTACTCCTTCTCCCCCGCCTTGGCGTAGGCCGCCAGCTTTTCCAGCAGGGCGTTCAGGTCCCGGTCGGTGTCGAACAGCTTGCCGTCGATGAGGGCCAGATAGTCGCCCTCGGTGATGGCGAAGCCGTCAAACTCGCTGTCACGGGCGGCATAGGTGATCTGGGCGGTGGACACGGTGGCGGCGGCCTCGGTGAGCACGGCTGTGACGCTGTCCACATCCTCGTCCTCAGGATCCAGCGCCATCATGGCGGTGATGCCCTGGGGCACGGTGGCGGTGGGGATGACCACTACCCGCTTCTCCGTCAGGCCCTGGCACTGCTGGGCCGCCATGATGATGTTCTTGTTGTTGGGCAGCACGAACACCACCTCGCTGGGGGTGCGGTTTACCTCCGCCAGAATGGCCTCGGTGGAGGGATTCATGGTCTGGCCGCCGGACACGATGGTGTCCACCCCCAGGGCCCGGAAGGTGTCGGCGATGCCGTCGCCGGCGCAGACGGCCAGGAAGCCGATCTTCTTCTCCGCCGGGGCGAAGGTCACCTCCTGGGCGGCGCTTTCGCCGTGGGGCTCGTCCTCGTCCTCCAGGTCGTCGGCGCTGATGGTCTTGCGGCCGGCCGCCACGTCCTGGGCCTGGATGCGCATGTTCTCGATCTTGGCCACTTCCAGGTCGCCGTACTTCTGGGCCTCGTTAAGGGCGTTGCCGGGGATGTCGGTGTGGACGTGAACCTTGAAGGCGTCGTCGTCCTCGCCGATGACCAGGCTGTCACCGATGGAGGTGAGATACAGCCGCAGGGGCTGGAGATCCACAGGGCCCTTCGTCTTGCGGACGATGAACACCGTGTCGAAGGTGAAGGTAATGTCCTCCTGGCTGAGGGCGTCAAAGTCAGCACGGGTGCGGCTCTCAGAGCCGTTCAGCTCCGGCATGGGCTCGCCCTTGAGGCACCGCAGCATGCCCTCCAAAATCACCAGATAGCCCTTGCCGCCGGCGTCTACCACGCCGGCCTTTTTCAGCACCGGGTTCATCTCGATGGTCTCGGCCAGGGTGGTCTCGCCGGCCCGGATGGCCTGCTCCAGCACGTAGATGGGGTCGTTGTGCTCGGTGGCGGCCTCCACGGCACGGGCGGCGGCCAGGCGGGACACGGTGAGCACCGTGCCCTCGGCAGGCTT
>JAFSMA010000084.1 GCA_017448145.1 Oscillospiraceae bacterium | reverse complement strand
TCCATCCAGAAGGGGTGGCGCTTGGGGTGGATCAAAATAGACTCCTGCCGGGTCAGCTTCACCTTCACCGGCACCCGGGCCACGTAGGCGATCAGCGCCGCGTGGTGCTGCACCGACATGTCCTCCTTGCCGCCGAAGCCGCCGCCCACAAGCTGGTTTTCCACCAGGCAGTGGTCGAGGTCCACCCCCAGCATGGCGGCGCACTCGTGCTGCGTGGTGTGGGCGCTCTGGTCGGTGGTCAGCAGCTTTACGCCGCCGTTTTCCAGGGGCAGCGCCACGCAGCATTCCGGCTCCAAAAAAGCGTGCTCCGTCCAGGGCGTCTCAAATTTCTCGTGTATCACGTACTTGCTCCTGGCAATGGCCCCATCGGCGTCGCCACGGGACACGTGCTTGTGGGCCTGTACGTTGTTCCGGTCTGTCTCAAATACCAGCGGCGCATTGGGGGCCATGGCCTCGGTGGGGTTGTGTACGGCGGGCAGTACCTCATATTCCACCTTTACCAGCTTCTTGGCCTCCTCCAGCGTCTCCCGGTCACGGGCGCACACCAGAGCGATGGCGTCGCCCAAATAGTGGGTGATCTCCCCCACCGGGATCAGCGTAGGCTGGTCTTTTTTGATATGGCCCACGTAATTCTTGCCGGGCACGTCCTTGGCCGTCAGCACGCACACCACGCCGGGAAGCGCCTCCGCCTGGGCGGTGTCAATGGAAAGCACCCGGGCCCGGGGATAGGCGGCCCGGACGGCGCTGCCGTAGCACATGCCGGGCACGTAGATGTCGTCAGGGTACTGTCCGTAGCCCTGCACCTTCTCCGCCACGTCAATGCGGTGGACGCGGCTGCCCACCTGGTAGTCGTCCTCCGCAGGCCGGGGCAGCTTGCCCTCCCGGAAATATTTGGCGGCCAGCATGATGCCGTCAATGATCTTCACATAGCCGGTGCAGCGGCAGATATTGTTGCGAATGGCAAAGCGGCACTCGTCCCGGGTGGGGTCGGGATTTACGTCAATGAGGGACTTTGCCGCCATAATCATGCCGGGAATGCAGAAGCCGCACTGCACGGCACCGGCCTCGCCGAAGGCAAAGGTATACACCTCTTTTTCCCACGCCGAAAGGCCCTCCACCGTGACGATGCTCTTGCCCTCCAGCTTATCCGTCTGGGGCACGCAGGCCTTGGTCAGCTTGCCGTCGATCAGCACGTGGCAGGTTCCGCAGGCACCCTCGCTGCATCCGTCCTTCACGCTGGTCAGCTTCAGTTCGTCCCGGAGAAACCGCAGCAGCTTCTGGTTCTTCTCCACGCTGACCGTATTTCCGTTTACAGTAAATACCGCCATGATGACGCCCCTTCCCCGATGGTGAATTATTATGGCAAAAAATCGTTTGCAAACCTAATTTATTTTGTTAATTGTACCATATACAATATCATAAAGCAACAGGAAAAGACTGTCGCGCTATCCTAAATGAAGAATAGCGCATCCCGTAACCGCGTCAAAGCGACGCCGTCTTTCCGGTGAAAGGCGGCGCCGCTTTTGTGTAAAATCAGTGTAAATAGATGCGTTTTCCGCCGGAATAGGGCTTCACCACGCCGATGCGCTGGGCGGAGGGCACCGCCTCCTGCAAGTCGGCAAACAGGGCGTCCGCGTCCTCCGGATCCACCGCCATCAGCAGTCCGCCGGAGGTCTGGGGGTCGAACAGCATGTCCTGTTTGGCGAGGATCACATCCCCGGCGTCCACGTGGGGCTCGGCAAAGCTGCGGTTGCGGTACATTCCCTCCGGCAGCAGCCCCATAGCCGCCAGCTCCAGCGCCTCGGGGATAAGGTCAATAGCGTCCACGTCGTAATGGATTTCCACGTCGCTGCCTTGGGCCATCTCCACGCTGTGGCCCATCAGACCGAAGCCGGTCACGTCAGTACAGGCGTGAACCCGGTAGCGCACCATCACGTCCCTCGCCCCTTTGTTCAGCGTGGTCATCAGCCTGGTGGCCAGGGCCATGGATGCAGGAGAGGCCATGTCCACCTTGGCGGCGGTGGTGAGAATGCCGATGCCCAGCGGCTTGGTGAGAAACAGCACGTCCCCCGGCTTGGCCCCGCTGTTGGTCAGCACCCGGTCGGGGTGGACAAAGCCGGTCACCGCCAGGCCGTATTTAGGCTCCGGGTCTAATATGCTGTGTCCCCCGGTGATGATGGCTCCCGCCTCGTAGGCTTTCTCGTAGCCGCCCCGTAGGATTTCATGAACGGCGTCTTTCGGCAGGTCGGCAGGCACCGCCATGATGTTCAGCGCCAGCTTGGGCTCGCCCCCCATGGCGTACACGTCGGAAAGGGCGTTGGTGGCGGCAATTTGGCCGAATACATAGGGATTGTCGGCGATGGGCGGGAAGAAATCCACCGTCTGCACCAGCGCAAGCTCCTCCGACACCTTATACACACTGGCGTCGTCGCTCTTGTCAAACCCCACCAGCAAATTGGGGTCGTGGAGCACCTTTAAGTCACCCAGCAGCTGAGCCAGCACCCCGGCCCCCACCTTGGCGCCGCACCCGGCGCAGGAGGCCAGCTTTGTCAGTTTCACTTCATTTTCCATCATTTCATCCTCCCTGAAAGGCCCAAAATGGCCTCCAACACACCGCCTCCGATGGTCAGTGCCTTGTCGGAAGCTGTAAAGCAATATTCCCTTACACCACGCGGATCTACATCGCCCGCCTTCATCCCCGCAAAGGTCTCCACGCCGTCGGAGAGCAGGCCCCGCAGTACGCCGCCGATGGTGCACACCATAGGCTTACCCGCCACCATGCCCACGATGTCACCGGCCTTCACCATGTCGCCGATGGATCGCGTAGCTGTGAACACGCCGTCTGCCGGGGCGCGCAGCACCCGTTCCCCCGCAAAGCCGCCGATGAGGCCGGGAATGTTGGTGTTGGGCAGCGGGCTGCCCTTATAGATGACCCGTCCCAGGGTGTGGCCCCGCATGGTCTCCACGGCGGCGTGGCAGTCCACCCCCGCCGTAAACCCCGGCCCCACGCCGACCACCACAGGCGCATCCTGCATGGTGGTGCCCAGGTTCCGCTTGGCCAAAATGGCGTCCACCAGGGCGTCGGGCCGCAGTTCCTCCCGGATGCGGCATTCCGGATCCACGAAGACGGGAATC
>JAFSMA010000012.1 GCA_017448145.1 Oscillospiraceae bacterium | reverse complement strand
CTGGCGTGTTCGCGTAAGGCGTCGCCCTCGCCCCGCGGGACACGGAGCTTGAACTCATCGAACTTGGCATGATACCGCGCCACCGCCTCCCGCTGCGCATCCGTCTGCGGCATGTCCCCCACTCCCCTCTTCCAATTACTGTATCTACCTTCGCATTATACGGGTTTTCCCGCCCGATTGCAAGAAAAAGCGAGGGCATTTTTTGTTGCCATCATTTTGCCAAGTCGGGGAGCATTTTCTTTGCCTGTATATCCAGTATCGCGCAAATAGGAAGGCTTACAATCAGCACCACTGTATCTGCCACAAAGGCATATACATTTTTCCCTGCCCTGATTAAGAACGGTTGCGCATACAGCAGGCTCTCCGTTTCAGACTTAACCACGAGGATGCCCAGTGCTATCTTTTCTTTTCGTTTCTTATCAAACCAAGGCGGCGGGGCCCGATGCGTAAGCGTCAAGTTCCGCTGCCTTGTGCGCAAGAGATAGCCGCTCTGCGGTGAAAGAGGGTGCAGCCCTCTTTTTCTGACTGTAAGGAAGCAGGGGCGGGACAGGTTTGATGCCCGCCGGCCTCCGGAGGGCGCACGATCTGAATACCTCTTCAGGGAGGTATAGAAGTGCGCCCTTGGAGTTTCCGCGTGTTCTTTCGCAATTCTTCGGTGGACTGTCCTGAAAAGGCTGTCTCTTCACTCATCCGTCAAAAATCAGAATCATAAATCTTCCATCATGTATTGAATTTTGATTGATGAAGGGGTATAATATAGTCGAATCTTGGAAAGTGGGGCGTGTCATGAAAAACCCTCCTTTTGAAATTACACAGGCGATGCTGACCGACGCGGCGGAGATTGCCGAGTTGGTTGGCCGTCTTTCTGCGGGCAAATTGTCCTCCAGCCCGATCCTGCGGCGCACGAACCGCATCCGCACGATCCAGGGAACGCTGGCAATCGAGCAAAATACTCTGAGCGTCGAGCAGGTCACGGCGGTGCTGAACGGCAAGCACGTGATTGCGCCGCCGCGGGATATTGCCGAGGTCAAGAATGCCTACACGGTTTATGAAACGATGGCGGAGCTCGATCCCTATTCCGTCGATTCCCTGCTGGCTGCCCACGGCGCAATGATGCACGGCCTGATCGACGAGGCGGGGCTGTTCCGCTCCGGCGCGGTAGGTGTCGCAGACAGCGAAGGCAACATCCTGCACATGGGCACGCTTCCGCGGTATGTGCCGGAGAGCGTGGAGCGGCTTCTGAATTGGGTCAAGGACAGCGACCTGCCCATGGTGATCAAAAGCTCCGTATTCCACTATGAGTTTGAGCTCATTCATCCCTTTGCCGACGGCAACGGGCGGATTGGAAGACTGTGGCATACGCGGCTGCTGGCCGAGTGGAATCCTTTGTTTGCCTGGCTCCCGGTGGAGTCGATCATCCATAACCGGCAGCGGGAGTATTACGACGCGATCAATGCTTCCAACAACGCCGGCGAGTCCACGATTTTCATCGAGTTCATGCTCTCGGCCATCAAAACCGCACTGCTGGAAGTCTCCGGGGTAAAAGTAAAACCGCTCGGCAAGAACGCGCAGAACGCGGCTTATCGGCGGCAGTTTGTATTGGATTATCTCAGAGGAAAACCATTGATTCGCAACGCAGACCTGTGCGAAGGTCTCGGCATTTCCCCGGCGACAGCGAATCGCATTTTGCGGGACCTGAGTGAGGACAGCACCCTGGAGCGCGTGAGAGACGGCAAGTTCTGGGCGTACCGGTTGAAGAAAAAAGCATAAAGGCTTAGATTGCGGTTTTTCAAAACTCGGTTCGAATACGTGCGGTAGCCCTCGAAAGAGCTGGTAGCATTTTCAGGGTTGTGGGTTCGAATCAAAACGAGAAGTGAGGCGCCTATGACGAAACAAGTGAAATCCAGAGAGCGCGTGACCGAGCACGGCGAGGTATTCACAGCCGAGCGTGAGGTCAACGCCATGCTGGATTTGGTAAAACAGGAAACGGAGCGTGTAGACAGCCGGTTTTTGGAGCCAGCGTGCGGTGACGGTAATTTTGTAGCCGAGATCCTGCGCCGGAAGTTGGAAGCGGCTAAGAAACGCGCTATCCCGCCAAAAAAGAAAAAACCGCTGCCTCTCGAATTTGAGAAACAGTCGGTCATCGCCGTGGCAAGCATCTATGGCGTGGATCTGCTCTTGGATAACGTCATCGCCTGCCGGGAGCGCCTCTATGAAATCTGGAACGCCGAATATGAGGCGATCTGCAAAAAGGAAGTCAGCGAGGATTGCCGGGAGGCCGTGCGTTTTATTCTCAGCCGGAATATTGTCTGCGGAAACGCGCTGAGCCTGAAAACGGTGGACGAGAACGGTAACGATACGGACGAGCCTATCGTGTTCTCCGAGTGGGCTTTCGTCATGGGAACCAAAATGCAGCGCAAGGATTTCCGCTTTGACAAGCTGCTGGCCGGTGACTATGAGCCGAAGGCAGATGGAAAGCAGAAGAAGAAAAAAGTGCCCGAAGAAGAGTACGGACAAATGCAGATGTTTTCTCCGGCAGAAGACAAGCCCAGTGACGAGGGCGAACTGCTGACCACCTACATCACAGATTACAGGAGGGTTCAGGACTATGGCAACTAATCTCTACAACACTATGTACAATCCGGACGTGCTGTCCTGCATTGCCAATCTGTCAAACGATGAGGTGTTCACGCCGCCGGAAGTGGCAAACGCCATGCTGGACCTTCTGCCTCAAGAATTGTTCAGTGATCCCAACACAACATTTCTGGACCCTGCTTGTAAAAGCGGCGTCTTTCTTCGGGAGATCGCCAAAAGACTTTTGAAAGGGTTGGAGCCGCTTTACCCGGATTTGCAGGAGCGCACGGACCATATTTTCAAGCATCAGCTTTACGGCATTGCCATTACGGAACTGACCTCACATTTGTCTCGGCGAAGCCTGTATTGCTCCAAATTTGCGAACGGCCGGTATTCCGTCTCACAGTTCGATACAATCGACGGAAATGTACGATTCAAGCGAATCAATCACACGTGGGGAAAGACCACTTATGACATCAAAGGAAAACCCCACACATCATGTGTGTTCTGTGGAGCAAACAAAGAACAATATGATCGTGGATTACAACTTGAAACACATGCCTATGAGATGATCCATACCACGAAACCAGAGGAGATTCTTAATATGAAGTTTGATGTCATAATAAGCAACCCGCCCTATCAATTATCAGATGGTGGAAACGGTGCAAGTGCAACGCCAATATATCATCTCTTCATCCAACAAGCGAAGAAACTATCACCGCGGTTTCTTAGTATGATTGTACCTTCTCGCTGGTTTGCTGGAGGAAAGGGCCTTGATAGTTTTAGAAAAGAGATGATTGAGGATACTCGTATTCGAGTTTTACACGATTTTCTAAATGCCTCTGACTGTTTTGGAACCGGAGTAGAAATCAAGGGTGGCGTATGTTATTTCCTATGGGATCGAGATAATTGCGGAAAGTGCTTAGTTGCCACGCATGATTCCTCGGGCATTATCTCCAAACAGGAGAGATATATGAAAATTGGCGATAACGATGTATTTGTTAGGCGAAATGAAGCAATATCAATCCTTGATAAAGTTGCGTCACATGGAGAGTCAAGCTTTTCTAAATTGGTAAGTGCACGTCGCCCATTCGGTCTTGCAACCAGTGTTGTTGGGAATAAAACAAGAAGAGAAGGGGACGCTGTTCTATTTCAGCGCGGTGGGGAATCATTTTACCCAATCAAACAGCTTGAGCGAAACGTTGACTGGGTGAATAAGTATAAGATTTTTATTTCGAAAGCATATAACGCGGGGGATGATTATCCTCACCAAATCATTAACAAACCAGTCTTCGGTGATAAGGGAACGTGCTGTACAGAAACTTATATTGTTATAGGACCATTTGATGACGAAATAATCACAAAGAATGTTATCAGTTATATCAATACAAAGTTTTTTAGATTCTTTGTTTCATTAAAGAAAATCTCTCAAGATGCAACCCAGCGCGTATACGGATTTGTGCCAATGCAGGATTTCAGCAAGCCGTGGACGGATGAAGAGCTTTATAAAAAGTACGGCCTCACCGAAGAAGAAATTGCATTTATTGATTCAATGATTAAGCCGATGGACCTTGGAGGTGACGAGTAATGGCAGAAATGGAATTCTTCCCCCAACGGCCAGAATCGCACCCTACGATATACGCTTATGAATTCGTAGGCGTGGCCTCCCATCAGGGCTATATCAAGGTCGGTTATACCGAGCGTGATGTTGAGACCCGTATTAAGGAGCAGACCCATACCGCCGCCGTTCCGTATCGCATCCTCGGCCAGTGGTCCGCCATGAAAAATGACGGCAGCTGCTTCACCGACCATGACGTCCACGCTGTTCTGAAAGCAAAAGGCAAACAGCAATTAAACGCCGGTGAGGACCGCAACGAATGGTTCAAATGCACGCTGAACGATGTGAAGGCCGCTGTTGTGGCCGTGCAGACCGGTGCGGAAAATGTCGAAGAGCGTACACAGACCTTCGCCATGCGTCCGGAGCAGGAATACGCCGTGGATATGACCTGCAAGTATTTCAAATCCGCCTACGAGGAAGGCAGCGGCAGGACGCCGAAATTCCTGTGGAACGCCAAGATGCGCTTCGGCAAGACCTTTGCGGCCTATCAGCTGGCAAAGAAAATGGGCATGAAGCGTGTGCTGATCCTCACTTTCAAACCGGCGGTGCAGACCGCATGGCGTGAGGACCTACTGACGCATGTGGATTTTGAGGGCTGGCAGTTCATCACACGGCCCACCGTTCCCGGCGGCCTGACAAACGACCAGCAGTACCAGAGGGCGGATAAATCCCGGCCCATCGTCTGCTTCGGCTCGTTTCAGGATTTCCTCGGTGTGAACAAGGAGACCGGCGGCATCAAGGCCAACAACGAGTGGGTACATACCACCAACTGGGATCTCGTCATTTTTGATGAGTATCATTTCGGCGCATGGGGCGACAACGCAAAATCGCTCTTTGAGCAGGACGATGATACCTATGAAAAAGACCTCTCAAAATATGACCGTGGTAATGCCTACGATGAAACGTGGCTGCCGATCACTACGACCTATTACCTCTATCTCTCCGGCACACCGTTCCGCGCGCTGAATTCCGGCGAGTTTATCGAGGAGCAGATTTATAACTGGACCTACTCTGACGAGCAGCGAGCCAAGGCCGAATGGAAAGGTGAAGGCGTCAATCCATACGCCGCTCTGCCGAGAATGGTCATGATGACCTATAAGATCCCGGAGAGCATCCAGCGCATTGCCAAACAGGGCGAATTCGATGAATTTGATCTGAATGTTTTCTTCTCTGCGGAAGGCACCGGCAAGGACGCACATTTCAAATACGAGGATTATGTGCAGAAATGGCTGGATCTGATCCATGGCTCGTATCTGGAGACCTCTGTGGACGAGCTGAAGCTGGGAGCGCAGAAGCCGCCAATGCCCTATTCCGACACCCGTCTTCTGAACGTGCTGTCCCATACGCTGTGGTTTATGCCGAACGTGGCCTCTTGTTACGCAATGGCAAATCTGCTGGCGCAGAAGCAAAACAGTTTCTATCACGATTACAAGGTCAACGTCTGCGCCGGAACACAGGCCGGTATCGGTGTGGCCGCTCTGGAGCCTGTTCGCCGTTCTATGGGCGATCCGCTGGAGACGAAAACCATCACGCTCTCCTGCGGCAAGCTGACCACAGGCGTCACGATCCGGCCGTGGACAGGCATTTTCATGCTCCGCAACCTCTCCTCGCCGGAGACCTATTTCCAGGCGGCGTTCCGTGTGCAGAGCCCGTGGGAGATCACGAAGGACAACGGTGAGCGTGAGATCGTCAAGCGGGAGTGCTATGTCTTCGATTTCGCGCTGGATCGTGCGCTCCGCCAGATTTCCGATTATTCCTGCCGCCTGAATGTGGCTGAAAGCAATCCGGAAAAGAAGGTCGGAGAGTTCATCAACTTCCTGCCGGTGCTGGCCTATGACGGCAGTGCCATGCGTCAGGTCAATGCCGCTGAAATTCTCGATATCGCTATGGCCGGTACTTCTGCCACTCTGCTTGCGAAACGCTGGGAGAGCGCATTGCTGGTCAACGTGGACAACGACACCCTTGCCCGCCTGCTTGCCAGCGAGGAGGCGATGGATGCGCTCATGCGAATTGAGGGATTCCGCAGCCTGAATGCCGATATCGAAACCATTATAAACAAGTCAAATGCCGTCAAGAAGGCCAAGCGTGACGGCGAAAAGCTGACGCCGAAGGAAAAGAAAGAGCTGACGGACGCTGAAAAGGAATACAAGTCCAAGCGGAAGATGATTCAAGAAAAGCTGATCAAATTCGCTACCCGTGTGCCGGTCTTCATGTATCTGACGGATTACCGGGAATACAGCTTGCAGGACGTTATCACGCAGTTGGAGCCGGAGCTTTTCAAAAAGGTCACCGGTCTGGACGTGAAGGATTTCGAGTTGCTCGTTTCGTTGAACGTATTCAATGAGGCCCTGATGAACGATGCCGTCTATAAATTCAAACGGTATGAGGACGCCAGCCTGATTTACACCGGTATAGACAAGCACACCGGCGAGGATGTTGGTCTGTATAGCACGGTTATTTCTCGTGCTGATTACGATGCTATGGCTGGACAGTTGGCAGCTTCCATGACGGCAGATACTCCGAGGGACGATGATATTCCGGATCGGCCTGTGTTTGTCAATATCAGTGACGACGATGAAGATGATGAGGACGAGTTGCCGCTGGCAAAAGAGCCGCAGAAGCAGACTCCGGCGAAGAGAACGCCTATCGTACAGCCGTCTACACCGTCTGTTTCGGCCTACCGCCCGACAGCAGGATCGACCTATCGGCCATCTTATGTGCCGCCTACGCCTGTGGCTACGCCAGCGGCAATAAAACCGAAAGTGCAAATCGACACCTCCAAGGTTCATGCCGGAACAGTTGTCATGCACAAAGCATTCGGAAAAGGCCAGGTCAAGGGTATCGACGGGGCAATCATTGTCGTGACCTTCAACGGTGACGACAAGCGCTTCCAATTCCCCGGAGCGTTTGAGCAGGGGTTCTTGAAGCTGGAGGAATAGAACGAACGATCAAAACTACAGAGCATTCAATATTGCAATATGTTTTTTCCTCCCAAGAAAGGGGTGCATGAAAATGAGAATATTTAGCGAATTCCGAACGAATAATAGTGTCACTCTGCACTGTGGGGATTGCTTAGACCTTCTAAAGGAGCTACCAGACGAGTCTGTTGATTTGGTCATAACTTCCCCCCCATACTGCATGGGCAAAGAATATGAAGATCCTCATAACGATATAGCATCATTTAGAGAGCAGCATACACGTATGTTTGACGATCTTTATCGAGTCGTTAAAAGCGGCGGAAGTGTATGCTGGCAAGTGGGCTACCATATCTCAGAAAGATGTGTTGTACCCCTTGATTGCATTGTCTATGAGATTTTCACTTCGATGAGTGAGCATTATGAAATCCCCTTTATTTTGCGAAATCGTATTATTTGGACTTTTGGGCACGGTCTTAATAGTACAAACAGATTCAGTGGTCGGCATGAAACTATACTTTGGTTTACAAAAGGAGCACAAACTGTATTCAACCTTGATGATGTTCGTGTTCCTCAAAAATACCCCGGTAAACGGTATTATAAAGGCCCCAATAAAGGGCAACTAAGCGGAAACCCTCTCGGGAAGAATCCATCAGATGTATGGGACATCCCGAATGTAAAATCAAAGCATGTAGAAAAGACAGATCATCCCTGCCAATTTCCAGTTGCTTTACCGCAAAGACTGATTAAGGCTCTGACTAACCCGAATGCCTTAGTACTCGACCCATTTATGGGGTCGGGAACGACCGGCGTAGCAGCTTTATTAGAGGGTAGAAGATTCGTTGGCGCGGAACTCAACAAAAAATACTATGATATTTCTAAGCAGCGGATTCGGGATGCAGCTGATGGAAAAGCGAAGATTCGGGAAGACAAGCCAGTAATTGAACCAAATCTAAATGCAGCAGTAGCAAAACTGCCCGAGGAATTTCGTAAGCTGAGGGAGGCGCACAATGAAGAAGAATAGTCGTAAGGTTAATAGTGCGTCAAAAAGCAAAACCCTATCACCGAAACAACTTGAAAAACGATCAAAGAGTCTTTTCAAGAGGAAAATCGTAAAAACTTTTACTGATGCCGGTTTTCAGTATTATCCCACCAATGATCAAGAGATGTATATTGGACATCGCAAAGTGGAAGTAGATGCACTTTTCATTTATGAAAATGTTTGGTTGATCTGTGAAGATACAATTACAACAACGAATATTCGCGATCACATTCGAACGAAAAACGAGGCGTTTGGACAGATAAAGGGCAATCTCTCGTGTTTCATAACGGAATTAGTGAAGATGTTCCCAGAACGAGCGAGTGATCTTCAAAAATATGATAATAGACGCATCAAAGCATACGCCTTATACATGTCAAAAGAAGAATTATCTTTGAGCAACGATGATTATCAATTGTTTTCTGAGTTAGTATTCGTTCAACCTCAAACCCTGAATTATTTTCAGTGGATTACGCAGTGCATAAAACACTCCGCAAGAAATGAGGTATTCCGTTTTCTTGGCTTAAGAAGCTCAGATATTGGCCCAGTATCTAGTTCGCATGAGAATGCTTCAATAACAGCTCCAATAATCTATCCGAAATCATTCACCGGGATCAAAAACAATGTGCGCATAGTGTCGTTCATGATGTCTGCAGAAGATCTGATGAATACATGCTACGTTATGCGTAAAGACAATTGGGCTGAATCTATTTGGCTTTATCAGAGATTACTTGAAAAGAATAAGATTAAAAGTATTCGATCATTTATAGAGGCCAAAGGAGAAGCCTTTTTCAACAATATCATCGTCGGACTTCCTGATCGAGTGAGGTTCTGTGATGAGGGCGGCGATTACAAAACTGTTGATGAAATAGGCGACCTTGAGGGGAACTGCACACTTATCTTTCCAAAGGAAATCAACAGTATTTGTGTAATTGACGGACAGCATAGAATCTTTGCTCACTATGAAAGTGGGAACGACTCTAAACAAGAGCGAATCATATCAGAATTAAGAAAACAGTTGCATTTGCTTGTAACTGGATTGATTTTTCCTGCTAATATGAGCGAAGAAGAACGTGCGCGAATTCAAAGTGAAATATTCGTCGATATCAATTCTAATGCGAAACCTGTTCCGCAAAATGTATTGCTTCACGTAAAACGAATTCAAAATCCGATTGCAGATGAAAGCATCGCGCAGTTTGTCATTGAGAAGCTCAATAAACAAGGGCCGTTTCATAATCTGCTGCAACTGTCCTCTCTTGACAGTGGAAAAATCAAAACGGCGTCTATTGTACGTTTTGCATTACGATATTTAGTGACGGTTACTCCTTCTGAGGGAAAACAGAGCTTGTTTACATACTGGGATGGAGATAAAGATGCGCTTCGTGGTTTGAAAAGTGATGCAATTGATGATTATGTTTCGTTCTGCACGTCAGTCTTGCGGAACTATTTTGGTGCAATAAAGAAAAATCTTAAAGATCAGTGGGATGACGAAACGTCAAAGCTGCTATCTGTTATCGCAATCAATGGTTTTATCATTGCCTTAACAAGACAGCTGAGCATCAACGGCGTGAGAGATTTCAGTTACTATGATAGCCTCTTTAGTGCATGGCATTATGAGTTTTCAAAAGACAGCTTTCTATATACGTCAAGCCAGTACAGAAAGTTTTCAACAGTTATATTGAGAGAGGCTTTCAAAATTGAACCTGATACTATTGCAACAATTTAAACTAAAGATTGATACGGAAAACATGATCTATATCAAAAGGATTGATATTACACTTAAGTTCGTAACGGACAAATCTATATAGTTCCGAGAATGCTTTATCGGGATCATCAGATGAGTTGCCGTTATTATAGCTGCCGCAGTAATCATCAATCAAACTAACAAGTGGTAGCGGTATTTCCCCTAAAAAGTGGTACCTCTTTCCAGATATGCTTATTGAATATAGCTTCATGATTTCATCGTGTCCTTTTTCCGTTTATTTACGATATGCAAATTGATTGAATTATATTCTCAAACGCGTATCCTTGAGACTAATGGAGTAATGAAACAAGCAGGAACAACTCCATATTCGGAACATAAGGAGAAATGCACATGTCCAAACTTGACATAGAACAGAAAACCGTCCGGCAGCTACTGGGCGACAATAAAGCTGATTTTCTTATCCCGGATTATCAACGTCCATATGCATGGGAGGAAAAGGAATGTCAGACCCTATGGGATGACATTTTTGCATTCGCCTTTCCAGATAACGACTGCGATAAGTTTGATCGTCACAACGACGAATACTTTCTGGGGCCGATCGTAACATTCCTCAACGAGGACAAGCGTCAGGAAGTTATTGACGGACAACAGCGTCTGACTACACTCATGCTTCTCCTCCGGGCATTTCATGCTCGTTATGGGAAAATGAAGGATGAGCTGTCGGTTACCACCAGGAAAAATATTGAGCAGTGTATTTGGAAAACTGATGAGTTCGATAAACCGGACTTGAATTCTTTGAAATTAGAATCCGAAGTGGCAACAGACGAAGCAAAACAGGAACTACGAGAAATCCTTCGGACTGGTATAGCTGACGATAACCAAAAGAGCCAGTATGCGCAAAACTATCGCTTTTTCCAGAAGAAGATAAATACATTCCTTGAGGAGTACCCAAGCTATTTTGCACATCTGCCTACCCGTTTACTAAATAATTGTATTCTTCTTCCGATTGAAGCAGAGTCTCAGGATACCGCGCTGCGTATTTTTTCCACTTTGAATGATCGAGGCAAACCGCTATCAGATTCTGATATTTTTAAGGCTCAGTTCTACAAGTATTACAGTCTGAAAGGACGCAAAGCAGAGTTCATTGAACGATGGAAACAGTTGGACGAGCTTTGCTCCAAGATTTATCACCCTATCACCGGCACGCCAATGGACGAGGCTTTTACACGATACATGTATTACGAGCGTGCTAAATTGGGGATGAAATCATCCACTACGGAAGCTCTGCGGAAATTTTACGAGCGGAATGCTTATGCTCTTCTTAAAAGCGATGAGACCTTCAACAATATTATCGATCTAGCGAACTTCTGGAACGATGTTGAGCTGCAAAACAAAGATCGCTTTTCTGAAGCCTGCCTACGTCGTTTATTCGTTTTGAATTATGCACCTAATGGCATGTGGGCATACATCGTATCCGTATATTACCTCCATAATCGGAACGCTTCTGGGATGCTGGACGATGATAAGTTCTGCGATTTTCTTCATAAGATCACAGGATTTATCTGGGCATACGCGGTCACTAACCCAGGTGTCAATGCACTTCGTACCCCAATATACGCAGAGATGGTAAACATCGTAAACGATCTCCCGGTCACATTCGCTGGTTTCCAGTTCAACGTACAGGCGGTCACAAACGTATTCAACAACTATGTGTTCAGCAACAATCGTGGAATTACAAGGTCTATGTTAACTTGGTGGGCATATCAGGATAAAGAGCAAGAGCTTTTACCGTTGGAGAGTCGTCTTGACATCGAACATATCTATCCCCGGAATCGTCAGGAAAAAGAACGCTCCCTCTCGAACTCCCGCAATCTGGAGTCGTTGGGAAACAAGGCGCTGCTTGAAAAGCGTGTGAATATCAGTGCTTCAGATTATCGATTTGCAGACAAGATTAAGTATTATAAGGGTTATCAGAACCTCCGGAAACAATGGAAGGATGGAACAAAAATCAAGGAGCTTTTGGACCTTGCATCGTCTCTGACAGACTTCCAGGAGAAAGACATAGTCCAGAGGAATGCTAAGATTATCTTTGCATTTACGGAATACCTACAGAATAACGGCTTAATCGAGGATAATTCATAAAACTGTTTTAGCATCCCCATGGGATGATATGTCCCGTGGGGATATAATGAATTATCAACTCTAAACCAGCCATCGAAAAAACTCATTTGAAATGATCGAATTGACTAAGATTGCTCCACTACGAAAGGCGAAGGGTGTCGGTTCAACCGACACCCTTCAGATACTCCTCCACATTCACATACCGTATTCCTTCACCGTCCTGCGTCGCGCCGCGATACAGGACGGTTTTTCTTGTGACCGACCCATAGCGGTGCTCCGTCATAGCGCACTTCTCCGGGTCGAGCAGATGTCGTGCCTGCTCTGGGACGACCTCGGTGCTGTGCTTGATCTCAAATATCTCGCAGGACGCAGCAGCCGGGTCAAAGACCACCATGTCAAACTCACCAACAGCGAACTGCAGGACAAACACCTGCTTTTTCAAGTTTGCCAGCGCGGTTTCCAGCAACACGATATAAATCTATGCATAATCACGCTCCCCCTATGTTCGGCAGAGTTTCCCTCTGTCTCCCATAGGGGGAGTGTTTTATCCGTTTCGAGGAATCCTATGCCCCATCCTTTCTCACGCCACGTCCTGAATATGCACCGGCTTGCCCTCCATGAAAGTGATGTCCTTACCGAAGTTACTGCTCACACTGCTGTCCAGGTTGTCCACCACCGCCAGCAGCCGAGCCTCCGGCGTGATGGGGCTCACGCCCACGCGGAACGGGTAGGCGGTGTGGTGGCTGGCCACCAGGTTTGCCAGCTTCTTGGCCTTATCCTCCGGCGTGCCCAACTCCTGGGCCATCTGCCGGATCATCATGGCGCCCTCCAGCGCATGGGCGTTTTCTTTCATGGCATCCGTGGGCCGCATTGCCGCGCCGGTGCTGTCAAAGCCATACTCACGCACCTTGCCGATGTCGTGGAGCACCGCCCCGGCAGTCAGCAGCTCTTTGTCAATGCCAAAGTCATAGGTATCATTGTAGTATTCAGCGAAGTTATACGCCCACTCCATCACCTCGTAGGTGTGGGTCAGCAGACCGCCCACGCAGGCGTGATGGCTGCCGGTGGACGCCGGGCAGCTACTGAACACCTCCTTATTCTCGTCCACCAGCGCCTTGCACAGCAGCAGATAGTCCCCGTTCTGGATTTTCGCCACCATGGCATCCCAGAACTTCTTAAACCCCTCTTCCCCCGACAGCAACCCGTGGGGCAGCAGCGTCCGAATGTCGTTCTGCGCGTTGTCAGCATCCAGAGGCCAGATGTCGATAATCCGAATCTGAGGCGCGCCCTTGTAGGAGCCCATTCGACCCTGCACCATCACAGGAGTGCCGGCGCTGGCCTCATCCAGCTCGCCGCTGTAATCAAAGCAGATGCCGGCGATGGCGCCCTTGCAGTTCCGCAGCGTGCAAACCATGTTCCGCCCGCCGTTCTTATTCCGATACAGCCGCATCTCCTGCAGAATGAAGGCGGCGCACACGTCGTAGGCGTTATAACCACCGGCCATGCCAAAGAAAAACTTCTGGCTATTCTGATAATCGTCCATGATGCTCATTTTTCTTACCTCATCTTTCGTAGAGTATTATTGTGTGTGGGAGGGGAACAGCCCCTCCCTGCCGTTGCAATAGTGTTTTCTCGCAATCATTTTACCCACGGTAACGCCAAGCGGCTTTGCCAGGGTAAACAGATTGTCAATGCTGTGCAAATTCGTTTTTTACGCCACACCTTCTCCCATCAGCACACAGCCCTGCCGGTACAGGCTCACCCTATCAGCTTCAGGTACCCCCCAAGCCGTGAATGAGCCGCGGCTACGACAGTCCATATCCAGACCACCCGAGAGCATCATCCGCTCCCTCCCCCACCCAGCCGGAGCGGTGGTGGCGCTGCTCTCCCTCCTGCCGAAGTGATACAGCCTTGCGTTTGCTTGTTTACCGTGACGTTTCATATGTATTACCTCCTTATCATATTATCCAGGCACACGCCCTTGCTTATGTGTCCCCTATATGTACCTTTATTTGGGCCCGGCGAGAAACGGTTTTCTTTCTCACCGCACCCATCCTTTTCTTCTGTTGGAAATAGCAGGTTGCGCATCCTGCCGTCCTTTTGGGGCGGCTGTTCGCTGCCCTTAAGGTGTGCAGTTCTCCTCGCGGGCGGCCTGTCCCTCCTCCTCGCCGGGTTTTTCCAACAGCACCCGCAGCGCGTCGGAGAAGAGGTAGGTAATCTCGATGTGCTTGTCCTCAAACACACGGATTTCCTTCACCGTCTGCGCCAGGGTCGCCCGGTCCAGCGTTGTGAGGCAGCCCAGCCGCAGGAGCTGGTCCACCCAGGGCTCCTGCAAAAGCTCTTGAGGGTCCTCCTGCTGCGCCAGCTGAGCCAGTTGCCCATGCAATGACGCCTCCTGCTTGTCGTAGTCCTCCTTATAGCGGAGATACTCGTCCCGGGACAGCAGGTTCTCCTTGTAATCTTCATAGGCGCCCTTCTTCAGGTGCTGCACCCGTGTCAAGGCGGCGGTAAGACGCTGCTGCTCGGACGAGCACCGCGCCTGCAGGGGTCTCTCCTCCCGGCACGACTCCGCCACCTGGCGCAGATCCTTCACCTCTGCGATAATGCGATTCAGGTCCGCCAGAATGATGGCCTCCAGCGTTTCCATAGGCGTGGAATGACTGCTGCACACCGTCGCCCCATACCTGCGGTAGGAGCCGCAGGAGTAGGTGGTCTTCTTGCCCCAAATGGTCTTGACCATGGCCCGTCCGCAGTCGCCGCAAAACAGAAAGCCTGCGAACAGGCCCAGGTTGCCCTGGAAGTCGATCTCCCGGCCATTCTTTGCCACCTGCGCCTGCACCGTGTCCCACAGCTCCCGGGAGATAATGGCCTCGTGGGTATTGTCCACCACCACCCAGTCCTTCTTATCCAGCGCCTTTGCCTTGCCGTGCATCGTGGGCCGCACACTGCGGTTCTGCACCATGGCGCCCACGTACATTTCATTGGTCAGCATTCGGTGAATGGTGGCGTAGGTCCAGTACCGGGTGGTCTCCAGGCGGTGGTTGTTGCAGTACTTCATGCCCATCATCTTCTTATACTCACTGGGACAGGGAATCTTCTCCTCGTTCAGTGTCTTGGCAATGCGCACCTGCCCGATGCCCTGGGCTGCCATCTGAAACACCCGCAAAACCACCCGGGCTGCCACCGGGTCAACCATCAGCCTGTTGTGGTTCTCCGGGTCCTTCTGGTAGCCGTAGGAGGCAAAGGCGCCCACGAATTCGCCCCGCTGCTGCTTGACGCGGAAGGCGCTCCGCACCTTCCCGGAGATGTCCTTGGCGTACTGCGTGTTGAATACGTTCTTCAGCGGCAGCAGCATGTCATAGGGCCCGTTCAGGCTGTCCACATTGTCATTGATGGCAATGAACCGTATATTCCGGCTGGGCAGGTACCGCTCCAGGTAGTAGCCCATATCGATATAGTCACGGCCGAAACGGGACAGGTCCTTCACGACGATGCAGTCGATTTTGTTCTTCTCAATGTCGTCCAACATCCGCCGGAACGCAGGGCGGTTAAAGTTGGTGCCGGTAAAGCCGTCGTCCGCATAGTCCTCTACGATGACCAGCCCGGCATGGGCGGTGCAGTAGTCCTCTATCACCCGCTGCTGGTTGACGATGCTGTCGCTCTCCAGCTTGTCCCCGTCCTCCCGGGAAAGTCGGGCGTAGCGCCCGACGCGGTATGTATCTTTCGTACCCATAGGCTTATCGGCTGTGGGTCCTGACCAGCGCCGCAACTACCTCCCTGGCGGAGCGGGTCCCCTCAAAGTGACGCGTAACGCGATAGGTCGTCATGTCTTTGCGTTTCATTATGATACCCTCCATATGCGTTTTGTTGTTCCAACATATGAAGGTATGCCGGCAAACATACCTGCCCAGCCTGCCCCCGCAGGCCGGACGAACCTCCTTTCCGAAGAAATAAGAAAAACCGTGCAGGTCAGTCCTACACGGTGCACATACTGCCCCGTCCCTTCGCATACCCTTTCCCCCCTTGCAAACGAAGCGAAAAAAGAATATACTACAGGTGCGGTGCAGATTCATTTCTGCTGTGTAGGTGCTCACTTCACCTATGCAGGCAAGTGGGGGTTGCCGCCCCCTCTTGCTGCCGCACTTTTTTCTTTTACCCTATTATAGCACTATGTGTCCCCTATTGCAAACACTTTTTTCGGCTTTTTTGAATCATTTTGCTGCTGCACAGCCCAGTTTTGCGTGACATACACCATAATAATATAGTATCCGCAGATCGGTCTCCGCAAAACAGCGGGCCGGGAGAGCATCTCTGCTCTGATATGATACCCCCTAAGTAGACTTTGGATATTTCCATGGTCTACTTAGGGGGTATCATATCAGAACGGAAAGGCCAAGCGGAAATCCACACCAAGAAAAGGCAAATCCAGTCAGCAGGCAAGTCCTTGCCAAGGTACCCAGCCCAATCCCGGTGGCGCCGTAAAAAGCGCAACATAACTCTTTGGCGGCAAGTGCCGCACCGTCATTCCCCATAAAAAAGACCCACCCCCGCTTTCATTCTGAAAGCGGGGGTGGGTTTTATATGCTCATGACGTGGGCAGCATCAGCAGAAAAATGTTGCCTCGCCGAAGAAGTCCACCCACTTTTCGATGACTTCGCCGCTGCGCGCTTCAATCACTCTGATGATGTTCCGCAGCACTTTTTCAGGGATATGGGAGTCGTTATTGCACCGCAGGCATTTTCCGGACTTTGTAATCCACACTTTTGTACCATTCGCCACCGGTGCCCCTTCTGAAATGTGAACGTGCACCGGCTCTAACGGCTCATTCTCATTTGCCCAGAAATACACCCAGTAGGCGCCGATCTTAAAGACCTGCGGCATGGTCGAAGCCTCCTGTCTGTGCAAACTCCATAATCAAATGCGCGGTCGACTCGATGACCTCCTGGTACCGGTCAATCTCTTTCGCGGAAAAGCCCTGAATGTCCTCCCAGCGATAGGTCGGCAGAAAACAGGTGGCATGATGAAAACCGTCCTTTGCGTCAGGCTTCTCTACATATACCTTCACTTCCCCGCCGGGAAGCATTTCAGAGTGCACAATTTCCGTATCGCCGTCGATCTGCAAAAATGGATACATCATGGAAAACACCCGCCTTTCTCAATTTCAGTTTACCACGAATGGCCATTTTATACAAGACGGATTTTCGTCTCCTCCATCGCCGCCACACAGTGCGCTGCGCAGGCAGCGCATACCGCCGCAAAGGCGCTCACAGGATAGTATAAAGCGGCAAATTCCGGCATTTAGTCATCAGTTTTAGACAAATTGCCGAACCCATTCCCAGCGGATATTCCGGCATTTTGTCCGTTTTATATGGCAGCATTACCCGGCATTTTCTCTCTTTTCTGCATAAGCCGATCCCAGCATTTTGTTTCTTTCCATGCTGCGCTTTTTCCGGCTTTTCCTCCTTTTCTATCGGCGGCATTACACGGCATTTCTTCCGTTTTAACCTGTGGCAAATTCCGGCATCAAAACCCGAAAGACCGCGGTATTCCTTGCTTTTTTGCGCTTCCTTTTCGCTAAAAAAGCATCTTTCTTTTTTCACAAAACTCCGTTCCATTATTTGGCGTTCCCCGCGCAGTATCGTTTCCCTCCTATTGGTGCCCCATCGTTTCCGCCGTTTATCGCACTCTTACATTCCCCCACGCCGCGTCGAAGCTGATGGCCACGCACTTGTCCTGCCGCTCCACTGAGTAGATGGGCAGCTGCCGGGCCACCGCCCCGGTGGTCACCGCCGCCGGGGCGTACACCACCGCGAAGATGGCCGCCGCCAGCAGCAGCACCGCCAGGGCCGCCAGGTGGGTGCGCCGCAGCAGCAGGATATAGGTGGGCTTTTTCAAAATGCGCATATTGCATACCGCCTTTCACGATTTTGGTGGCAGTATATGCGCCCTCCGGGCAAAAAAACACCCCGCCGCCTCCTGGCGGCAGGGCGCTTTGTCAGACTATGTCAGTCCACAATATCCACAGTAACCTTCGCGCCGGTGCGCTGGGCGTAGGAGCGCACGAGAGTGCGGATCTCCTTGGCGATGCGGCCCTGGCGGCCGATCACCTTACCCATGTCCTCGGGTGCTACGCGCAGCTCCAGCGTCAGTTCGTCGCCATTCTCCACTTCGGTCACGCTGACCTGATCGGGATGCTCGACGAGGTTTCTGGCGATATAGAGCAGCAATTCCTTCATGCCTTGCCCCCGGATTAGAGAACGTCGACCTTCTTCAGCAGGGCGCGGACGGTCTCGGTGGGCTGGGCGCCGGTCTTGATCCACTCACGGGCGCGGTCAGCGTCGATCTTGATCTCAGCGGGGCTCACGCAGGGATTGTAAGAGCCGATCTCCTCGATGAAACGGCCGTCACGGGGATAGCGGGAATCCGCCACCACCACGCGGTAGTAAGGAGCCTTCTTGGCGCCCATGCGGCGCAGACGAATCTTAACCATAGTTTTTTCCTCCAAATTAAATATGTATTTCTTTTTTTATCAGATAAATGCGAAAGCACTTATTCCCTCTGTTATTTCAGCCGCTTTTTGCGCCCGAAATTGCGCATCTTGCTGCTGCCCCCCATGCCGGGGATGCCCCGGAAATTGCCCCGGGTCATAGCCTTTGTCATCTGCTGCATCATCTCGAAGCTCTTCAGCAGCCGGTTCACGTCCGACACCTCCAAGCCGCAGCCGGCGGCAATGCGGCGCTTGCGGCTGGCGTTGAGCACCTGGGGGTTCTCCCGCTCCAGGGGCGTCATGGACTGGATGATGGCCTTCTGCCGTGCCAGCTTGCGCTCGTCGATCTGGCTGGCGTCCAGGCCCTTGCCCATGTTGCCGGGCAGCATATCCGCCAGCTGGCTCAAATCGCCCATGTTGCCCAGCTGCTCCATCTGATCCAGATAATCCGCCAGGGTGAAGCGGTTTTTCCGCAGCTTTTCCTCCAGCTTTTTGGCCTGGGCCTCGTCGTACTGCTGCTCCGCCTTCTCGATCAGGCTCAGCATGTCGCCCATACCCAGAATGCGTGAGGCCATGCGGTCGGGGTGGAAGTGGTCGATCATGTCCAGCTTCTCGCCGGTACCCACGAACTTGATGGGCTTGCCGGTAGCCGCCCGGATGCTGAGGGCCGCGCCGCCACGGGCGTCGCCGTCCAGCTTGGTCAGCAGCACGCCGTCAATGCCCAGGGCCTCGTCAAAGGCGGAGGCGGCATTCACCGCGTCCTGGCCGGTCATGGCGTCCACCACCAGCAAAATTTCGTTGGGATGCACCGTGGCCTTGATGCGCCGCAGCTCGTCCATCAGCGCCTCGTCCACATGGAGCCGTCCGGCGGTATCCAGCAGCACCGTGTCGTTGCCGTGGTCACGGGCGTAGCGCACCGCCTCTTGGGCGATTTGCACCGGGTCGCCCTGGCCCATCTCGAACACCGGGATGTCCAGCTGCCTGCCCACCACCTGTAGCTGGGTGATGGCGGCGGGGCGGTACACGTCGCAGGCCACCAGCAGGGGCCGCTTGCCGTACTGCCGGCGCAAAAAGCCTGCCAGCTTGGCGCCGTTGGTGGTTTTACCGGCGCCCTGGAGGCCCACCATCATGATCACCGTGGGCCCCTTGGAGGCGAACGCCAGCTTGGCGTTGGTGCCGCCCATGAGGGCCGTCAGCTCCTCGTTGACAATCTTGATGATCTGCTGGGCGGGAGTCAGGCTGTCCAGTACGTCGCTGCCCACGCACCGCTCGGTGACCTGGGCCACAAAGTCCTTGACCACCTTGTAGCTGACGTCGGCCTCCAGCAGCGCCATGCGCACCTCGCGCATACCGGCGCGCACGTCCGCCTCCGTCAGCCGACCCTTGCCCCGCAGGCGCTTGAATGTGGCGCTTAATTTTTCGCTGAGTCCTTCAAATGCCATCTTCGCTTACTCCTTCAGGGCGTCGGCGTTGGTCAAAATCACCTGGGCCAGCCGTTCCAGCTCCGGGTTCTCGTGCTGGCGGTAGTTGATGGTCTGGATGTCGCGGGCCGCCTGGGTGATGGCGTCCAGCTTGTCCTGCATCTGCATAAAGCGGCGCAGCAGACCGGTCTTGTCCTCGATCTCCTGCATTGCGCCCTCGGCCCGGACGATGACGTCCCGGACGCCCTGGCGGGAAATGCCGTAGTTCTCGGCGATTTCGCCCAGGGACAAATCCTCATTGTAATACAGGTCGAAGAACTCCTTCTGCCGCTGGGTGAGGACTTCTCCGTAAAAATCGAACAGCATGGTCATGCGGTAGGTCTGGTTTTTCACGCGAATTCCTCCTTCTGTAAAGTTATTTACCTTTACAACACCAACTATGATACACGATATCGGCCCAAAAGTCAAGGTAAATTTGTCGGTAAATCCAAATTGTTTTCGTATTTTTTGTGGAAAAATGACAGCATTTTGAATGGAAAAAAGGGCGCCCCGCCGGGCACCCTCAAGCTGTCGATAAAGTATCGACAGCTTGAGGGCAAAAGCAGGAGCATCCAGGATGCGCCTGCTTTTGTATGTATTTCACGTGAAGGGGGACTCCCGTCCCCCTTCACAATCCTCCATGCGTATCGAAACCCGTTCAGAAATATTCGTTGTCTACATAAAATCGTCTACCGTCCGATTTTATTCCACCGTCACGCCCCGCTCCGCGAAGCCCTTTACCATCAACTCAAGATCAGGCTCGATGTGCAGCGGCTCCCCGGCGGACTTGATGGCGTTGGCCACGTCCTTCAAGCCGTTGCCGGTGACCACGGACACCACCGTGGCGTCCTTCTCGATGAGGCCCATTTCGCAGGCTTTTTTCAGCGCCGCCGTGCCGGTGACGCCCGCCGGCTCGCCGAACACGCCGCAGGTGCGGCCCAGCAGCCGCTGGGCGGCCAGAATTTCCTCATCGCTGACGCAGATGGCCAGACCGTTGGACTCCCGAATAGCCATCAGAGCCTTGTCGGCGTTGCGGGGCACGCCCACGGAGATGGAGTCGGCGATGGTGTTCTCCTCCATGGGCTCCCAGTCCTTGCCCTCCTGGATGGCCCGGTTGATGGGGTAGCACCCCAGGGACTGGGCGGAGATCAGCCGGGGCAGCTTGTCAATAAAGCCAATGGCGTACAGGTCCTTAAAACCCTTCCACACGCCGGCGATGGTGCAGCCGTCGCCCACGGAGATTGCCAGATAGTCGGGCATCTCCCAGTGCAGCTGCTCGGCGATCTCCAGCGCCACCGTCTTCTTGCCCTCGCTGAGGTAGGGGTTGATGGCGGCGTTGCGGTTGTACCAGCCGTATTTTTCGATGGCGGCGGCGGACATCTTGAAGGTCTCCTCATAGTTGCCCTTGACGGAGATGACGTTGGCGCCGAAGATCATCAGCTGGGCCACCTTGCCCTTGGGGGCCCGGTCGGGGACGAAGATATAGGTCTTCAGCCCGGCGGCGGCGGCGTTGCCCGCCAGGGAGGAGGCGGCGTTGCCGGTGGAGGAGCAGGCGATGGTCTTGGCCCCCGCCTCCATGGCCTTGGCCACCGCCATGGCGCTGGCCCGGTCCTTCAAAGAGGCGGTGGGGTTCTGGCCGTCGTCCTTCACCCACAATTTTTTGATGCCCAGCAGTTCCGCCAGCCCCGGCTCCTCATACAGCGGGCTCCAGCCCACCCGCAGCGGCGTGTCGGGAGTGGTCTCCTCCACGGGCAGCAGCTCCCGGTAGCGCCACATAGAGCGGTTTTCCCGCTTCGCCAGCTTCTCCTTGGTCAATACGGTTTTAATGTAATCGTAATCGTACACAATGTCCAGAATCCCGCCGCACTCGCAGTTGGTCAGATCCGGCACGGCCTCGTAAGTCCTCCCGCACCGCACGCACTTGCCGTATTTTACGTTTTTCATCATCCAATTCTCCTCGGTCAAGCGAAATATTCATCCTCCGCCCACCGGGCGGGGTTGTCGTCAATATACTGCCACGCCCGCAAATAATCCCGTTCATTGCGAATCACGTGGTCATAAAAAGACCGCTGCCATATCGTCTTCACGTCCATCTCCCAACACCGCCTCGTCGTAATGGATTTAAAGCGTTGGACCACCCGTTGTAGGGGCGGACGACTCTGTCCGCCCCCGTCCCCCTCAATATAAATCAGGGCGTGGACGTGGTTCGGCATGATGACATATTTCTCAACGGAAACACCTTCGTCCGCGTTATCCAGCTGTTCCATGCAATCCCGGATAATCGCTCCCATTGGCGTCAGATGATAGGTATATGGCGCAGATGCGCCATAGGGGCGGACAGAGTCGTCCGCCCCTACAGTTGGTTGAATCTCCGCAAGAAAGCACTGGCGGTCTTTGGTGCAAATTGTCACAAAATAGCATCCGGCTGTGTAGGAATACGCCGGAAGGCGCAGCCGCTTTCGTTCCTCGCTTCTTCCGTTCAGCACCGCCCCTTACAGCGCCTTCAGCAGCCCGGTGGCCTCGTTGAACTCCCGAATCAGCTCGTCCAGCTCGTCGGCCTGGGCGTGAACGGCGTCCCAGGTGCCCTCGGTGTCGTACCACAGGGCGTTCAGATCCTTCACGTCCCTGGCCTGCTGCTCCACCCAGGTGTAATACTTCAGGTTATGGATGCGCTTGCGCTCGGCGTAGGTCAGCTCCATCAGGTTGTCGGTCCGCAGGCCCAGCATGTGGAGGTTGTGATCCACGGCGGCGGCCTTGTTGTCGTAGGCGCCGTACATCTCGTTCAGCTCGTCGATGCGGGACTGGTACATGGCGGCGGAGTCGGTGAGCACGGTGCACACCACGTCGTTCTCGGTGAACTCGTAATACTTGGCCATCTTGATGCAGCACAGCACGTTGGCGATGCCGGAGATGCCCAGCCAGGTCAGCTTCTGGATCAGCTCGTCGTCCAGGCCCAGCTCGTTCTTCATATAGGCCTGGCCCTCGGGGCAGTTGAACAGGCGCAGCAGCCGCTGGCTGTCCTCGTCGTCGATGGCGATGGCCATGTCGGTGTTCTTCACATTGTGGATCCAGGGGATGTGCTTGTCGCCGATACCCTCGATGCGGTGGCCGCCGAAGCCGTTGTTGAGGATGGTGGGGCACTGCAACGCCTCGCCCACCGCCAGCTTCAGGTGGGGATAGCGCTCCTTCAGCAGGTCGCCGGCGGACATGGTGCCGGCAGAGCCGGAGGTAAAGCAGGCGCCGGACAGCCGCTGTCCCGGCTTCTTCACCGCCTCAAAGAGATCGGCCAGCGCCCGGCCCGTTACGTTGTAGTGCCACAGGGGGTTGCCCATCTCCTCAAACTGGTTGAAGATCATCATGGTGGGGTCCTGCTTCAGCTCCCAGGTCTTGTCAAAGATCTCCTTCACGTTGGACTCGCAGCCCGGGGTGGCAATGACCTGCCCGGCGATCTTGCTGAGCCAGTCAAACCGCTCCTTGGACATTTCGGCGGGCAGGATGGCCACGCTGTCCACCGCCAGCAGCTTGGAGTTGAAGGCGCCGCCGCGGCAGTAGTTGCCGGTGGAGGGCCACACGGCGTGGTGATAATCGGCGTCAAACTGACCGGTGACCAGCCGGGGGGCCAGGCAGCCGAAGGAGGCGCCCACCTTGTGGCACCCGGTGGGGAACCACTTGCCCGCCATGGCGATGATGCGGCAGGGCACGCCGCTGAGGGCGCTGGGGATCTCCACGTAGTTGGGCACCTTCTGGAACAGGCCGCCGCTCTCCTTGGCCTCGTTCTTCCAGGTGATGCGGAACAGGTTCACCGGATCCACGTCCCACAAGCCGGTGTGGGAGAGCTTGGCCTTGATCTTCTCCGGGATCAGCTCCGGGTTCTCCATCTCCGCAAAGGTGGGGATGATGACGTTGTTCTCCTTTGCCCTGCGGATGTTGTGCGCCAGGCCGGTCTTGTTGATAGTCAGATCGATTTTACCCATTTTTCTTGTCCTCCTGTTTTTTTACGTCGATATAGGAATATAGTGTATACTTGGAAATACCGAAATATTTGGCCACCTTGTCGCCGGATTTCGTCACCAGGAAGGCCCCTGCGTCGTTGAGAAAGCGGATGGCCTTGATTTTGTCGTCCTTGCTCATCAGCGCCACCGGCTTGCCCACCAGGCGGATGGACTGGGTGATCAGCTCCTCCAGCACGTCGTTGACGTTGATGATCTTCTCCGGCTCGGTGTGGGCGGTGTCCCGGGGCATGGTCATCTCCCCGATTTCCTGGTGCATTAAAATCAGGTTGGTCACGTCGTAGTTGATGGCGAAGATGGCCGTCACCGCCCCCCGGCTGTTGCGGATGTACATGGTGGAGGACTTGAGGATTTTGCCCCCCGGCGTCCGCATCAGGTAGCACAGGTGGTCCTCCGGCTGGGACTCCAGATTGGCGATCTGATCCAGCACCACCTGGGACGCGCCGTCCCCCACCTTTCTGCCGGACACGTGTCCGTTTTCGATGTACACGATGGTGTGATCCGGACGGCCCGGTGTCACGTCGTGGATCACCACCTCGCACTTGTCGCCAAACTGCACGGCAACGCCGTGGGCGATTTGTTTCAGCGTTTCCAGTCGTCTGCTCTCCATCGCTTTCACCTCTGTTCTTCGTCCGCGGCTTCCACTTTCACAGTTTCACTATACCACAAATACCGGTAAAAGCAAGAAGAATTCTAAAAAAGATTTAGGATTTCAAAATTTTTGTTTGACATCTGCTTTCATCGTGCTATGATAGAGGGGAAAGAGGGGGACGCTGTGCCCCCGGAACCATAATATTGGGGGCGTAACACGCCGAATCGGGAGGTTGCATTATGGATTTTGAGGCCATTAAAAAAGCGGCGGAGGGCTATCGCCCCGCTATGGTGAAGTTCCTGCGGGACATGATCGCCATTCCCTCCGAGTCCTGTGAGGAGGAGCGGGTGGTCAAGCGCATCGCCCAGGAGCTGGAGTCCCTGGGCTACGACAAGGTGGAGATCGACAAGCTGGGCAACGTCATCGGCTGGATGGGCCATGGCGACCGCATCATCGCCATCGACAGCCACATCGACACCGTGGGCATCGGCAACATCGCCAACTGGGAGGCCGACCCCTACCAGGGCTATGAGACCGACGAGATCATCTACGGCCGCGGCGGCTCCGACCAGGAGGGCGGCATGGCTGCCGCCGCCTACGGCGTAAAGATTATGAAGGACCTGGGCCTGCTGCCCGAGGGCTATAAGATGATGGTGGTGGGCTCCGTCCAGGAGGAGGACTGCGACGGCATGTGCTGGCAGTCCATCGTCAACGAGTATTTCCAGGGCCCCGACGACGCCCGCAGCCAGATCGAGTTCGTCATCTCCACCGAGCCCACAGACGGCGGCATCTACCGCGGTCACCGGGGCCGCATGGAGATTCGGGTGGATGTCCACGGCGTCTCCTGCCACGGCTCCGCCCCCGAGCGGGGCGACAACGCCATCCACAAGATGGCGGAGATCATCGAGAACGTCCGTGACCTCAACGAGAATCCCGCCGACGATACCGTGGAGATCAAGGGCCTGGTGAAGATGCTGGACCCCAAGTACAACCCCGACCATTACGAGGACGCCCGTTTCCTGGGCCGGGGCACCTGCACCACCAGCCAGATTTTCTACACCTCCCCCTCCCGCTGCGCCGTGGCGGACAGCTGCGCCATCTCCATTGACCGCCGCATGACCGCCGGCGAGACCTACCAGTCCTGCCTCAAGGAGATCGAAGACCTTCCCGCCTGCCGTAAGTACGCCAAGGACGTGAAGGTGTCCATGTATATGTACGACCGTCCCGCCTGGACGGGCCACGTGTACGAGACCGAGTGCTTCTTCCCCACCTGGATCAATAAGGAGACCGCTCCCCACGTCCAGGCCCTGGTGGACGCCCACCACGCCCTGTGGGGTACGGAGCGCCTCTATGCCGACGACACCGCCAAGGAAAAGCGCATCGGCCGTCCCCTCACCGACAAGTGGACCTTCTCCACCAACGGCGTGTCCATCCAGGGCCGCTACGGCATCCCCTGCGTAGGCTTCGGCCCCGGCGCCGAGTCCCAGGCCCACGCCCCCAACGAGATCACCTGGAAGAAGGACCTGGTCACCTGCGCCGCCCTGTACGCCGCCGTCCCCATGCTGTATAAGCCCGAGAACAAGGACGGCACCGCCACCGCCTTCCGCCAGGAGCTGACGGGCAACGACATCAAATAAAAAATGATTTGTAGGGGCCGCCGCCCCCGGCGGCCCGCCTTTCCCCCACACACTTCCATCTTTACATAAAAGGAGAACGACCTATGAGCAAGACCGTGGAACTGGCACGCCACCTCAGCACCCTCAACATCAACAACATGTACAAGACCGACTTCTACTGGACGTGGGACAAGACCGACGACGAGATCGACGCCGTCTTCACCGTGGCCGACGCCCTCCGCGACCTGCGGGAGCGCAACAAGAGCACCCGCGTGTTCGACTCCGGCCTTGGCATCTCCATTTTCCGGGACAATTCCACCCGCACCCGCTTCTCTTTCGCCTCCGCCTGCAACCTGCTGGGCCTGGAGGTGCAGGACCTGGACGAGAAGACCTCCCAGATCGCCCACGGTGAGACCGTCCGTGAGACCGCCAACATGGTGTCCTTCATGGCCGATGTCATCGGCATCCGTGACGATATGTTCATCGGCGAGGGCCACAAGTACCAGAAGACCTTCATGGACGCCGTGAAGGACGGCTACCGCGACGGCATCCTGGAGCAGCAGCCCACCCTGGTAAACCTCCAGTGCGACGTGGACCATCCCACCCAGTGCATGGCGGATATGCTCCATGTCATCCACTATTTCGGCGGCGTGGAGAACCTGAAGGGCAAGAAGGTGGCCATGACCTGGGCCTACTCCCCCTCCTACGGTAAACCCCTGTCCGTTCCCCAGGGCGTCATCGGCCTGTTCACCCGCTTCGGCATGGACGTGACCCTGGCCCATCCCGAGGGCTACGACGTGATGCCCGAGGTGGAGGACGTGGCCCGGCGCAACTGCCAGAAGTACGGCTCCCAATTCCATAAGACCAACGACATGAAGGAAGCCTTCCGGGATGCGGACATCGTCTATCCCAAGAGCTGGGCCTCCTTTGCCGCCATGGAAGAGCGCACCAAGCTCTACGCCGCCGGCGACAAGGCGGGCATCGACGCCCTGGAGCAGCGCCTCCTGGCCCAGAACGCCCAGCACAAGGACTGGGCCTGCACCGAGGAGATGATGAAGCTGACGAAGGGCGGCAAGGCCCTGTACCTGCACTGCCTGCCCGCCGACATCTCCGGCCTCAGCTGCCCCGAGGGCGAGGTGGACAACTCCGTGTTCGACCGCTACCTGGTGCCTCTGTATAAGCAGGCCAGCTACAAGCCCTATATCATCGCGGCCATGATCTTCCTGGCCCAGGTGAAGGATCCCGTCAAGGCCCTGATGGAGCTGGACGAGGGCAAGGAAAAGCGCAAGATTTTCTGAAGAACCACGGGATAGCGGGAGCGGCACCGTTCCCGCTATACCCCTATATGCGTAGAGAGGTACTATATTAAAATGAGCAAGAGAATCGTCATCGCCCTGGGCGGCAACGCCCTGGGCAACACCGCCGCCGAGCAGCTCCATCTGGTCACCGAGACCGCCAGCGCCATCGTGGACCTGATTGCCGACGGTAACGAGGTGGTCATCGCCCACGGCAACGGCCCACAGGTGGGCATGATCAACCTGGGCCTTTCCACCGCCGCCGAGAGCGGCGCCATCAAGGCGGACATGCCCTTCCCCGAGTGCGGCGCCATGTCCCAGGGCTACATCGGCTATCACCTCCAGCAGGCCATCGACAACGAGCTGTCCCGCCGCCATATCGCCAAGCCGGTAGCCACCGTGGTCACCCAGGTGGTGGTCTCCCCGGAGGATCCCGCCTTCCGGAACCCCACCAAGCCCGTGGGCGCCTTCTACGATAAGGAGACGGCGGAGCGCATCGCGGCGCAGCGGGGCTACACCATGGTGGAGGACGCCGGCCGGGGCTACCGCCAGGTGGTGCCCTCCCCCAAGCCTGTGGACATCGTGGAGATCGACTCCGTCCGCGCCCTGTGCAACGCCGGCCATGTGGTCATCGCCGTGGGCGGCGGCGGCATCCCCGTCATCCGCGAAAACGGCCAGCTTCGGGGCGTCCCCGCCGTCATCGACAAGGACTTCGGCTCCGAGCTGCTGGCCGAGCTGCTGGAGGCCGACGTGCTGGTGATCCTCACCGCCGTGGAAAAGGTGGCCATCCGCTTCAACACCCCCGACCAGCAGGATCTGGACGATCTCACCCCCGCCCAGGTGGAGGAATACATCGCCCAGGGCCAGTTCGCCAAGGGCTCCATGCTGCCCAAGGTTCAGGCGGCGGAGAAATTCGCCCTGTCCCGCCCCGGCCGCACCGCCCTCATCACCCTGCTGCAAAAGGCCCAGGAGGGGATAGCCGGGAAAACGGGTACTCGGATTCACCAGTGATTCTTTCGTCCCGCCGCAGGCATCGCCGGCAAAACAGGCACTCGCATCCACCAGTGACGAAATCCCGCTTGTTAGCTTTTTCACACAACCCCTGCCTATTTTCCACAAAAGTATCCCCCTTAATTTGTGCAACTTTCTCCCCCATCGCAATTATTACTGCCAGCCATTGAAAAGAAATGTCAAAATGGCGTCCTTTTTGTATTGAAATCCTGTGCATTTTCACTTATAATACCCTTATCGGAGCCATTCTCTGTGAATGTCGGGCGACGCCCGTTATTCAGGTGCGGGGCAACTTTACACTTACTTTCAGCCCCGCATCCCACATTAAAAAAGGAGGAAAAAAGAATGAAGAAGTTTCTTGCATTGATCCTCGCCCTGGTCATGGTGCTGTGCCTGGCCGCCTGCGGCGGAAACACCAACGAGACTCCCGCACCCTCCAATGAAGGTGGCGAGGAGACCTCTGCCCCCGTGAAGATCGGCGTCGTCCTGGTGGGCGATGAAAACGAGGGCTACACCTACGCCCACATCGAGGGCATCCGCAAGGCCGCCGCTGCCTGCGGCCTCACCGACGAGAACATCGTCTGGAACTACAACATCCCCGAGAACGAAGAGTGCTACGACAAGTGCATCGAGTGCGTGGACCAGGGCTGCACCCTGGTGATTACCAATTCCTACAGCCACCAGTCCTACACACAGCAGGCCGCCTCCGAGAACCCCGACGTGGAGTTCGTGGCCATGACCGGTGATACCGCCATGAAGTCCGGCCTGCCCAACTTCCACAACGCCTTCAACCTGACCTTCGAGTCCCGCTACGTCTCCGGCATCGTGGCCGGCCTGAAGCTGAAGGAAATGATGGACGCCGGCCTGGTCACCGATCCCTACATCGGCTACGTTGGCGCCTTCCCCTATGCTGAGGTGGTTTCCGGCTATACCGGCTTCTTCCTGGGCATCCGCAGCATCGTCCCCGAGGCCCACATGGACGTGCAGTACACCAACTCCTGGTTCGATATCCAGGAGGAGGGCAAGGCCGCCGAGGCCCTCATGGCCCGTGGCTGCTGCATCATCGGTCAGCACGCTGACTCCACCGGCGCCCCCAAGGCTGTCCAGACCGCCAAGGACAACGGCACCCCCGTCTACTCCGTCGGCTACAACATCGACATGCTGGCTGCCGCCCCCACCGCTGCGCTGACCTCCTCCACCAACGACTGGAGCGTGTTCTACACCTACCTGTTCAAGGCCTTCCTGGCCGGCGAGACCATCGCTACCGACTGGGCCGAGGGCTATGAGTCCGGCGCTGTGGGCATCACCCCCCTGGGCCCCGAGGTCGCCGAGGGCACTGCTGAGGCCGTTGCCGAGGCTGAGGCCGCCATCAAGGCCGGCACCCTCCACGTGTTCGACACCTCCACCTTCACCGTGGGCGGCGAGACCGTCACCTCCGCCTTCACCTTCGACTCCGACGGCGACTGGGTCAACGATACCAACGAGGGCATCGTGGACGGTTACTATCACGAGTCCGAGTACATCTCCGCCCCCTCCTTCGGTCTGCGCATCGACGGCATCACCGAGCTGAACTAAGCTCCCGCCGCGCTTACCGCAAGGGGCTGAAGACCTCTTAATCGCTTAATCGCCTTGCGGGCCGCTGAAAAGCGGCCCGCATTTTCTTATTAAAAACTAACAGAATTTTTGTAGTTTCCAAAAAATTTTTGTGGATTTTGATTTACAAGATGCCGGGAATATGCTAAAATACCCTTGGTATCGAATTCCGTTCGGGCGCTTCCGGCGCGCCTGACCGAAAGAAAGGATGACAGCCTTGGAACCTGTGAAGAACGCCATTCGGATGGAGAACATCACCAAGCGGTTC
This sequence comes from Oscillospiraceae bacterium, assembly GCA_017448145.1. Lineage (GTDB taxonomy): Bacteria > Bacillota > Clostridia > Oscillospirales > Oscillospiraceae > Vescimonas. The sequence goes on along the minus strand of JAFSMA010000012.1, from coordinate 18,167 downwards.
GGCAGCGTGGTGGCCAATAACGGCATCAACCTGGAACTGCACGAGGGCGAGATTTTGTCTCTGCTGGGCGAGAACGGCAGCGGCAAGACCACCCTCATGAACATGCTCTCCGGTATCTACTATCCCGACGAAGGCCAGATTTACGTACACGACAAGCCCGTCACCATCGCCTCCCCCAAGGACGCCTTTGATAACGGCATCGGCATGATTCATCAGCACTTCAAGCTGGTGGACGTGTTCACCGCCACGGAGAACATCGTCCTGGGCCTGGAGGAGGAGGGCCGCCTGGATCTGAAAAAGGCGGGCCAGAAGGTGAAGGAGATCTGCGAAAAGTACGGCTTCGACATCCAGCCCAACCAGAAGATCTACGATATGTCCGTCTCCCAGAAGCAGACGGTGGAGATCGTCAAGGTGCTCTACCGCGGCGCGGACATCCTCATTCTGGACGAGCCCACCGCCGTGCTGACCCCCCAGGAGACCGACAAGCTCTTTGCCATCATGCGCAACATGCAGCGCGACGGCAAATCCCTCATCATCATCACTCACAAGCTCCACGAGGTGCTGGATGTGTCCGACCGGGTGGCCATCCTGCGCAAGGGCGAGTATATCGGTGACGTGGCCACGAAGGATGCCAACCAGCAATCCCTCACCGATATGATGGTGGGCCGCAGCGTCAGCCTGAATATCGACCGCCCCCTGCCCGTCAACCCCACCCCCCGTCTGGTGCTGGAGCACGTCACGGCCTACGATGAGCTGGGCGTCAAGCGGCTGGACGACGTGAGCTTCACCGCCAATTCCGGCGAGATTCTGGGCATCGCCGGCGTGGCCGGCTCGGGCCAGAAGGAGCTGCTGGAGTCCATCGCCGGCCTCTACCCGGTGAAGGAGGGCAAGATCCTCTACTACGATCCCGACGTGGATTATGCCGAGACCGATGAAAGCGGCCAGCCCAAGCACCGGCCCCTGTCCCTGGTGGGCATGGACCCCATGGACATCCGCAAGGCGGGCATCGCCATGTCCTTCGTCCCCGAGGACCGCTTAGGCATGGGTCTCGTGGGCACCATGGGCATGACCGGCAACATGATGCTCCGCTCCTGGCGCAAGGGCAAGGGCGTCTTTGTGGACACCAAGGGCCCCGAGGAGCTGGCCAACCGCATCTGGAAGGAGCTGGAGGTGGTGACCCCCAGCACCAAGTTCCCCGTGCGGCGCATGTCCGGCGGCAACGTGCAGAAGGTGCTGGTGGGCCGCGAAATCGCCCAGGAACCCGCCGTGCTGATGACGGCCTACGCCGTTCGCGGCCTGGACATCAATACCTCGTATACCATTTATAATCTCCTTACCGAGCAGAAGATGAAGGGCCGGGCCGTGGTCTACGTAGGCGAGGATCTGGACGTGCTGCTGGAGCTGTGCGACCGGATCGTGGTGCTGTGCGGCGGCCAGGTCTCCGGCGTGGTGGACGGACGCACCATCACCAAGGAGGAAGTGGGCCTGCTGATGACCCAGCATAGAAAGGAGGGCGCCGAATAATGGAGCACAAAAAAGTCCATGAGCCTCTGCTGCGTATGGCCAAGCGGGGCGAAATGCTGCCCCCCTGGAAGGCCTGGGGCATCCGTGTCATCGCCTTTTTGCTGAGCCTTATCGTCAGCGGCCTGGTGATCATCGCCGTGTCGGGTCTCAACCCCGCCGCCGTGTTCGCCACCATGGCCCGGGGCGCGGTGGGCACCAACAAGAGCATGTGGGTCACCATCCGCGACGCCATGACGCTGCTGTGCATCGCCGTGGGCCTTGCCCCCGCCTTTAAGATGCGGTTTTGGAACATCGGCGCCGAGGGCCAGATCCTGGTGGGCGCCATTGCCTCCGCCGCCTGCATGATTTATCTCAACAAGCTGCCCACCTTCCTGCTGCTGCTGATTATGGCCCTGACGAGCCTTATCGCCGGCGGCATCTGGGGCCTGTTCCCGGGCCTCTTCAAGGCCCGCTGGAACACCAACGAGACGTTGTTCACCCTGATGATGAACTATCTGGCCATCCGCCTGACGGCCTTCTTCGTGGCCAAGTGGGAAAATCCCTTCGGCTCCAACTCCGTGGGCATCATCAATCCCAATACCCACGCCGGCTGGCTGCCCAACATGCTCTCCAAGGGCTGGAACGGCGACTACGCCTGGAACGTGGTCATCGTGCTGGCGGTCACCGTGGCCATGTACCTGTATATGAACAAGTCCAAGCAGGGCTTTGAGATCTCCGTCATCGGCGACAGCGTCAACACCGCCCGCTACGCCGGCATCCGGGTAAACCGGGCCTATGTCCGCACCATCATCATCTCCGGCGCCATCTGCGGTCTGGCAGGCTTCGTAGCCGTGTCCGGCGCGTCCCACTCCATCTCCACCAGCACCGCCGGCGGCCGCGGCTTCACCGCCATCATCGTGGCGTGGCTGGCCCAGTTCAACAGCGTGGTCATGGTGATTTTCTCCTTCCTGCTGGTGTTCCTGCAAAAGGGCGCCCAGGCCATCGCCTCCAGCTATAACCTGAGCAAGGACGTGTCCGAGATCATCACCGGCATCATCCTGTTCTTCCTGCTGGGCAGCGAGTTCTTTGTCAACTACACTGTTCATTTCCGTGGAAAGAAGGTGGCCAAATGACAGCCCAATTTCTGGCACTGATGAACTCCGCCATCGCCTTCGGCACCGTGATCATGCTGGGCGCCCTGGGTGAAATCCTCATCGAGAAGGCCGGCAACCTGAATCTGGGTATTCCCGGCATCATGTACTTAGGCGCCATCGGCGGTCTGATTGCCGCGTTTTTCTACGAGTTGAACGGCGGTACCTCCCCCGTGGTGGGCCTGATTCTCAGCTTCGTAAGCTGCATCCTGTTTGCGGCCTTCGGCGGGCTGATTTACGCCTTCCTCACCATCACTCTCCGGGCCAATCAGAACGTCACCGGCTTGACGCTCACCATCTTCGGCGGCGGCATGGCCAACTTCTTCGGCGGCAGCCTCAACAAGCTGGCCGGCGGCGTGGGCCAGATTTCCGTGCCCATCACCTCCAGCGCCTACATCGCCTACACCCCCCTGGGCTACATGGGCACCCTGGGCACGCTGCTGTTTGCCCACGGCTTCATGGCGTATCTGGCCATCATTCTGGCGGTGCTGCTGAGCCGCTTCCTCAACCGCACCCGCACGGGTCTGAACCTGCGCAGCGTGGGCGAGAGCCCCGCCACCGCCGATGCCGCCGGCATCAACGTGACGGCCTATAAGTATCTGTCCATCATCATCGGCGCCGCCATCGCGGGCCTGGGCGGCTTGTTCTACACCATGGACTACATCAAGGGCACCTGGGCCAACGACGGCACCATTGAGGGCCTGGGCTGGCTGGCCGTGGCGCTGGTCATCTTCGCCACCTGGAAGCCGCTGAACGCCATCTGGGGCTCCTACCTGTTCGGTCTGGTGTACTGGGCCTACCTGTACATCCCCGGCCTCAACCGCAGCTCCCTGGAGCTGTTCAAGATGCTGCCCTACGCCATCACCCTGGTAGTGCTGATTATCGTGTCCCTGCGCAAGAAACGGGAGAATCTGCCCCCCGCCTCCCTGGGCCTCAGCTACTTCCGGGAAGAGCGCTGACACAATACGATACCTCAGATTGCAGACAAAGGTTACTTGTAGATAGGTTTCGACACGCATGGGGGATTGTGAAGGGGGACGGGAATCCCCCTTCACATGAAATCCATGCAAATGCAGGAGCATGTTTGCATGCTTCTGCATTTGCGCTTCAAGCTGTCGACACTTTGTCGACAGCTTGAAGCCCCCCTCACGGGGGGCTTTGTCATAGGAGGAAAACCATATGTCCACTTTATTGATTCGCAATATCTCCGCCCTCATCACCTGTGATGACCACGATTCCCTGTTGGAAAATGTGGATCTGTACGCCGAGAACGGCGTCATCCGGGCCATCGCCCCCCACCTTGACCGGCAGGCCGACACGGTGCTGGACGGCACGAATATGCTGTGCTATCCCGGTCTTATCAACACCCACCACCACCTCTACCAGGTGTTCTCCCGGAACCTGCCCCAGGTGCAGAACATGGAGCTGTTCGACTGGCTGAAGACTCTCTATGAGATCTGGAAGAATCTGGACGCCGACGTGGTGCGCCTGTCCTCCCTCACCGGCATGGGTGAGCTGATGAAGCACGGCTGCACCACCTGCTTTGACCACCACTACGTCTTCCCCCAGGGCGCCGGCGATTTGCTGGGGGCCCAGTTTGCGGCGGCGGATGAGCTGGGCATCCGCATGTACGCCAGCCGGGGCAGCATGGATTTGTCCGTCAAGGACGGCGGCCTGCCGCCGGACAGCGTGGTGCAGACGGTGGACGAGATCATGGCCGACAGCGTCCGCTGCATTGAGCGGTACCACGACCCCTCCTTCGGCGCCATGCACCGCCTGGCCCTGGCCCCCTGCTCCCCCTTCTCCGTGTCGGCGGAGCTGCTGCGCCAGAGCGCCATCCTGGCCCGGCAGTACGGCGTCCGGCTCCACACCCACCTGTGCGAGACCAGGGACGAGGAGAACTTCATGCTGGCGCGGGAGGGCGTCCGCCCCCTGGCCTATATGGAGCGCCTGGGCTGGCTGGGCAGCGACGTGTGGTTTGCCCACGGCATCCATTTCAACGATGACGAGCTGCGGCTCCTGGCCCGGACCGGCACCGGCGTGGCCCACTGCCCCATCAGTAACATGAAGCTGGCCAGCGGCGTGGCCCGCATCCCGGAGATGCTGGCCCTGGGCGTCCCCGTGGGTCTGGCGGTGGACGGCTCTGCCTCCAACGACGGCTCCAGCTTAATGGAGGAGCTGCGCACGGCGTACCTGCTCCACCGGCTCCACAGCAGCAAGGCCGCCCCCTCGGGCTACGACGTGCTGAAAATGGCCACCCGGGGCAGCGCCCGGCTGCTGGGCCGGGACGACATCGGTCAGCTTGCCGTGGGCAAGTGCGCCGACCTGTTTATGATCGACCGCCGCCGCCTGGAGCTGGTGGGCGCCTGCTGCGACCCCCGGTCCGTGCTGGCCACAGTGGGCGTCCGGGGCGCGGTGGACTACACGGTGGTCCACGGCGCAGTCACCGTGGCACAGGGCCGCCTCACACGCATCGACGAGGAAAAGACGGCCTTTGAGGCCAACCGGAAATGCGCCCAATATCTTGCCATGTAACCCTCATGTAACCCTCATGTAACCCTTGAAAGGAGGCCGCCGCCGTGCGCGTGCTGACACATATCGTCACCGCCGAAGAGGACGGCGCCAAGCTGCTGCGGCTGCTGCGGGGCACGCTGCATCTGTCCTACTCCCTGGTGCAGAGCCTGAAATGGCGCAGCGGGACCATACAGGTCAACGGCGAGAGCGCCACCGTGGCAAAAATTGTCCGAATTGGTGACGAAATCACCGTAAATATCACCGATAACGGAGAAATCAGCCCCCATATCGTTCCCGTGGACGTGCCGCTGGACATTCTCTACGAGGACGAGGATTTGCTGATTCTGAACAAGCCCGCCGCCATGGCCGTCCACAGCGCCGCCGCCACGGAGGAGACCGTCACCGTGGCCGGGGCGGTGGCCCACTACCTGGGCGGGGCGCCCTTCCACCCGGTAAACCGCTTGGATAAAGGGGTTTCGGGGATCATGACGGTGGCCAAATCCGGTCACGTCCACGACCGGTGTATGCGCCTTTTGCACACCGAGCAGTTCCGCCGGGAGTACCGGGGCATCTGCCACGGCTGCCCCCAGCCGCCCCAGGGGGAGATTTCGCTCCCCATCGGGCGGGACGAAGCCTCCCTGTTCCGTCGGCGCATCGACCCTCACGGCCAAGAGGCCAAAACGTGCTATAAAGTGCTGAAAAAGGGGGATTTAAGCCTTCTTTTGCTTCGCCCGGTGACGGGAAGAACACACCAGCTCCGCCTCCACTGCGCCGCCCTGGGCTGCCCCCTGGCGGGGGATTGGCTCTACGGCACCGAGGAGCCGGGGCTCATTGCCCGGCCCGCCCTCCACTCCTTCGAGCTGTGGCTCCGCCACCCCCTCACCGGGGCGGAGATTCACCTCATCGCCCCTCTGCCGGAGGATATGCGGCGGCTAATTTCCCCAGATTCCCCCTGATTTCGCCCTGTTAAACGTAACAAATTACGTAACATTTCTTCTCAAAATGTCACAAAAGGAGGTCACAAAATGCATTTATGTGACCGAAATGAACTTCAAAAGCTGCTGTCTCGCCACGGCTTTCGCTTCGCCAAGTCCCTGGGGCAGAATTTCCTCATCGAGGACTGGGTGCCCCGGGACATCGCCGCCGCCTGCGGCGCGGACGCGAGCTGCGGCGTGCTGGAAATCGGCCCCGGCATCGGGCCGCTGACGGACGAGTTATGTAAACTTGCCGGGAAGGTGGCGTCGGTGGAGCTGGACGAGAGACTATACCCCGTGCTGGCGGAGACCATGGCGGGGCATGACAACTTCACCCTCATCCCCGGGGACGTGATGAAGCTGGACTTGGCGAAAACGGTGGCGGAGCAGTTCCCCGGGCTGCGGATAAAGGTGTGCGCCAACCTGCCCTACAACATCACCACACCGGTGCTGACCCGCTTGGTGGAGAGCCGCCTCTTTGAAAGCCTGACGGTGCTGATACAAAAAGAGGTGGCGGAACGAATCTGCGCCGCGCCGGGGACGGCGGAGTACGGCGCCTTCTCCCTGCTGATGCAGTACTACACGGAGCCGAAGCTGTGCTTCACCGTACCCAACACCTGCTTTATGCCCGCGCCCAAGGTGACCTCGGCGGTGATCCACTGCCCGGTGCGGGAAAAGCCACCGGTGGAGGTGCCCAGCGAGGCGGCCTTCTGGCGCGCGGTGCGGGGCGGGTTCGCCCTGCGGCGGAAGACGCTGGTGAACAGCCTGCAAACCGCCTACCGGCTCCCTAAGGAGCAGCTGACGGAGATCGTGACCGCCTGCGGCTTCGACCCCGCCGTCCGGGGCGAACGGCTGGGGCTTGCAGAGTACGCCGCCCTCACCTGGGCTTTATGGCGGGCGGAGGAAGGAAACGGTTGACGAACGGCGGAAAATTGCATACAATAGCGGGGCGTGGAATCAACAGGATTTCACGCCCCCCACTTTAACAGAAAACGGAAACCTATGGAACGGAAAGGAGGCGGCATTTATGACGTCCCCCAAAAAAGAGAGCAAGACCAGGCACAATAACCGCCTCCTGCTGCAATTCCTCAGGGGCAGCAAGGCCCTGTTTGCCCTGAGCATCTGCTGCTCGGCGCTGACCACCCTGGTGGACATGATGACGCCCCAGGTGGTGCGCCTCACCATCGACAACGCCATCGGCGGCAAGGCGTCCCAGTTCCCGGCGTGGGTGGACCAGCTGGTGGAGCGCCTTGGCGGCTACAGCTACCTGGGCAGCCATCTGTGGATTCCCGCCGTGGCGGTGGCGGCCCTGGGGGTGGTGCGGGTGTGCGCCCAGTTCGGCAACACCATGCTCAACTCCAGCGGCTCGGAGACCCTGGTGAAGACCATGCGGGACACCCTCTACGACCACATCGCCCATCTGCCCTACGCCTGGCACATGAAAAACAGCACCGGCGACATCATCCAGCGCTGCACCACCGACGTGGACCGGATGCGCACCTTTGTGGCCGAGCAGCTCACCTCCGTGCTGCGCATCGCCATACTGGTGGCCATGTCGCTGTACTTCATGTTCTCCATGAACACTGCCCTGGCCCTGGCGGCCACGCTGCCCATCCCGGTGATACTGGCTTACTCGGTGCTGTTCCGCAAGGAGATGCACCAGGGCTTTACGGCGTGCGACGAGAACGAGGGCAAGGTGTCCAACATCGTGCAGGAAAACCTCACCGGCGTGCGGGTGGTGCGGGCCTTCGCCCACGAGCGGCAGGAGCGGGAGAAATTTGAGGCCGCCAACCGTCACTACACCTCCCTGTGGGTCCACATGGGCCACGTGATCGGCCGGTTCTTCGCCGTGCAGGACGTGCTGTGCGGGTTGCAGATTCTGCTGGTGACGGTATACGGCGCGGTGCTGGCGGTGCGGGGCCACCTCTCCGCCGGGGAATACGTGGCCTTTATCTCCTACAACGGCATGCTGTCCTTCCCCATCCGGCGGCTGGGGCGGATGCTGTCGGAGATGGCAAAGGCCGGGGCCTCCCTGGACCGGCTGGTGTACATTATGGACGCGCCGGTGGAGCAGGACGCCCCCGGCGCCCACGAGGCCGACATGGCCGGGGACATCCGGTTTGAGAACGTGCATTTCGCCTACGAGGAGGGCCACGAGGTATTGCAGGGCATTGACCTGACCATCCCCCACGGCACTACACTGGGCATTTTGGGCAGCACCGGCTCCGGCAAGAGCACCATGATGCTGCTGCTGGACAAGCTGTACGACCTGCCGCCGGAAGGCGGGCGCATCACCATCGGCGGCGTGGACATCCGGGAGATCCAAACCGACTATCTGCGGCGGAACATCGCCATGGTGCTGCAGGAGCCCTATCTTTTCAGCCGCTCCATCGCCGACAACATCGCCATGGGCCAGTCCGGGGCCACCCGGGCCGACGTGGAAAAAGCCTCTGCCGCCGCCTGTCTCACCGAGGCCATCGAGGGCTTCAACGACGGGTACGACACCTTTGTGGGCGAGCGGGGCGTGACCCTCTCCGGCGGACAGAAGCAGCGCGCCGCCATCGCAAGGGCGCTGCTGCGAGACGCGCCCATCCTCATCTTTGACGACTCCCTCTCCGCCGTGGACACCCAGACCGACGCCAAAATCCGCTCCTCCATTGAGGAACGGTTCGGCACGGCCACGGTAATCCTCATCTCCCACCGGATCACCACCCTGTCCCGGGCGGACCAGGTGATCGTGCTGGACGGCGGGCGGATCACCGAGCGGGGCACGCCGGAGGCGCTGAAAACCGCCGGAGGCGTGTACCAGCAGATTTATGAGATTCAGCTGGGTACGGAAGGGGGTGTGGACAGTGAAGCGTGACAAGAACCAGGAGCGGGTGGCGCTGCCCCTGTTCGGCATCCCCCGCATCCTCCCCTTTGCCAGGCCTTATAAGCGGAACTTTTTGGGCCTGGTGGTGGCACAGCTCTTATGCAGCGTCAGCGATGTAGTACGGCCCGTGCTGCAAAAGTACGCCCTGGACCACTTCGTGCAGCAGGGCACGTTGCAGGGCATGGGCCTCTTCGCCGCGGTGTACGCGGCGCTGATCGTGGTGACGGCGGTCATCAGCTACTACGGCGTGCGGGGCTGTCTGGCCACCGAGGTACAGATGGACCGGGATATGCGGAACAAGGCCTTTGCCCATCTGCAAAAGCTGTCCTTTGACTACTACAACCAGAACAGCGTGGGCTACATCCACGCACGGGTCATGAGCGACACCAGCCGCATCGGCGAGCTGTTTACCTGGCAGCTCTTTGACGGCACGTATTTCGCTCTGTTCGTCATCGGGGCGGCGGTGGTGATGCTGGGCATCAACGTGAAGCTGACGGGCCTGGTGTTTTTAGTGGTGCCGGTGATTGTGGTGCTGTTCTCCTTCTTCCAGGGGCGGCTTTTCACGCTGCACCACGAGATTCGGGAGAGCAACTCCCGGATTACCGGCAACTTCAACGAGGGCATCACCGGGGCGAAAACCATCAAGTCCCTGGCGGTGGAGGAAAAGACGGGGGAGGAATTCCGCAGGGAGACCGCCGGGATGAAGCGGACCGTGCTGCGCTCGGCCCGGACCTACGGCGCTTTTTCCATGATCACCAATCTGGCCTCCTCCTGCGCGCTGGCGCTGGTGCTGTGGCAGGGCGGGATTCTGGCCGCCGAGCAGGTGGGCACCTTCGCCCTGTTCATGAGCTACGCCCAGGACTTGATGGAGCCGGTGCGGTGGCTGGTGGAGGTGCTGGCGCTGCTGGTGCAGGCCCAGGTGAACATCGGGCGCTTTACCGATTTGCTGGCCCTCCGGCCCACCGTGCAGGACACGGCGGAGGTGGAGGAGAAGTACGGCGACTGCTTTGCCCCCAAGCGGGAGAACTGGGAGCCCATCCGGGGCGACATCCAGTTCGACCACGTGGATTTCAAATACCCCGACGGGGACGAATACGTGCTGGAGGACTTCAACCTGTCCATCCCCTTTGGCACCAACGTGGCCATTGTGGGAGAGACGGGGGCGGGCAAGTCCACCCTGGCCAGCCTGATCTGCCGGTTTTATGAGCCCACGCGGGGCCGGGTGCTGATCGACGGGCGGGACGCCCGGGAGCGGTCACAGCTATGGCTGCACTCGGCGCTGGGCTATGTGCTGCAAGCACCTCACCTGTTCTCCGGCACCATACGGGAAAACCTGGTGTACGGCAGGCCCGATGCCACGGAGGAGGAGATACAGCGGGCCATCCACCTGGTGTCGCTGGAGAGCACCCTCCAAAAGCTGGAAAAGGGGCTGGACACCGACGTGGGCGAGGGCGGCGATTTGCTGTCCACCGGGGAAAAGCAGCTGATTTCCTTTGCCCGGGCCATTCTGGCCGACCCGAAAATCGTGGTGCTGGACGAGGCCACCGCCTCCGTGGACACGTTGACAGAGCAGCGGATCCAGGCCGCCATCGACACGGTGATCCGGGGGCGGACGTCTATCGTGATCGCCCACCGGCTGTCCACCGTGAAGGACGCAGACGTGATATTGGTGGTGCGCCACGGCAAGATCGTGGAGCAGGGGCGGCATGAGGAATTACTGGCCCGGCGGGGGTATTATTACCAGCTGTGGACGCGGCAGTATGAGGATGCCGCCATCAGCCGGGTGTGGCAGGCGGCCAAGTGAATTGTCTGTGAAAATGCAAAAACCGATTGGGGACGGCCGGGGAAAGTCGGCGGTTCCCAATCGGTTTTTGTGGGTGTTGAAGCGGTAAGTCGGGGCGTCGCGCCCTGCGGGGGAATGGGGCCGGGTATCTCACCAACAGCCGCGCAATAATCGTTGCCTGGTTGGGGCGGACAGAGTCGTCCGCCCCTACGGAGGGTGTCGAGGCCGATTGCCATTTGACCGTTCGTGGCGGTTGTCGATGCCGGGATGGCGGGACACATAGGTCCCGCCCTACGGATGGTTGTCGATACCGTTTGCCATGCAACCGGGGTTTGGGGGTGTCGGCGGCGGGTTGGGCGGAGCAGAGCCCCGCCCCTACGGAGGGGTGTTGAAGCCGATTGCCATTTGACCATTCGTGGCGGTTGTCGATGCCGGGATGGCGGGCCGCCGGGGGCGTCGGCCCCTACGGATGGTGTGGAGGCGTTTTATCAACCAACCGGGGTTTGGGGGTATCGGCGGTGGGTTGGGGCGGACAGGGTCGTCCGCCCCTACGAAGGGGTGTTGAAGCCGATTGCCATGCAACCATTCGCGAGGGTTGCCGATGCCGCTTTGGCGGGACACATAGGTCCCGCCCTACGGAGGGGTGTCGATACCGGTTGCCATGCATCCGGGGTTTGGGGGTGTCGGCGGCGGGTTGGGGCGGACAGCGCCAGCGACCCTGCCCTCGTTGCGGCAGCCGCGTTTCAGACCCTTCAGGCCATGAAACGCGGGCCGCTGCCTTGCCACAGCCTCGCTTCTTCCGCCGCTGGCGGCGCTTCGGCTGTAGGCCCCGCGAAGAATGAGCGGTTGGTGGAGCCAGTGCCCTTGGGGTAAGCCCCACCCCTACGGACGGTTGTCGAAACCGTTTGCCGTTCAACCGGGGTTTGGGGGTGTCGGCGGGATGGGCGGAGCAGAGCCCCGCCCCTACGGAGGGGTGTTGAAACCGATTGCCGTTCAACCGGGGTTTGGGGGTGTCGGTTTCGTGGTATGATTCAGCGGATGCGCTGCCAGGTGCCTTGGCGGAGGGAGCCGGAGACGGTGGGAAGCCCCACCGCTTTGGCGAAGTCCTTGACCATGAAGGCGGCGGAGAAGCGGGGAAGGGCGTCGGTCTGGTTGACGAACACCCGGTGGGCCCAGCCCTCGGCGGCGATGACGGCGGCGGTGTGCTCCGGCGTGGCCTTGGTGAGGGGGCCCACCCCTGCCAGGGCGGCAAACCGGTCGCTGCGGTGGGCGGCGGCCACGATGGGCTGGCCCCAGCCGGAGGCCCCCACCACGCAGATGACGTTGCCCGCGCCATCGGGAATCACCGGCTCATGGGGCAGATGGGCCTTCAGCGGCAGGCCGTGAGCACCGTCGGCCTCCACCAGCACGAAGTCCGCCATGGACTGCCAGCCGTCAAAGGCGGGGGCCGTCCATTTGCCGTGTTCGGTGGGGGTGCCGGTGCAGACCACGCCCTTTTCCCGAAGGGCTTTTTCACATTCCTCCGCCGTGAGGGCCAGGGGGAACTGCTCCGGCGGGTAGATGTGGGTGGTGGTGGCCAGCAGCACGGTGCCGTGGCGGCGCAGCTCGCTGCTGAGATGATACATAAGAGACGTTTTGCCACCGCTGCCTATGAGGGCGGTGACGCCGGGGGTGACAGACAGGAGTGCAAACAGTTTCATTTTGACGGCCTCCCGGGCATAATATAGGGGAAGAGCCCCGCCACTGAGTATAGCACAGAGGGCCTCATTTGACAATCGGCGACGAAAGTGATATAATTCGCCCCGTATCTGCGCAAATCAGAAAGGATTCGGCCCCGATGGGAGGGCCGATTACGGTTATGAGAGATCCATTCACACAATATGAACTGCTCCCACCGGTGCCGAAAGAGACCCTGGGCCAGGCGGTGCGGGCGCTGCCCCAGTACCAGGCCCTTGCGTGGCTGCTGGGCGTGGTGGGCGCATGGTGGAGCGTGCAGGCGGCAGCGGCACGGCGGTGGCTGTGCCGACTGGACATCCTGTTGGCGCTATGGTGCCACCGCCGGTGGACGCGGTTTTGCGCCACGGCCTTCGCCCGGGGCGTGGCGGACAGGGTGCGGCGGTTTTGCCGGGCCGTATGGGAGCTGCCACAGTACCAGTTTTTGCAGAGGGCCCATTTCTTTTTCAACCGCCACAGCCTGGTGCGGCTCACGTTTTACTGCGCGTTGGTATCGCTGGTGGCGCTGCCCCTGTGCGTGGCCTACGCCCTGCCCTCCCGGGCCCAACAGATCTATCTGCTGGTGGACGATAACGGCCCCCGGGTCATTATGAACTACCCCACCTGGGAGGAGGACACCCCCATGCTGCGCATCAGCCCCGAGGACACGGGGGACGCACAGCTGATTTTGCAGGAGGGATTGATGGTGACTGTGCGCCACGGCGATGAGGTCGTCACCGTGGAGAGCTGGAAGGAGACGGTGGACAATCTGCTGCGGCGGCTGGAGATCACGCCCACAGCCCGGGAGATGATCGCCATCAACATCGCCGGGGATGCGCCCCTCATCCACATCAGCGACGAGCTGCGCTTTGAGCGCACCGAGCGCACCGTGTCGCCCTACAAGACCGTCAGCTATTCCAATTACACGCTGCCGGCAGGGCAATATAAGGTCGTACAGAAGGGGGAGCCGGGGTACGTCACCGACACCTATGAGGACATCTACCGCATGGGGCGGCTGGTGCACAGCCTGCTGGTGGACCGGCAGGACGACTCCGCCGTGACCCAGATCGTGGAGTACGGCAAGCTGGTGTATTCCCAGCCCAACGAGGCCAGGGCCGTGTCCGCCCATCCCTTTGCCGATGGCAGCGGCGGCTACCTGATATTTGACGACGGCCACAGTATGATCTACACCCGGGAGGTCATCAACAACGCCACCGCCTACTACGGCGGCGTGAAGACCGCCACGGGCCACGCCGTGGGCAAGGGCGTGATGGCGGTGGACCCCAAGGTGTACGCCTACGGCACCACCATGTATGTGGGAAAGGCGGGCAGCACCGGCCTGGTGTACGGCACCGCCACCGCTTACGACTGCGGCGGCGCGGTGAAGGGCAACATCATCGACGTGTGGTACCCCACCTATGCCGATTGCGCCCGGTGGGGGCGGCGAAACGTGACGTGCTATATTTTGAAAACGTCGCCCTGATGATTGAATGGCAAATGCGGAAACACCGCCTCTTTCGAGGCGGTGTTTCCCATTTTGTCAAAAGCATCGCAGATTTCGCGCCGCGGACGGCGCGAACCCATAAAAACAAAATTTCCGGCGGCGTGTACGTCGGAAATTTTACTTCTCAGGCTACGAAGTGTGCGAATCGTGGGCCAAAGGCTCACGATTCGTGCGCGTAGTAGACTGCACTCCCTTTGTCAAAAAACGGCTATGCCGTTTTTTGACAGGTCGTCGGTGAGGGGGCAGGTGTCCAGGATGGCCCGGGCGGCGGGGAGATAGTCGGCGGGGGATTTGGCCTTGCGGATGGCCTTGAGGGGGCGGTCGGCGTCACGGTAGCGTTGGGCCAGGTAGTTCCACAGCTCCCGCATACGGCCTACGGCGGCGGGGCCCATGTAGGCGGCGTAGCCGTCGTAGAGGGCGTCGTGAAACTGCCGCAGCTCTTGGCGGGTGGCGGGGCTGCCGCCACGGATACGGCGGAAAAGGGCCGGGTCGGCGGCAAGGCCGCGGCCCACCATCACCGGGCAGCCCCAGGTGAGGGCGGGGTCGGCGGGGGTGGTGACGTCGCCGTTATACACCAGGGGGAGGCGGGTGGAATGGAGGGTGGCGAGGAACACGTCACGGTGGGCGGCACCGGTATAGAATTCCTTTTGGACCCGGGGGTGGACGGTGAGCTGGCAGAGGGGGTATGTTTCATACACCGCCAGCAGGGCAGGCCACTCCACGGTGTCATAGCGGCCGATGCGGGTTTTGACGGAGACGGCCATGTGGGGCAGGGCGGCGAAGATTTCCGCCAGCACCGCGTCCAGCTCTTGGGGGTCGGTGAGGAGGCCGGCGCCCTTATGCTTGGCCACCACCGTGCCGCTGGGGCAGCCCAGGTTGAAATCCACCTGGCGGAAACCCATTTTTTCCAGCTCACGGGCGGCCCAGAGGAAGTATTCCGGGCGGTTGGTCAGCAGCTGGGGCACCAAATCCGGCTCACCGGTGGCGATCTCCCGCAGCTCCCTGGGCTGGAAGGACAAATTGGCGTTGGGGGAGAGAAAGGGGGTGTAGTAGCGGTCGGCGCCGCCGAAGATGCGGCGGTGGGCGGCGCGCCAGACGGCGGTGGTGATGCCCTCCAAGGGGGCGGCGTAGAGCTCAATCATGGAAGCGGCCCTCCAGGCAGTCCACCAGCGTGACGCCGGGGACGGATTGATAGTCCTCGTGGGGGAGGTGGGCAAAGGGCAGGTCCTCCGGGTGGGCGATGAGGGCTTCTTTCTCCCGGCGGTGGAGGCGTTTTTTGACGGCGTATTCCAGTCGGCGGGCGGCGGTCTCGCTGGCACAGCGCCACAGGGCCGCCAGGGCCAGGGGCGGGTGGGCATGGGTATAGCGGCCGCCCTTGCCGGCGGCGTGGGCACGCATACGGTGGGGGAGGTCGTTGGTGAGGCCGGTATAGTAGCCGCCGCCTCGGCAGAGAATCATATAGACGTAGTACATAGGGCCCTCTTTTGGATGGTTTTTCCCCAGTATAGCGGTTTTTTCTTGCATTGGCAACTGCTGTATGATAAAATCACGGTCTGGAAAGGCGGCGAGGGTATGACTTTATTCGACTGTTTTCTGGACTACATCACACGCATCACCCAGGGCGAGTTCCCCTCGCCGGTGGAGTTGGCGGAGGGGGACGAGGCGGAGGAGATGGCCTCGCTGACCCGCGCCGTGGCGGAGATGGGCGTGGCGGACTTCGTGAAAGCCTGCGCCGCCAAAGAAGGCCGGACGCTGCCGGAGGAACTGTTTGCCCCGGAGAACAGCGGGCTGGACGCCCTGGCCCAGGTGGCAGAGCAGCCGCTGGAGGAGACAGCCGCCCCGGAGGAAGCCGGGCCCGACCCCGACGCGGGGAAGCACGTATTTGAGGTGCTGCTGGACTGCGTGGCCCTGGACGACGGGCTGGTGCGGTTTTTGATAGACGCCCTGCGGCGGGACGACCGGGAGGCCTTTTTCAAGCTGAGCCAGGTCACCACACACCGCGATTTGGATCCCCACGAGTTTTTATACTGGCTGGGACACCGGGAGGACTACGGCAGCGACGAGGAACGGCAGTGCGCCGCCATGATGGACGGCTGCCTTACCCGGCTGCTGGAGGAGGGCCGGGGAGACGTGGCGGCGGCGCTGCTCAGCGGCGACCGGGCCACCTTTGAGGCCTTCCGCCGGGAGGCGGCGGAGCTGGTGCATCTGCCCCAGGCCACCTATGCATGGTACTGCCGAAACTATCTGGACAGGGATTACCCCATCCGGCTGATGATGAAACGAAACGGCATCGTCTTCCCCCAGACGCTGTGACCGTGAGAAAGGATATACCGATGAACAAGGAAATCTACCGTCAATTCGGGCTGGATGACAAGGTGCTGGCCTTTGCCGACAGCGTGCTGCCCGCCTTGCAGGAGGAATTTGCCCGCATCGACGCCATTGCGGAATACAACCAGGCCAAGGTGCTTCACGCCATGCAGGAATGCGGCGTAAACGTGACCCACTTCAACCCCTCCACCGGCTATGGCAACGACGATATGGGCCGGGAGGTGCTGGAGAAGGTGTACGCCCTGTGCTTTGGGGCGGAGGACGCATTGGTGCGGCCCCAGATCACCTGCGGCACCCACGCTCTCTACCTGGCCCTCAGCGCCAATCTGCTGCCGGGGGACGAGCTGCTCTCCCCGGTGGGGGCCCCCTACGACACCATGGAGGAGGTCATCGGCATCCGGGACGCCGTAGGCTCATTGAAGGAATACGGCGTCAGCTACCGGCAGGTGGATCTGCTGCCGGACGGCACCTTTGACTATGAGGGCATCCGCAGGGCCATCAACGAAAAGACCAAGATGGTGACCATTCAGCGCAGCAAGGGCTACGCCACCCGGCCCAGCTTCGGCGTGGCGGAGATCGGGAAGCTGATTGCCTTTTGCAAGCAGTGCAAGCCCGACATCATCTGCATGGTGGACAACTGCTACGGCGAGTTTGTGGAGGAAAAGGACCCCATCCACGTGGGGGCCGACATCATGGCGGGCAGCCTCATCAAGAACCCCGGCGGCGGCCTTGCCACCACCGGAGGCTACGTGTGCGGCCGGGCCGACCTGGTGGAGCGCTGCGCCTGCCGCCTGACGGCGCCGGGCCTGGGCAAGGAGCTGGGGGCCAACATGAACCTGCTGCAATCCTTCTTCCAGGGCCTGTTTCTGGCACCCACGGTGGTGGCCTCCGCGGTGAAGGGCGCGGCCTTTGCCGCCGCCTGCTACGAGAAGCTGGGCTTCCGGGTTGTCCCCGCCGCCGGCGAGGTGCGCCACGACATCATCCAGTGCATTGAGCTGGGCTCCCGGGAGGCCATGATCGCCTTCTGCCGGGGCATTCAGGCGGCGGCGCCGGTGGACAGCTACGCCACCCCCACCCCCTCGGCCATGGCGGGCTACGACAGCGAGATCATTATGGCGGCAGGAGCCTTCAACCAGGGCTCCAGCATTGAGCTGAGCACCGACGGTCCCATCCGGCCCCCTTACGCGGTGTATTTCCAGGGAGGGCTCACCTGGTATCACGCCAAAATCGGCGTGATGATGAGCCTGCAAAAAATGATGGAGGCAGGTTTGCTGAACCTGTAAACGACGACGATGACGACGCCCAACCACCCCTTTCGGCGGAGGCCGCCACCCCTTCCCTTTTCTGCGGATTTGACATAACAGAAAAGGAGTTTATAAATTGATATGTGGTTTTGGTTTTCCATTATCTGCCTGTTCTGCTGGAGCGGTTCCGACCTGTTCAGCAAAATCGGGTGCAATCATGAGGACGACAAATTAAGCCATTTGAAAATGGTGATGGCGGTGGGCCTGGTGATGGGTCTCCACGCCTGCTATGAGATTTTCATCGGCGGGGTGGAGATGAGCTGGCACGTGATGGTGACGTATCTGCCGGTTTCGCTGCTGTACATCATCTCCATGGCCATCGGCTACGCGGGATTGCGGTACATTGAGCTGTCCATCTCCTCCCCCATCTGCAATTCCTCCGGGGCGCTGGTGGTGATTATGACCCTCATCATGGGCGGGCTGCGGGATCTGGTGCCGTTGCAGCTTATTGCCACCGGCGTGGTATGCCTGGCCACCATCGGCCTGGGCGTGGTGGAGGCCCGGGAGGACGACGCCATGCG
>JAFSMA010000083.1 GCA_017448145.1 Oscillospiraceae bacterium | reverse complement strand
CTGGCTGCAAGCCCTGTCCAACACCGCCAACGGCGCTGTGTCCGGCAGGGAAAAGGTGATGCTGGAAACCTACGTGCAGATGACGTATTTCGACCGCATCCTGGCCCGGGCCAACACCCGGCTCTTAGTGATGACCGGAGGCCACTACGAGCTGTGCCGCCGCACGGCGGCGGAGAACAACCGCAGCCAGTCGGGGCTGGAGCTGGACGTGATCGACCACTACAATGGCAGTCGCCGCAGCGTGAAAACCCTGTCCGGCGGCGAGTCGTTCCAGGCGTCGCTGGCCCTGGCCCTGGGGTTGGCCGACGAGGTGCAGTCCTCCGCCGGGGGCATCCGGCTGGATACCCTGTTTGTGGACGAGGGCTTCGGCTCATTGGACGAGGAATCCCTGTCCATGGCGCTGCGGGCGCTGCAGGGGCTGTCCGAGAGCCGCCGCCTGGTGGGCATCATCTCCCACGTGGCGGAGCTGAAGGGCCGCATTGACAGGCAAATCATCGTACAAAAGGACGCCGGCGGCGGCAGCCGGGTGACGGTGACGGCATAATCATTTTTGAGGTGATGGACATGAGTACCACAGCGGGTACGTTGTTGCATATGGGCATCTACGTGGTGCTGATGGTGGTGGGCGCCCTCATCGGGGCCAGGGCCATCGGCCAAAAGCGGGAGGCCAAATGGCTGGGGCGGCTGCAAACCCTGGCCCTGATGGTGATGATTCTCTCCCTGGGCGTGTCCTTGGGGGGCAACGACAGGGTGATCGCCTCCCTGGGGCAGATCGGCCTGGCGGCGGCTGTCATCACGGTGTTTGCCATGACCGGGTCGGTGCTGGCGGTGACGGCGCTGCGGCGCTTCGTGCTGCATCTGGACCGGTACGCCCGGCCTATGGGCGCGGCGGAGGAGAACGACCCCTCCCCTGCCGGCGGCGGCAAGGCGGACAACGCCATGACCTGGTGGATCGTGGCGGCGGTGGCGGTGGGCATGGCTCTGGGCCGCTTCGTGCTGCCGGCGGCGGCACTGGACGTGTGCGGCACCGTCATCGACGTGGGGCTGTACGTGCTGCTGTTTCTGGTGGGCATGGACATGGGCCGCCAGGGCACCATTTTGCAGGAGATAAAGGCCGCCGGGTGGCGGGTGCTTCTCCTTCCCGCTGCGGTGGCGGCGGGGACGCTGGCCTTCGCCGCGGCGGCAGGACTGCTGCTGCCCATGACCGTAAAGGACGCCATGGCCTCCGCCTCCGGCATGGGGTGGTACTCCCTGGCTACCACGCTGCTGGCCCCCTACTCGCTGGAAATTTCGGCGGTGGCCTTCCTGTCCAATGTGATGCGGGAGGTGCTGGCCATCCTCTTTGTCCCGGTGGTGGCAAAGCACGTGGGGTATTTGGAGTGCGTGGCCATGCCCGGCGCCGCCGCCATGGACACGGTGCTGCCGGTGGTGGTGGGGGCCACCCACCAGCGCCTGACGCTGTATTCCTTCACCTCCGGCGTAGTGCTGTCGCTGCTGGTGCCGGTGCTGGTGCCACTGATCGTGGCGCTGTGAAAATGATTGGCCCGGTGACCATAATCATGCGTACGGGCGGCATCCCGCGGCGGGGCGGGGTCGGACAGAGTCGTCCGCCCCTACGACCGAGGCGGCAAGCCTTTTCAGCCAACGAAACCGTTTGCAAATCCGCAACCGGGGAACGGGCCGCCGGGGCGGCGGCCCCTACGGAGATATGCGCGGGGCGGTGAACACACAACGTCTTTGGTCATCGCCCCCTCATCCGTCACGGCCTGCGGCCGTGACACCTTCTCCCCAAGGAGAAGGCTGTTTCATTTTATCGACAAGGACATCATTGCTATGGCAACACTTCTTCTGGCCGTGATTTACATGGCCTTTATCAGTCTGGGGCTGCCGGATCCTCTTTTGGGGGCGGCGTGGCCCGTTATGCACGGCGAATTGGGGGTGCCCCTGGCCTTCTCCGGCGGGATTTTCACCGTCATCTCCGCGGGCACCATCGTGTCCTCTCTGGCCAGCGACGCCCTCACCCGCCGGTTCGGGCCGGGACGGGTCACCGCCGCGTCGGTGGCGCTGACCTGCGGGGCGCTCTTTGGCTTTTCCTGCTGCCATCACTACTGGGCGCTGCTGCTGTGGGCCGTGCCCTACGGCCTGGGGGCCGGCGGCGTGGACGCGGCGCTGAACAACTACGTGGCCCTCCACTACGCCTCCCGCCACATGAGCTGGCTCCACTGCATGTGGGGTGTTGGCACCTCCCTCAGCCCGGCCATCATGGCCCGGGCGCTGACGGTGGGCCAGGGCTGGCAGGGAGGCTACCGGGCCATCGGCTGGCTGCAACTGGGCCTGACGGCGATTTTGCTGCTGTCGCTGCCCTTGTGGAAGGCCGCCCCCGCCGCCGAAAACAGCGACGACCGCCCCATGCCCCTGGGCCGGGTGGCGGCGCTGCCGGGGGTGAAGGCGGCGGTGGCCTGCTCCTTCTGCTACTGCGCCCTGGAACAGACGGCGGGGCTGTGGGCCAGCAGCTACCTGGTACAGTGCCGGGGGCTGGACGCGGTGACGGCGGCCAGGTGGGCCAGCCTCTTTTACCTGGGCATCACCGCGGGCCGGGCCCTCAATGGCTTTTTGACCCTGCGGCTCAAGGACACGGCCCTCATCCAGCTGGGCAGCGCCATCATGGCGGCGGGCCTGGGGCTGCTGCTGCTTCCCCTCCCCCGGTGGGCCGCCTTTGGCGGGCTCATTTTGCTGGGCCTGGGCTGCGCGCCGGTGTACCCCTCCCTTATCCACGCCGCTCCCCTCCGGTTCGGGGCAGCGCGATCCCAGGCGGTCATCGGGTTGCAGATGGCCACCGCCTACCTGGGCACCACGGTGATGCCGCCCCTGTTCGGCCTGCTGGCGGGGCGCACCACCCTGGCCCTCTTCCCCTGGTACATGGCGGCGCTGCTCGTCGCCATGGCGCTGCTGCACCGCAGCCTCGTGCGGAAAACCGGCCCGGTGTAACGCTTTTCGCAGCTAAAAAAAGACCACCCGAAAGGGTGGTCTTTTTCATGCGCGGCGTTACTTCCAGTCGATCACCGTGTCGGCGGTGATGGGCTTGGTGAAATCGAAGTCCCAGGCGCCGGCGGCGGCGGGCTGCAACGCGGGCTGCACCGCCTTGTCACCCCGGCGGACGGTCTGGGTGCCGAAGGTCTGGCCGTGATAGCGGAAGGTGACGGTGTAGCTCTTCACCGGCACGGTGCCGCTGCCGCCGGAGGGGGTGTCGGGGGTAACGGGGGCGGGGGCGTCGGCCTTGGCGGGGCTGGTCCCGGAGGCGGGGCTACCGCCGGAGGGCTGTCCGCTTTGGGCCGGAGCCGGGTCGGCGCTGCCGGTGAAGGCGGCGGCGTAGGCGTCGGCGTAGGTCTTCAGCTGGGCGGCGGTGGGGGCCTGGGTATGGAGGCTGCCGCCCTCCGCGGTGAGGAAGAAGGCGTCCCCCTCGGCCAGGGTCAACGCCTTGTCGCTGCCCACGGCCCGGGCGGACACGGTGCCCGACGCCACCTGCAGCAGCGTGCGGACGGCGCCCTGGGCCTTGGCGGCCACGGCCCGGAAGGCGCCCTCCACCGCCTGCACCTCCGCGTCGGCGGTGACCACGGTGAGGGGGCTGTCCGCCGCCGGGGGAGCGTCCAGCTGGACGGACAGGCCGCCCCGCAGCAGCGACACACTGGCGCTGCCCTTTTCGGCGGTGCCCTGGGTGAAGAAGGAGGCCACGGCGCCGCCCTCCACCAGCAGGAATTTATCATCGTCCAGCATGAGATAGGCCCGGCTGTCGCCGTCGGTAATCACCACGTCGCCGTCATGGAGCAGCAGCGTGTCGGACAGGGGCAGGGCCTGGCCCCGCCGCAGCACCAGCACGTCGCCGTCATGGTGATAGAGCTGGAGAGAGCGGTAGACGGCGGGGGCGGAGGTCTCCGTCACCACGTCGGTGGCGGCGGGGGCTTCGGTCTGGGGAGCGGGGGCGCTTTCAGCGCTTTGGGCCGCGCCGCAGCCCGTCAGCACAAGGGCGGCGCCCATGACGGCGCAGCACCACAGCATCACTTTCTTCATCATGGGTCACCTGCCTTTCGTCACGGTGTAAGTGCCGGTGGCGCTTACATAGAATTCCTGTCCGCCCCGGTAGAGGGTGGGGTCGCCGGAGAGGGTGAAGGTGCCCTCGCCGAAGCGGTAGCACACGCCCTTTTCCAGAGTCCGGGTGCCGGGCTCGACGGTGACGGCCTCCGCCGGCGCGTTGTCGATGGTCAGCGTGCCGTTCGCCTCACTGACGGTGAACTGCCGCTCATACCAGGCGTCCTTGCTGACGGAGTGGAAGCTGACCACGAAGCTGCCGCCCAGCAGGCTTTCCAGCGTGTCGGGGTTGCCGAACTCCTTGACCCATTTCACCGGCAGGACGAAGGTGTTGCCCTCCCCCAGGGCGATGGTCTCGGTAGTGTCGGTACTGGCGGAGGCCCGGCCCACGAACGCCTTGTCAAAGGACGTGCTGCCCATGGTGAGGGTCAGCGTGGCGGCGTAATTGTTGCTGTTAGGGCCGCCTACGGTGTTCAGCGCCGCGGCGCCGACCTTGAACATCTTCACGTTGTTGGTGACGCTCAGGGTCTGGGTGAAGGCGTAGTCGCCGGTGACGATGGTCTTGGCCTCATAATCAATGGTGAACTGGCGGGGGAAGAAGGCCCGGGCCAGGGAATTCTGACCATTGAGATATTTGGTGTAATAGCTGTTGGAAATGGCCACCACGGGCACGTAGGTCTCGCCCTCTGCCAGAGGGATGCGGAACTCCCACTTGCCGTCGGCATTGGTGGCGCCGTGGATCCAGTTGTCGGTGGCAGCGCCGTTGGCCACGGCCTGTTCATAGGTGCCCTTGAACAGCTCATGGTAACCGGTGCCGCTGAGGGACATCACCAGCGTGGTGTTGCCGCCCTCCGTCTCCAGCTGGGCCGTCAGGGCCTTGAACATGCCGGTGTTGTTGGTGATGGTCAGATTCACCGGCGGGGCGGGGGGCTCCGGCGTCACGTCCGTCAGCTTGTCCGCCGCCGGGATGGCCAGATAATACTGGTCTTTGGTGGTGGCGGTGGCGTCGCTGGCTTTGATAGGCGCCACCGGCAGGGCCTTGCCGCAGCTGGTCTTGGGCAGGGTGATATCAAAGGTGCCGTCAGTGGCAAAAGCCACGTCCGCCGTCAGCGTGTCGGTGATGGCGCCCCAGTGGAGGGCGTTATAGACGGTCGTATTCTTTGGCACGTAGTGAATCACCACGTTGTCGCCATTGATGACGCAGGTGGTGCCCTCCTGGGGAGTGAACATGCCGAAGCCGCTGCCGTCTTCCTTGATGAAGTTCACCGTGGCGCCCGTGTAGGTCAGGGGGGCCAGAGGCGTCACGTCCGTCAGATTGTCCGCCGCCGGGATGACCAGATAGTACTGGGTGCCGGTGGTGGCGGTGGCGTCGCTGGCCTTGATGGGCGCCACGGGCAGGGCCTTGCCGCAGCTGGTCTTGGGCAGGGTGATGTCAAAGGTGCCGTCAGTGGCAAAAGCCACGTCCGCCGTCAGCGTGTCGGTGATGGCGCCCCAGTGGAGGGCGTTATAGACGGTCGTATTCTTTGGCACGTAGTGAATCACCACATTGTCGCCATTGATGACGCAGGTGGTGCCCTCCTGGGGAGTGAACATGCCGAAGCCGGTGCCGTCTTCCTTGATGAAGGTCACCGCGTCGCCCTCGTAGGTCAGGGCCTCCGTATCTGCCGCCACGAAGGTGACGCAGCTCAGGGCCATCACCAGCGCCAGCAGCAGCGATAGGGTTCTGTTGGTTTTTTTGCGCATATTGTCTCCTTTCAGGACTGTGCTCGGCAGTCCTACCATGTGGGGCCGTAGGCCCCCGTTGCCTGTCAGCAGGTTTCCTGGCTCGGGCTCGCCGCAGCGGAGCGCCTTCTCATGCCCCCAGGCACAATGGCGCAATGCCCCGCCGCTCCCCCTTACAGTGACCGGATCGCTCAGGCGTTTCACCTGATTCCCTTTCTCCGCCCTGGGGCGGCACTGACGGGCTGATGCTGTTATGGGCTTGCCGCGCCCGGTTACGGCCCGGTTCCCTCCTCCCGCAGCGTGCCCATTTTCCGGGCCTCCGCTATCAGCGCCGCCACCTTGCCGTTGGTCTCCCCTATGGGGAAATCGGTGACGATGACGGTGTCGCACTGTTTCATGGCCGCCAGGGCCTCCTCGTACACCGCCTCCGGGATGGGGGCGAAGGGGGCGGCGGCGAACACCCGGGCGGCCAACTGCCGGGCCACGGGATAGTCGATGTCGTTGGTACACAAAATCCCGGCGTAGAAGGGCCGCTCCTCCTTTTGCAGCCGCCGGAACACGCTGATGCCGCTGCCGCAGCCGGAGAGGACGAAGGTGCGGGGCGTGCCCGCCGGGGCGGGCAGCTCCACGCTGCCAAAGTCCACGTTGTAGGCCCCGGGGGCGATGCCGTAGAGGGGCTCGATGATGTCCGGGCGGAAAATGGCCTCCGGCGTGCCGAAGTGGGAAATGGTCTGGCCGCTGACGCACATCACCTTGTCCGACACCTTCTGAGCCAGGTCGATCTCATGGAGAGACATGATGACGGTGATGCCCTTCTCTTTCGCCATGGCCCGCAGCAGGGTCAAAAGCTCCAGCTTGTGGGCGATGTCCAAAAAGGAGGTGGGCTCGTCCAGCACGATAATCTCCGGCTCCTGGCAGATGGCCCGGGCCAGCAAAATCCGCTGCCGCTGGCCGTCGGAGATGGCGGTGAAGTCCCGGTCCGCCAACTCGGCGGCGTGGACGCTGTCCATGGCGGCCAGCACCTTGGCCCTGTCCTCCTGTGACAGCAGCCCTAAGGTGTTGGTGTAAGGATAGCGGCCGGTGGCCACCACGTCGTAGCACGTCAGCAGCTCGCCCCGGATGCGCTCGGTGAGCACCACGGCCATGCGGCGGCTCAGCTGCCGGTACGTCATGGCCCCCACGGAGGCGTCCGCCACGAAGCTGTCGCCGCCAAGGGTGGCAAGGTGCTTGGTGATGCTCTTCAAAATGGTGGATTTTCCGGAACCGTTGGGGCCGATTAGCGTCAAAATCTCCCCTTTTTCCAGGGAAATATTGATATTTTCAATGAGGGCCCTGCCCTGGTAGCCCACGGATAAATCCGCGGTGCGGAAGTAAATATTTGCCATCGCTGCCACCTCCTCAGCCCCGTCCGCCGTGGCGGCGGATGAGCATGGCGATGACCACCGGCGCGCCGAACAGGGCCGTGACGGTGCTGATGGACAGCTCCACCGGGGCGAAGGCGGTGCGGGCGATGTAGTCGCACAGCAGGCAGAACACCGCGCCGCCTAAAAACGAGGCGGGGATGACCACGATGGGCTTGGCGGTCTTCAGCAGCAGCTTCACCAGATGGGGCACGGCGATGCCCACGAAGGAGATGGGCCCGGCAAAGGCGGTGACGCACCCGGCGATGAGGCTGGATAGCAGAATCAGCACCACCCGGAACCGCTTCACGTTGACGCCCATGCTCTGGGCATAGCTCTCCCCCATCTGGTAGGCGCTGATGGGCTTGGCCAGCAGGAACACCGCCGCCGCGCAGGCGGCGATGATCCAGGTGAACACGGTCACATCCTCCCATTTTGTGCCGGAAAAGCTGCCCTGGCTCCAGGTGTGGAGGTTGACGATGTCGCTATCCCGGGCGAAGGTGATGACAAACTCCGTCACCGCCGAGCAGATGTAGGAGATCATGATGCCCGCCACCAGCAGCATGCTCATCTGGCGGATGGACCGGGCGGACAGCAGCACGAAGCCCATGGCCAGCAGCGCCCCGGCAAAGGCGGAGAGCACCATCATCCAGGACGTGACGAAGGGCACAAACCGCAGCGCCACGATCATGGTGAGGGCCACGCACAGCTTGGAGCCGGAGGAGATGCCCAGCACGAAGGGCCCGGCGATGGGGTTGCCGAAAAAGGTCTGCATGAGAAAGCCGGACAGGGCCAGGCCGCCCCCCAGCACCGCCGCGGCGATGATGCGGGGCAGCCGCAGCTTCCACACGATGCCCAGGGCGGTGTCGTCCCCCCGGCGGAGGAACAGGATGCGGGCGATGTCGGGCACGGAGATATGGACGCTGCCGGCGTTGATGTTCCATACCGTCAGCGCCGCCAGGGCGATAAGCAGGCCCGCGAACACCGCCGCGTACCGGGCGGGGCGGCTTTTTTCAGTTTGGACAGTGGATTGACCCAAGGCAATCCCTCCTTTTCAAGGATAACGCCGTTTTTGGCAATAACCGTTATTGCAGGCGGAAGAAGTAGGTCATGGTGTCGTCGGCGGTTCCGGCAAAAATGCGGTGCATCTCCGCAATGATGTCGCCCATTTTGTCCGTCTGCTGGAACATGCTCTCGGTGGTGGTCCAGACCTGGCCGGATTTGACGGCGGCGAAGTCCTCCAGCACCGGGCTGAGGGACAGAAAATCGTCCAGCGTGTAGAGCTGGGAGGCGATAGAGCAGTTGTAGATCACCACGTCGGCGGCGCAGGCATCGGCATAGAACTGCTCCATGCTCATATTGACGGTGGACAGCTTGCTGTCGTCGTCCAGGCCCAGGTCACGGAGGACGTACTCGCCCCCGGCAATGCCGATCATGGCGGGCACGTAGCCGTTGGTCTTGTAGGTGACCACGTTGCCGCTGGTGCTGATGTAGAAGAAGGCGGCGGTCTTGCCGGTGGCGTCCAGGCCCGTCAGGGCGCTGATCTTCTCCGCCTGGGCGGCAAAGGCCGCTTCCGCCTCCGCCTCCCGGCCCAGCAGCACGCCGTAGACCTTCATCCACTCCGTGCGGCCCAGGGGGTGATTTTCATAGCTGGAGCGCTCCACCACCGTCTTGATGCCCAGCTCCGTCATCTTCTCCTTCACCTCCGGGTTATGGAGGATCATGGTGGACTCGATGGCCAGCTGGCAGCCACCGTGGAGCAGCAGCTCGTAATCCGGGGCGTTGTACTTGCCGGCGTAGGTGAACTTGCCGCTGTCCAGGGCCTCAATGGCGGCGGGGGTGTACCAGTGCTTGCTGCCCACGAAGGAGATGGCGTCCATGCCGCCGACGGCTTCAAAGAGGGCCATGGCGGAGGTGGCGGCAAGATAGATATGGTCAAGGCCCTGGGGCACCGTCACGATGTCACCGGGCAGGCCCGCCGGGGCCTCCTTGCCCTGGGGCACCACCAGAATGCAGTCGCTGTTCACCATGTCGATGAGGGAATAGCCCCCCGCATAGCGGTACACGGCGAACTGGTCGGCGTATTGCAGGGGCATGGTGCTCTCGTAGGTAAGGCCCGGCAGGTCGGGGGCCCCTGACCGGCGGCTTGCGCCGCCGCAGGCGGTGAGGGTGAGGGTCAGGCAAAGGGCCAGCAGGACGCAGAAAAACCGCTTCATAACCTCATTCTCCCTTCTTTTTGCCCCGGCGGAAGCCCAGCGTGACGCCCACGATGGCGGCCAGGGCCACGATGGCGATGACGATATACAGCACCCCGCTGGGGGCGGGGCTTTCGGCGGGGGCAGTTTCGGCGGGACTTTCGGCGGGGGCCTCCTCCGGTGCCTCGCCGGGAGCGGGGGCGATCAGCAGGTCGCCGGATGCCTCGGGCTCGATGGCGTCGCCGGGCAGGGCCTGGGTGGGCTTGTCCGGCAGCGTCACCTGGGGCGCCGGGGCAGCGGTGCTTCCGCTCTGGGCCGCGGGGGTGGTGCTGCTCTGGGCGGTGCTCTGACTGCCGCCGGGGGCGGCGGTATCGCCGGAGGCGGGGGCGGCGCTGCCGCCGGTCTGGGGGATGGCGGAATCGTCAATGTGCACGGTGTAGTCCACCTCGTAGGGCTGGCTCATGGCCTCGGTGACGGTGGTGATGGACACGTCACCCAGCGACGGCACCTCCACGCCGTAAAAGGCGCAGGTCATGGCGGTATCGCTGACGGACGGCCCGGTGAAGGTACCGCAGCCGGTGGTGACGGAAACGTACTGGGGGGCGTGGTCGTTGGTGACCCGGTGGAACACCAGGTCAACGTAGATGCTGCCGTTCTCGATTCGCACGGTGGTGGGGGAAAGCAGCTCATTGTGGTTCATGCCGCTGCCGCCCAGGCTGATGGCCGCCTGGTAGGTACCGTCCCGGTACTCGGCGTGGGCCGGGGGAGCGGTGAGAATAAGGGCCAGCAGCAGCATGGCGCACAGCGCCGCCGTCAACAGATGCTTCGTCTTTTTCATAATGGGTACTCCTTCCCTGCCCCGTACGCGGCGGGGCGGATATGATAAAACGCCTGCTTACCGAAAAAAGCAGGCGCAGCAAAAGCAGCCCGGCGGACACGGGGCCCGGGGCCGATTTGGTGGGCCACGCCTTGCTCGGAGGCAGCGCCACGTTTTTCAGCAGGTTTCCTGGCTTGGGATCGTCACAGCGGCGGCGCCTTCTCATGCCCTGCCGGGCACAATGGCCATTTGCCGCCTCTGCTCCCCGCTCACAGTGACCGGATCGCTCAGGACTTGCACCTGATTCCCTTTTCTCGCCCTTCGCCCTTGGGGCGGATGGCGACACTGAAAAACATCTATGCGTTAGTGTACCATTCCCCGTTCACTTTTGCAAGATGGGGCGGGGCCGGATTTTTTGATTTCCCGACAGTCTGCGCCGGATTTTGACCCAATGGATGGGGTATGATGGGGGCAGAAAGGGGGCGCAGCCCATGTTATTGACACGAAAAAACGAGTTTTTGTCCTCCCGGGTGCAGTATCTGCCCCTGGACGCCATCCGGCCCAACCCACAGCAGCCCCGCAAGACCTTTGACCGGGAGGGGCTGGAGGAGCTGGCCCGCAGCATCCGGGACTACGGCATTTTGCAGCCGCTGACGGTGCGGCGCTGCGGCGGCGGGTACGAGCTGGTGGCCGGGGAGCGGCGGCTGCGGGCGGCGGCCATGGCGGGGCTGCGGCAGGTGCCCTGCCTCATCGCCCGGGTGGACGAGGCGGAGTCGGGCCTGCTGGCCCTCATCGAGAACGTGCAGCGGCGGGATCTCCACTTCTTCGAGGAGGCGGAGGCCATCGCCGGGCTTATCGCCCGGTACGGCTTTTCCCAGCAGGAGGCGGCGGCAAGGCTGGGCCGGTCCCAGAGCGCGGTAGCCAACAAGCTGCGGCTGTTGCAGCTCACCGCGCCGGAGCGGCAGGCCATACTGGACGCCGCGCTCACCGAGCGCCACGCCAGGGCCCTGCTGCGGCTCCCCGACGGCGAGGAAAGGCGCAAAGCCCTGGAAACCGTGGTGCAGCGGGGGCTGAACGTGGCCCGGACGGAGGCCCTCATCGAGGAAATGCTCTCCCAACGCCGCACCACGCCGCCCCGACAGCAGCCCCATTACGTCATCAAGGACGTGCGGCTGTTCCTCAACGCGGTGCAGCACTCGGTGGACGTGATGCGGCAAAGCGGCGTGGCCGCCGACGTGGGCCGCAGCGACACCGAGGAGGCCATCGTCCTCACCATCCGCATTCCCCGAAAATCGACCCATTCCTAATTTTATAGTGTACTTTTTCCCCGGAGGGGTTTATAATATAAAGTTGCAACCGTATGTTGTGATTTCATTGCTCCCTTGGAGGAAAGGAGGGGTATGCCATGGAGAACAGGGAATATGCGGCAGCCCCGGATATGAGAATTACGCCGCCGGTGACCCACAACCTGGCCCCCGGCGACCTGCACCCGCCCATTACGCCCCGGCAGACGGCCTGGCAGGCGGAGCCGCCCAGCGACAGCGCCGGGGCAGAGCCGACTGCCGCCCCCGAAAAGGCACCCGGCAAGGCTGCGCCCTGCCCGGCCCCCGGTCGGCGGAAGAAACGGGGCTGGCTGTGGGCCGTGGTGGCGGTGATGGTGCTGGCGGTGGGCGCCACCGCCGTGTTGTGCGCCCCCCAGCTGAGCCGCACCGTCTACCGCAACACCTCCGTCATGGGGGTGGCCATGGGCGGCATGACCACCCAGCAGGCCGCCGACGCCTGGCGCGCCGCGGAGAAAACCGTGTATGACACCCAGATCATCCTCACCGAGGACGGCGTGGAGGTGAAGCGCTGCACCCTGGCGGAGCTGGGTGCCCGCCTGGCCCCCGACAGCGCCGCCGCCCTGGCCTATGACTACGGCCGGGACGGCTCGACGCTGCATAACGCCCAGCGGTGGGTAAAGAGCTTTTTCACCCCGGCGGACATCCACCCCGGCATGGAGGTGGATGAAAAGGTACTGCATACCCAGGTGGCGGACATGGTGGAAAACCTAAACTGCACCGTGGTGGACGGCGCTTTTGCCCTGGATCCCGAGGGCCCCGACGGCCCGGGCCTCTACATCACCAAGCCCGCCGACGGCGTGACGCTGGACGGCGCCGATCTGGAACGGCAGCTGTCGCTGCGGCTCCAGGCAGGCGACCTGTCCCCGGTGGAATGCGTCTACCGCCAGGCCAAGGCGGAGCCGGTGGACGTGGCCGCCATCTACCGCCAGCTGCACCACAAGGCGGAGGAGGCCAAGTGCGACAAGGCCACCGGCAAGCCCACCCGCTCCTACGTGGGGCTGGACTTTGACGTGGACGCCGTGGCGGAGCAGCTCTCTGCCGCCAAGCCCGGCGAGACCTTTATGGCCCAGGCGGAGGTGGCCTTCCCCAAGGTGACCACCGAGATGCTGGAGGAGGCCATGTTCCGGGACGTGCTGGGCACCTACACCACCAAGGTCACCGGCTCCTCGGCCCGCATCCATAACGTGTATCTGGCGGCCCAGTGCATCAACGGCAAGATTTACAACCCCGGCGAGGAGTTCTGGTACAACGCCACCGTGGGCGAGCGGACGGTGGAGCGGGGCTTCGGCGCCGCCCCGGCCTACGTGGGGGGCCAGACGGTGGACAGCGTGGGCGGCGGCATCTGCCAGGTGTCCTCCACGCTGTACTACGCCACGCTGCTGGCCAACCTGAAAATCGTGCTGCGGTACTGCCACCAGTTTGCCCCGGCCTACATCACCTGGGGCTGCGACGCCACGGTGAGCTGGGGCGGGCCGGACTACGCCTTCCGCAACAACACCGATTATCCCATCAAAATCGTGGTGGACTGGACGGACAACAATCTCACCACCACCATCCTGGGCACCAAGACCGATGACACCTACGTGAAGATCATCAGCAACACCCTGTCCTCCACCCCCTGGGAGGAGATCACCCAGGTGAACCCCGACCTGCCCTGGGGCAGCGAGCCCCAGGTGGTGCAGACGCCCTACACCGGCTACTTCGTGAAGACCTACCGCAATGTGTATGACGGCGAGGGCAACCTGATTTCCAGCACCTTCGAGGCCAACAGCGACTACGAAAAGCGGGACCGCATCGTGGAAGTGCCGTCGGATTACTACTTCGCCGCCCCGGAGGAAACCGACCCCTGGGCATAATGGAGATAAAAGAGAGAGGCCGCGGTGCCTCTCTCTTCTTTTAGTGAAGCCGGAAGAATGAAGAATTGCGGTATCCGCTGCGCGGATGAATGGATAATGGGATGATGGCGGCGGGTATCTTCACCCGGACGGCGGGCGATTCGTGAATCGCCCCTACGGTGAAAACACAGGTGGCGGTTCTTTTTGTAGGGGCGCTTCATGAAGCGCCCGCTTGCGGGTTGGCGGGTTTGCGGAACGGCACCGTTGGTTGCGGACGGGTATGGATTTTCTCCGTAGGGGAGGACGACCCTGTCCTCCCCTACCCAAGTTCGGTGACGCGTAGGGGCGGACAGGGTCGTCCGCCCCTACGCAGGGTAATCGATACCGCGCACCAATCACCCGGCCCCGGCGGTGGATGGTACCGGGTTTCGGCGGGCCGGGTCGTCCCCCCCAACGAACGCCCCGT
>JAFSMA010000082.1 GCA_017448145.1 Oscillospiraceae bacterium | reverse complement strand
GCGGCAGATACGCCGCCATGGGGCAGACGCAGAATATGGACACGATCTCCGTATTTCTCCGCCAGCCGCAGCGTGGCGTCCGTGGAGCCGTCGTCAGCCAAAACGATTTCAACATCCGCCGCCTGAGCCAGCGCTGAATCCAGGCTGCGGCAGATGGTTTTTTCCGCATTATAGGCGGGAATGATGATGCTGTTCATCTCACACGCCCCCCTATTTCCCGCAATACGAAGCTGCCGCTCTTGCGCAGCCAGTGTTGGCTCTCCATGTCCACCACCAGAACGTCACAGTCTGCCGTCTGGCCCCGCAGGCTCGCTATGCACTTTTGCAGCAGCGGCAGGCGGTTGTATGTCACCACCACCGCCGCAACACGCTTGTCCGCCATGGATGGCATCACCTCGCGCAGTATTTATGCGATAATAGTTCTAAATTGCCATATCTTTGGAATTATATCGTACTGTCAGAGGAGGTGTCAAGTATGCCGGCAGTTTACTTCCGGGTGCGGTCTGTGGGCGAAGGGCGGCTGACCCACACGGCGGAGGGCTTCCGCCTCCGGGGCTGCGGCGGAAAGCTGGACTACCGCCAGGGCCCCACCGCCTCCTACAGCCTCTACTCCGACTACTTCTGGTACGAGCTGGGGGACATGATCTGCATCGGCGACAGCCGCGCCCTGTACTACTGCTTCCCCCGGGAGGGCGGCGACGTGGTGGCCAAGACCCGGCTGGCCACGGAGGAGCTGTATAAGATGCAGACGTGATTTGCAGGAATGAACAGGAACCCCCTGCCCCCGCCTTGCGGTTTGCAAGGCGGAGGCAGGGGGTTGTTTTACTGTTGGGGGGTGGCTCAGCCGTTGTTCTGCGCGGGGGTGGGGATGGGGCTCTTGGGGGGCAGGGTAATCAGGTCGCCCAGCTCCCACTCAAAGGAGCGGGGATTCGTGCGGTCTGTTCCTGACGTGGAGGTGAAGGTCATCTCCCCGAAGTAGAGCTTGCCGTCCACCTCGTAGAAATCCACGCGCACCTGGCAGAAGTCTTGGCACATCAGCTCCGCGAAGCGGATCATCTTCTCCAGGTTCACCGGTTTGGGGATGTCGCGGGTGTCCATGGGGTAATGGTCGCCCATGGTGATGGGCAGCCGCTCCCAATCCAGGGTGAACAGCGTCCTCTTGTGGGCGGTGAACCGATCCGTATCCACCCAGATGAAGCGGGCTTTACCGTCAGAACACCACACCTTGTAGTCGATGAGCTGGTCCAGGTTCTCCATGTACTGCTCCGCGATGATTTTGGGGGGGATATTCATATAGTGGAGCTCCATGCCCCATCTAAAGGCAAAGTTCTGGTGCATCCAGGCGTCAAATTTCTTTTTTGCCTCCGCCCTGTCGAAGGTGGCCTTGTCCTTCACGATGATATTCCAGGCGCTGCCGTGGTTGGCCTTCAGGGCAAACTGATTGGGGAGCTTGTCAAAGTCGATTTCATCGAAGCTGTCCCAGACGCCCAGCAGGGGGATGAGGTACTCCTCGCCGATCTTTTCCTTCACCCAGTCACGCACCAGGTATTTGTCGGCAAGGCGGGTTTTCAGGGGCGTGGCGTCATAGAGCTTCAGCCACTGGAGCTTTTCGTTGCAGGTCTTGGGGTCATCCAGGTCAAGCTCATCCCCTGTCACGCGCTTGTACCAGAGCTTCAGCTCCTCGGGGTATTTCTCCGGGGGGAGGGTGCTGTAATAGGCGTAGTCCTTCGCCGGTATGGACGCCTTCTCAGTGTCCTTGGCCAGGTGCAGGAAGACGAGGACGCGCCAGGCCGTATAGCGCAGGCCGTGCTGGGCGTAGCAGTCGGCAAAACGCCGCAGCAGGGGCCGTTTTTTGTGGCCCGGGTTCTCCTCATCCTCCCACAGGCCCAGGTGATAGAGGCAGCGGCGAATGGTGTAGCCCAGGCCGTTATCGCGGAGGCACTGGGCCAGCCCCCGCAGCTTGCGGGGCAGCCAGGTGATGACCCTGCCGATGCGGAAGGAGACGGAGCCCTTGATGTCCCGCAATTCCTGCTCCCGCCAGTTCAGCTTGCGCCGCAATGCCTCCTGTCCGGCAGGGGCAGAATCCGTCTCTGCCGCCTCACGCCACGCGGCACGCAGGCGATACGAAAGCTGGGGATACGCCTGAAGGATATTGTAAAAATGCACCCAGAACAGGTTCTCGCCGTGGTCGTTGATGCGCCAGAGGGCGCAGTCCTGCGTTCCCTCCACGTTGTTCGGCGTCGGGATCGCGTCTGCCACTCGGCTCACCCGGTAGCCCCGTAGGGCGGCCATCAGCCAAAACCAGATATCGTCACTGCTGGGCGCAAGGGCCATAAATTTCGCCTCGTCCAGCACCTCCGGCGGGAAGCAGTGGGGGGGATATAAGACGCCTCCCACGCCCACCAGCTTATTCAAATAGGAGGGCCGGTCCCAGCAATCACGGCCGCCGGTTACGGCGGCAAACTCGCCGTTTACGTCAACGTAGAATTTGGTGACGCGATGCGTGTGGATGCAGTCGGGGTCATGCACGTAGGCACGATAGAGCCGCTCCAGCCACTGGCGATGATAGTAGACGTCATCATCCGCCGTGACAATAATCGCATCCGGATATTGCCGCAGGGCAGGTATCAGTTTTTTGTAGGGGCCGATATTATTGCACCAGCCGATGGTAAGGCCCCGGGCCGTCTGCGCAAGCAGCTCTTTGGGGAGATCGGCCTCCCGGTTGGGAAACTCCTCTTCGGCCAGCCAAAGAACTACCTTGTCCGCCGGGAAGGACTGGTTCAGAAGCGTATCCACGGTAATATGGACGGCATGAATCCTGGGGGGATAGGAGGTCAGGGACACGATGAGGGGCTCGCGCTTGAGCTGCCTTAACTGCTGGGTGGAGAATGTGTCTAACAGATTCCATTCCTCCTGCAGCAAGGCGATTCTGCTGTCCGTCTGGGCATGGCGCAGGTTCCCGGCCCAATACTGCTGAATGGAGTACCGAGCCCAATTCTTAAACCACTGGACGCCGAAGTGGTCCGGCGGCAGATTTCTGTCCCTGATTACCGCGGAGATGTCCTGGAGCGCTATAATGCGATCCGTCAGACATTCTTCGCTCAGGCCGACATTCTGGCTGGTTGTGCTGTCCTCCCGGATGCGGCGATGATACGGGGCGTACGACAGCTCGTAAAAAACACCCGGCGCCGTGAGCGCGGAAAAGGTGAAGCACGCGTCCTCAAAGAAGATGCCCGGTCTGAATCGGTAGCTGTCGATGAATCGTCTGCGGGCGAAAAAGGTAAAACAAGTGCCGTCAATCAGCGCCGGTATGGCGTTGGCGTCCTGCGGCAGACGCAGCTTTCGGTCTTTGGGCCACTTCCTGGTGATGGCCCCCACGGAAGCGGGCTTTTTCTCTCCGTTCACCTCTATGAAGGAGTCCGCGTTGAAAGTAAGCAGGTCCACGTCGCCAAGCTGCTCCATCCGGTCCGTCAGGACTGCGGCAGCGTCAGTGTCAATATAATCGTCAGAATCTACAAACCACACGTATTTTCCGCGGGCGATATCCAGTCCGGCGTTGCGCGCGCCGCCCTGGTGGGTGTTCTCCTCCTGCGCGATGACTTTGACGCGGGGGTCCTTTTCGGCCCAGCCTCTGAGGATGGAGAGACTGCCGTCGGTGGATTTATCGTCCACACAGATAATCTCGATATCCCGCAGTGTCTGGCCGCAAAGGCTTGCCAGACACTCGTCAAGATACCGCTCCACATTATACACGGGGACGATAAACGAAACCTTGCAGGGATATACCGGGTCAACGCCCTCCCCCAGCAGCTCTGCCTTTACGCGGTAGTAGAGCTCCCGATGGTTCATGGTAAGCAGATGGCCGATGCCAACGTCGTTTTCGTCAAATCCGGCAATGAACGCCCGCAGCTGGCGGTCCATCTGCTCCTGGTAGAAGGGCTCGGCGCCGGGATACAGCGTGCTGTACCAGTGCAGCACACCGTCCAGGTCGCGCTGCAGCAGTTGCCGCCGCTGCGACCACCCCGTGTTTTGCACGATTTCGCGCACCAGATAATAGTTATCCACCTGGCACTGGTAGTATTTCTGCTTTGTGCCCACCAGCGAGGAGGACTGGTTCACCCTGTGAAAAACCACCTGGTCCTCTACCACCATCGCCCGCCTTGCGTGAACGATGCAGCTCACGAAAAAGGAGTGGTCATTGATTACCCTCAAGTGGTTGAAGGTGATGCCGTTCTCCCGCAAAAAGGAGGCGCGATACAGGGCGTTCCAGGGTACGTCCACAATATAATTCAGCGCCGTTACGTCATTGGCGGCAGAGAGAATCCTGTGGAAATCGCCCTTGTCCACGTAGCCGTTGAGGGAGTATTTGCTGCTATAAGGCTCTTTCCCCGGCTCCACGTTGAAAAAGCAGGTCTTGACAAAGTCCAGTTCATGCCTCTGGCAAAGATTGTACATGCTCTCTATGGCATCCGGCGCATAATAGTCATCGGAATCCATGAAGGCGTAATAGCTCCCGCCGGCCGCCTCCATGCCGTGGTTGCGGGCCACGCCCGCAAATTGGTTTTTCTGCGTCAGCACCTTGACGCGGCTGTCCTTTGCCTCGTATTCGCGGAGAATAGACAGCGACCCATCCGTCGAGCCGTCGTCCACGCAGATAATCTCGATGTCCCTCAGCGTCTGATTTACCACGCTGTCCAGGCACTGGCGGAGATATTGCTCTGTGTTATATACAGGGATGATGACGGATACCTTTGGCTGATTCATACATTTTTCCTCTCTGTTTGTTCTTCTTCGTCCTTCCGCAGCCCCATGTGGTACAGCACGCGGCGGAGGGTGTAGCCCAGGCCGTTATCACGCAGGCACCGCACGCCGCCGCGGATTTTGCGGGGCAGCCAGGTAGCGGCCCGACCGATGCGGAAGGAGGCGGAACGGTGTACGCAGTCCAGGTCGTGTTGGAGCGTGACGGCCCGCCTCTTTTGACTCTCCAGCTCGGCTTGGCACTTGTCCGCCTGCTTTTGCTGCTTTTTCAGGTTGTCTTTAAGCGTATTGATCTCGTTTCCTTTTTTCTGCAGCTCGTGTCGAAGCATTTCCGGATTCGCGTTCTCCGGATCATACGCCGATGGGTCTATTCCCAGCAGTTGGCATAAGTATTGATAATTATTCCAGCGGTAGTAATACCGAGGTGGGTTGGACGTAAGGCCCAACTCCGTTTCTCCCACTTGGCGCAATTTTTCCAATACGGCGGCAAAGCCCTCCGCCGTCTTCATGGTACGGAGATTGTAGGCAAATCGGTTTACGGTCTCATTCACAAAGCTCTGCCTGACAGCCTCCAGCAGTCCATCCTCTTTCAGTTTTTCCTCCAGCATTTTCACCGCTTCCCAGAAAACCAGGGGCATTTTATCCTTCTGATTCTCCAGGCTGGTGACCACGCTCCGGTTGAGATAGAGCGTCCTCCGAATGGGGGCAATGCAGCTCGCCTTGGCAATTCCCCGGTGGATAAAGTAGAAGTCCTCCGATTTTGGCAGCGTCAGGAAGCGGAGATCGTTCTCCTCGATGAAGGACCGCCTAAAGCACTTGCCCCCTGGCCCGCCGAAGGTAAAATTGAAGATAAACGGATAGCAGTCCCTTGCGGAAAATGCACCTCCGACGGGAATGAACTCCTCCCTCAGAAAGCTGTGCGCCTCTCTGGCATTCCGTGGATCATCGGAGAATACAACGCCCTTTGCCACCAGAACGTCCGCTCCGGTCCGAATACCCGTGCTGTAATACGCTTCCAGTGCGTCCGGCGTCAGCATATCGTCTGCGTCGAGAAAGGCAATGTATTCCCCGCGCGCCGCCGCAAGTGCGCGATTACGCGCTACGCCGGCGCCCTGATTCTCTTGCTGAAGGAGCCGCAGCCTCGGCTCGCTTTCCCCCAGGCGGCGAAGGAGCTCCGCGCTGCCGTCGGTGGAACCGTCATCCACGCAGATGATTTCAATGTCCTTCAACGTCTGATTTACCACGCTGTCCAGGCATTGGCGGAGGTATGGCTCGGCGTTGTACACCGGGATGATGACGGATACTTTGGGCTGATTCATATTAGCGCATTCCTCCTGTTTACTCTTTCTACTCGTCCTTCCACAGCCCCATGTGGTACAGCACGCGGCGGAGGGTGTAGCCCAGGCCGTGATCACGCAGGCACCGCACACCGCCGCGGATTTTGCGGGGCAGCCAGGTGACGGCCCGGCCGATGCGGAAGGAGACGGAGCGGTGTACGCAATCCAGGTCGTGTTGCAAGGCGTCGGCCCGCTTTCGCTGCTTTTTCAAATCCTCCCGGAGCTGGTCTGCCCGGATTCTCTGCGCCTCGCCGGAGGTCTTCAGGTCATACCTTTCCTTCGTAACCTGAAGGAACAGTTCGTTTTCTATCTCGCTGGGAAAGACCACTTTTTTCCTCTCCTCGTCGGAGATGGCCATATAGTTGCGCCTTGTCTCCTGAATCATCCGGGTATACTCCCGTCTAATCTCCCGCTCCTTATCCGTATCCTCATTTCGCAGCCCGTACTGCATGACGCCCACGGCGCAGGTAAAGCAGCCGATGACGTTTTTCGCGCTCACCGGCCTCGTCATAGTGGAGTCCTCACGAAGCCACCGGTAATAATAGAGCCTGTCCG
Organism: Oscillospiraceae bacterium; assembly: GCA_017448145.1. Classification (GTDB taxonomy): domain Bacteria; phylum Bacillota; class Clostridia; order Oscillospirales; family Oscillospiraceae; genus Vescimonas. Next base: position 11,351 of record JAFSMA010000082.1, on the reverse strand, counting down.
GAATCCGCATCACTCGCTCCGCCGCCAGATAGGCCTGGAAGCTGAAGAGATCGTCCTCGTGAATGATGCCCTTTTTGAAGGTAACGCCATTCTTTTCCAATAAAGCGCGCCGCCACAGCGCAATCCACACCGTCACTATGTAAGTGCCCCGGTCCTTTGCGGTCTTCACGTACTGCACGCCGGTCATGACGCCGGTGGCCTCCGCCGTTTGCTTGTAGACGGCAGGCGGATTCCGGGCCAGCCATTCCGACTGGTAAAACGGCTCTGCGCCAAACACGATGGCGTCCAGGTCGTTTTCCTCTGCCACGCGGAGAGCTTTTTCCAGTGCGTCCGGTGTGAGATAATCGTCGCTGTCAAGGAAATCAATATACTCACCCCTGGCACGGCCCATACCGTTGTTGCGGGCGGAGGACTGCCCCTCGTTGGGCTGGCTGATGACCGTGACGCGGGGGTCGTTTTGCTCATATTCTTTCAAGATGGACAGGGAGCCGTCGGTGCTGCCGTCGTCCACGCAGATGATTTCAATGTCCTTCAGCGTCTGATTTACCACGCTGTCCAGGCACTGGCGGAGGTATGGCTCGGTGTTGTACACCGGGATGATGACGGATACTTTCGGCTGCTTCATGGGGAATTCCCTCTCTGTTAACGCGATTTTATCATTCTGTACACAAAATACCGCAAGCCGTTTTCTTTGATGCTGAACCAGGCGCGCCAGGCGGTTTCCAGCAGCGCCGCAAAGGGGCGGCAGGCCCAGACGGATGTCGGCTTTTTGCCGCTGCGGCGGGCGCGGCGGTCTTTCTCGTAGCGCCACCGCACAAAGGGGGCCGCGTCGGACAGGCGCGACAGGTCTATGGCATCGTCCAGCCTTTGCAGGGCGCGGTCGATTTCCGGGTCGTGAAACTGCTCCGCCGCCAGCACAAGGTGCCAGTTGTCCACATAGCAGCGCTCGAAGGTCAGGCGGTACAGCGCCGTGTAACCGTGGGCCAGAGCGTGCTCCAGGTTGTCGGCATAGCCCATCATCTGGCCCCAGGCCTTGGCGGGGCTTTGCATGATGCCTCGGGAGCCCGTGCCCATGCGGTAGCAATAGGTCACGTCGCGGAGGGCGTAAAAACAGCCCGCCGCCGTCATGGCACGGACGAAAAAGGGCGGATCCTGATAGCGGAGATAGTCGGGGAAAAACAATGCATTTTCCAGCAGGAACGCCCGCCGGTACACAAAGCGATGATAGCCGAAATCGAACTGGTAATCGCGATATTGCCAGAGCCCATCCTCGATGAAGGTATAGCCCCAGTAGCGCACCGGATCAAAGCGGGTGACCGCCGTGCCATCCGGCCACAGGGCGCTGAAGGAGCCGCCGCAGATGGCCGTGTCGTGCTCCACCGCGCCGCAATAGAGCTTTTCCAGCGTGGCCGCCTCGGGATAATAGTCATCGGCGTCCATAAACGCGATATACTCCCCCCTGGCGTAGCGGATGCCCCGGTTTCGCGCCACGCCGGAACCGCTGTTCTCCTGGCGGAGAAGCTGAATGCGGGGGTCACTCTGCTGACACTGCGCGATAATGGCGGCGCTTGCGTCCGTGGAGCCGTCGTCGATGCACAGGATTTCCAGAGCCTCCATGGTCTGGCCGGTGACGCTGTCCAGGCATTGGCGGAGGAATCTTTCCGCGTTATACACCGGAATGATGACGGTTACTTTACACATCTCTGCCATGCCCAGCTGCCTCTCTTGCGGTCTCATTCATGGAATCCGCCGCCGGATGGAACCGGCAGCCCTCTGCAAAGCCCCGCCAGATGATGGCCAGGCGGCCAGGCTTGCCGTGGGCCACCGTCTGGACGCTGTGCCAGACGTATTTGGCCAGCAGCCACAGCCAGCCCTTGAGGCCCTCCCGGCGGTAGAGATACACGTCGTTGCGATAGAAATAGCGGTAGCGGCCCAGCCGCTGCGGGGTGTCGGTGGCGATATTGACCACGGTGTTGTCTTTCATGGCGTGCACCACCCGGCTCTCCGCCGCCACGTAGCAGGGTTTTTGCAGGGAGATGCGGCGGGTGTACTCCCAGTCGTCCGACCAGATGAAGAATTCACTGATGGGCAGGCCGAAGGCGGCCACCGTCTCCCGCCGCAGGAAAAGAGAAACGAAGCTGGCCATTACGCAGGGCGTCAGCGGGGCTTGGAGGGCGGCCACGTCCCGGTAGGGCGTGGCGCGCTGTACGTTCATGAGGCACAGGCTGCCATCCGTCCACTCCGCCACGCTGGACAGCCAGCCGTAGTCGCCTTGCCGCGCGGCGTCCGCCGCCAGCAGCTTTTCCAGTGCGTCCGGATAGGGCAGGCAGTCGTCATCCATGAGCCAGAGATAGTCGTAGCCCGCCCCATAGGCCCAGCCCATGCCGCAGTGAAAGCCCCCGGCGCCACCCAGGTTTTCCCCGGTGTTATGGGCCGTGAGCCGTCCTTCCGCCTGCTGGCGGGCCAGGTAGTCCGCCGTGCCGTCGGTGGAGGCGTTGTCCACCACCAGAATGTCACAGTCCACCGTCTGGCCCCGCAGGCTCGCTATGCACTTTTGCAGCAGCGGCAGGCGGTTATAGGTCACCACCACCGCTGCAATACGCTTGTCCGCCATGGCTGACACCACCTCGCCCAGCAAGTATGCAAATATAATCAATAATACCAAAATTTTGTATCTTTGAAATTATATCGCACCGTCTGAGGAGATGTCAAGTATGCAGGCAGTTTGCTTCCGGGTGCGGCGGCAATTTACCGTGGAGAAGGGGGAGGTCTGCGTGCTGCTGGGGCCCTCGGGCTCCGGCAAGTCCACGCTGCTGAACATCATCGGCGCCATTGACAAGCCGGGTGGCGGCTATGTGTCCATCGGCAGGGCGGTGGTGAAAACCCCGGACATTCTGCTGTGCGACGAGCCCACCGGCGCCCTGGACTACAAGACGAGCAAGGAGATTCTGGGCCTCATCGAGGACTGCAACCGGAAGTACGGCACCACCGTCATCCCGCTGGTGCTGATGTTTTTCATCAACCTATTCGTGATTTTGCGGCGACTGCAGCTCTCCCCCCTCCAGTTCCTGCGGCGGGAGCTGCGCAAGCAGCGGCGGGCCAAGGCACGGCGGCTGCCGGCGTGGTCGTTTTTGCGGCGGTTCCGGCTGCGGGTGCTGCTGCAGAATATGGATATGTGACGGGGGCAAAGGGCTGATTATTTTGGGGAATATGCCCTTTGCATTTCCCCTGCAAACACGCTATACTACCATACAGCGAGCAGCAAATTGCGTAAGTCCGGCTATGGGCGGCGCAATTTGCTGCTCGCTTTATTCTGTTTTGAGGGGGATTCCCATGGAGCAAAAAGCAAATCAATATCTGGAGACGCTGCCCGTAGGCGCGCTGATGGGGCGGTACGCCGTGCCCTGCATCATCTCTCTGCTGGTGGCGGCGCTGTACAACATCGTGGATCAGATCTTTATCGCCAACGCCGACTATCTGGGCTCTTACGGCAACGCCGCCAACACGGTGGTATTCCCGCTGACGGTGGTGGCGTTGGCGGTGGCGGTGATGATCGGCGACGGCGCCTGCGCCTACGTCAGCATTCTGCTGGGCCGGGGCAAAACGGAGGACGCTCAGGGTACCATCGGCAGCGCCGTCACGCTGACGGTGGTCAGCAGCCTGGTGGTGACGGGGGTGTATCTCCTGTTTTCAGACGGCATTCTGGCCCTGTTCGGCGGCACAGTGAACGAGGAGACCTTCCGCCAGTCACGGGAGTACTTCTTCTGGATCACGGTGGGCATTCCCTTCTATATGTTCGGCCAGGCCATGAACCCTATCATCCGCTCGGACGGCAGCCCCCGGTTCGCCATGGTGTCCACCCTGGCGGGGGCGGCGTTCAACATCGTGTTCGACCCCATCTTCATCTTCGGCCTGCGGTGGGGCATGATGGGCGCGGCGGTGGCTACCGTGCTGGGGCAGGTGATCACGGCGGCGCTGGCGGTGTGGTATCTGCGCCACATGAAGGCGGTGACGCTGACGGGGCGGGCCTTCCGGCCGCGGCGTGATTTGATGGCCCGTTTCCTGCCCCTGGGCATCACCAGCCTGCTGTCCCAGCTTTCCCTGGTGGCGGCTATGGCGGCCATCAACAACATGCTGCGCAAATATGGCGCGCTGGACCCCGTCTTCTCCCGGCCGGAATACGCCCAGATCCCCATGGCGGTGGTAGGCATCGTGATGAAGTTCTTCCAGATCGTTATCTCCATTGCGGTGGGCATGGCGGCGGGGTGCATCCCGGTGGCGGGCTACAACGTGGGCGCCGGGCGGAAGGACAGGGCGCTGGCGCTGTTCCGGCTGCTGCTGCAATGCGAGGCGCTGGTGGGGCTGGCGGCACTGATCATCGTGGAGCTGTTCCCCCGGCAGCTTATCGCCCTGTTCGGCGCAGCCAACGAGAGCGTGTACTACACCGCCTTCGCCGTCAAGTCCTTCCGGGTGTATCTGTGCATGATGGTATTGGCCACAGTGAACAAGGGCACCTTCATCTATTTACAGGCCATCGGCAAGGCGCTGGCCTCCACCGCCATCTCCCTGGTGCGGGAGGTGGTGTTCGGCGTGGGCTTTGCGCTGCTGCTGCCCCGGTTTTTCGGCCTGGACGGTGTGCTGTACTCCATGCCGGTGTCGGATTTTCTCACGTTCCTCATTGCCGCTGTGGTGATCCGCCGGGTGTGGCGGGAATTGAGCAGCACTGCGGCAGACGCGTGACTGCCTTTACAAAAAAGAACCCTGCGCTCCCCTTTTCCGGGTGGCGCAGGGTTTGCTTTTTCGGTTACTTTTCGTCCGCCACGATGGCCTGGGCCCGGGCAAGGGCTTCGTCGATGTGGGGGCAGAAGTTGTCCTGGCCCAGCTTTTCAGCAAAGCCCGCCTTGCGCATCACCTGCATGGGCTGATGGTTGACGTGGGACAGCACCAGCGCCACGCCACGGTGGCGGCAGGTGTCGTACAGCAGCTCCAGCTGCTGCATGGCGGTGGCGTCGATGGTGGACACGCTGCGCATCCGCAGCACCAGGACGCGGGTGTCGTCTTTGGGGGCGATCTCCATCAGCTTGTCGGCGGTGGCGAAGAACAGGGGGCCGGAGATCTCGTAGACCATGGTGCGGTGGGGAATCTGCCGGAGGGAGATGCTTTCGGGGTCGTTCTCCGGGTCCACCTCGCGCCAGCCGTGGAGCTGGGTGACGGCGCTCATGCGGCGCATGAACAGCAGCGCCGCCAGCACCACGCCTACCTCGATGGCCACCACCAGGTCGAACACCACCGTCAGCACGAAGGTGATGACCAGCACCAGAATGTCGCTCTTGGGGGCGGATTTGAGCTGACGGACGAAGCCACGCCAGCCGCTCATATTGTAGGCCACCTGGAAGAGGATGGCGGCGATGCAGGGCATGGGAATCAGCTTGGCCAGGGGCATGAGGAACACCACCACGATCAACAGCGTGACGGAATGCACCATGCCGGACACGGGGGTGCGGCCGCCGTTCTTGATGTTGGCGGCGGTGCGGGCGATGGCGCCGGTGGCGGGGATGCCGCCGAAGGCCGCCGAGCCGATGTTGGCCACGCCCTGTGCCACCAGCTCCATGTTGGGCCGGTGGTGGGAGCCGATCATGCCGTCGGCCACCACGGCGGACAGCAGCGACTCCACACCCGCCAGCACGGCGATGGTGACGGCGTTGGAGAGCTGGGCGCGGACAGCGGTGAAGGAGAAGTCAGACAGGTGCAGCGTCAGCGCAGGGAAACCGGCGCGGATATCGGTGAAGGATTTGCCGATGGTGTTCACGTCCAGGTGCAGCAGCTCCACCGCGGCGGCGGTGACCACCACGGCGATGAGGGAGCCGGGAATCTTCTTGAAGAACCGGGGCCAGACGATGAGGATGACCAGGGCCAGGGCGCCGATGAGGACGGCCTGGAGGTTGACGGTGCCGATATTGGCGATGATGGCCGCCACCTTCTCCGCCGTCTCGATGGGCTTTTCGCCGTGCTGGTAGACGATGCCGGTGAAGTCCTTCACCTGGCCGATGAACAGCGTGACGGCGATGCCGGCGGTAAAGCCGGTGGTGATGGTGCTGGGGATGTATTTCAGCAGGTTGCCGAAGCGGCACAGGCCCATCAGCACCAGCAGCACGCCGGCCAGCACCGTGGCCACCATCAGGCCCTGGGTGCCGTCCTTGGCCACGATGCCCGCCACGATGGTGGCAAAGGCGGCGGTGGGGCCGGCGATCTGCACCCGGCTGCCGCCCAGGAAGGCCACCAGGAAGCCCGCCACGATGGCGGTGTAAATGCCGGCCTCGGGGCCCACGCCGGAGGCGATGGCCAGGGCGATGGACAGGGGCAGGGCGATGATGGCTACGATGACGCCCGCCACCACGTCCTTGACCAGCTGGGCGGCGGTATAGTGCTTCATCACGGAAAACAGCTTGGGGGTCAACCACTCCATGTGCAATCTCTCTTTTCTGTCGGTAAATTGGGGGGGGCGAAACGGCCCCGAACAGGCCATAACTGTACCATTTTATAGGGATAATGTCAATCTTTTTGGGGATGGCGGGGTACGGGCTGCCGGAACCAGTGCCCTTGGGGTAGGCGTCGGCCCCTACGGAGGTATTTGCCGCCGTCTGCCATTCATCCGGGCGCTGTGGGTTATGCACGCCGCGCGGGCGATTCGTGAATCGCCCCTACGGCGGGAGACGATACCTCCTGCCATGCAGCCGGCCGTAGTGATACATGCTGCCTGGGCACGGCGGGCCGGGGTCGTCCCGCCCTACGGCGGAAGATGGTGGCGGAAAATGGGTCGGGGCGGGGGTTATTCTGCGGGGATGAGGGGCAGGAGGTGGGATTTCAGAAGCTGATAGCGGGCGTATTTATCACCGTCGGCGAAATGGGTCTCCCTGTCCTGGAGGGTGCGGGCGGAATAGTCCAACGCCGCGCCGCCGAACTGCTCGCTGGTCAGGTCAAAGAGGCAGCCGTCCACCTCGTTGAAGCAGTGGACGCCGCCGCCGGGCAGGGGCACGCCCCACACCTTGCCGCCCATCAGGTCCTGGATGAGGAAGGCGGTGATGGAGCACTGGCCCAGGGTGTTGTTTTGGGGCGACCAGTCCTTCCGCAGGCCCGGGGCGCAGGTCTCGGCGCACCAGAGGCGGGAGAGCAGGTCGTAATAGTCGCAGGGGGTAAGGCCCCGGGAATCCCGGACGGTGGCGGTTTCCCAGCCGTAGAAACGATAGGACATGGGGGAACACTCCTTTCGGATGGTGGTATTTTCGCATTACATTGTACCACGAAGGGCGGCGGCGTGGCAACTTCGGACACAGAAAAACGGGAGCCGAAGCTCCCGCTTTTTTGATGACTTTCTATGACTATTCAATCAGTCTTCTTTCCGCTTTTTGCCCATGTAGCCCAGGCCCAGGGTGGCGCTGACGGCCAGAGCGGCGTAGAGGGCAACACCGGGGTCAGCGGTCTTGGGAGAGGCGATGGTGTTGCCGCTCACCGTCCAGGTGGCGGTGGCGTAGGTCTCGCCGTCATAGAGGCGGATGGTGTGGGTGCCGTTGGCAAGGCTGCGCATGAACTCGTCGGACAGCACCACGCTGCTGCCGAACACGGCATAGTCTGCGCTGCTGAGCGCCTTGCCGTCCACGGTGACGCGTGTGATGGTGCCGATCTCGGAGGTGATGGTCAGGGACGCGGAGGGCGTCTCATCACTGTGGGAGACAGGGGCGGGAGTGGGAGCGAAGGCCTTGTCGGAAACGCGCACATACTGCTTCTCGGACTTGGCACCGTCGACGGACACCCAGTTCTGGCCGTTATCACTCTCTTGAATGATATTGCCGGTGATGTCGCCCTCAATTGCCACACTAAACAGTTGGCCGTTCTGGCTGCCTTCGCCCTGCTTGCCGCCGGCGACCGTAGCGCTGCCACTGGTCACGGCGATATTCTTCGCGCCGATGCCGCCGTTGCCGCCGTTACAGTCTTCGTCGTTAACGTGGCCGCCGTTGCCGCCGTTGCCGCCGCAGATGACGACAGTACCGCCGTTGACAACGGTATCGCCCTCAACGCCTTTGCCGCCGTTGCCGCCTTCGCCGCCCCAGCCTTCGCCGTTGCCGCCGTTGCCGCCGTTACCGCCAGTCAGAGTGACAGTACCGCCGTTGACAGTGACAGTCGCCGCAGCATAACCGCCATGGCCGCCGGTCAGAGGAAAGGTTCCGCCTTCTGTTTCGCCGCTGTTGTCGCTGCCCTTGCCGCCATTGATGACAACCGTACCGCCGTTGACAGTGACGGTGCCATCGAGTACGCCGGCGCCGCCTTCCCAGTAGCCGTTGCCGCCGGTGATGACGACGTTACCGTTCTCCACAGTGATGCTGCCCGCAACACCGCTGCCGCCATAGCCACCAAGGCCGTTACCGTTGCCGGCGAGGATCTCGACATTACCGCTCTTGACAGTAACATTGCCCCGAACGCCGTTGCCGCCAACACCGTACTTGTTGGCGAAATCGAAGCTTTTGATGGTGACGGTGGGGCCGTCGATGATGAGGTTGCCATGAACAGCAGAATCAGAGTAGTCATTAGAAGCACCGTTGATAATCAGCGTGCCTTCGCCCGCAATCGTCAGGGTTTTGTCTCCGAAAACGACGACGTTGCTGTTCACCGTCAGGGTTTTGCCCTTTGCGATGGTAATCGTTATGTCGTTTTCTATGGTGACTTTACTCACAGTGAATTCAATATCGTCCGGCACGGTAATGTCGCTACTGAAATTAACTGTTTTGGGCACCGCCTGTGCCGTTACGGTCGTGGCGGGCAGCAGGGCCAGCACCATCACCAGTGCCAACAGAACGCCCAGGGTCTTGCGTGTGGTGTGCTTCATGTTCATTCCTCCATTTCGATGATTTACGCCGCCGGGGCGGCGCGCTTATGCGGCGTCGGCGAAATACGAATCCCTCTACCAGCATTTTAACGATTATCAGTATAGCAAAAATGGGCAGGATTTTCAACGCTTTTCTCGCCGTGACAGGAATTTTGCCGGGGCAGTTCGGGGCAGCGGCACGCCCTGGGGGGATGGTTGCAGTCGCCCAAGGGGAAGACGGAAAAAACGGGAGCCGAAGCTCCCGTTTTTTTGATGACTTTCTATGACTATTCAATCAGTCTTCTTTCCGCTTTTTGCCCATGTAGCCCAGGCCCAGGGTGGCGCTGACGGCCAGGGCGGCGTAGAGGACCAGGCCGGGGTCAGCGGTGGTGGCGGACAGCACCGTGCTCTCGGTGACGCCGTCGGCGGTCACGCGATAGGTGGCGGTGGCGGTCTTGCTGCCGTCGGTGACCTTGATGGTATAGGTGCCGGGCTTCAGGGTAGCCAGGAACGCTTCGGTGAACTGCACGTCGCCGCCCACCACGATGTAGTTGGCGGGGCTGACCACACGGCCGTTGATGGTGACGCGGCTGACGCTGGTCAGGGGGGAGGTGACGGTCAGGTCACCGGAATCATCGGCATTGATGGTGAACTGCGCAGTAACCTCGGCGCCGTTATAGTTGGCGGTCTCCGCCACGGTAGCCTTCACGATGTAGCGTCCGGCAGAGGTGGGCTTCTTCTCGGTGAAGTCGTCCTTGCCCTGCTTGGCGTAGGTGAACGTCACGTCGCCCGCTCCGGGGTTGCCCGCCAGCACGGGCTCGCTGGCGCGGTAGCCCTCCGTCCAGTTCTTCATGGACACGGTGGGATGGATGTCGGCCTTGGCGATGGTGAACGATACGGGGGCGGTGGTGGCGCCGTTATAGTCGGTGCTGGTGGCCACGGTGGCCCGGGCGTAATAGGTGCCGGCGTTGGTGGGCGCGGCGGCGGTGTAGTCGCCCTGCTCCTTCTCGCTGTACGTCCAGGTCACGGCGCCGTTGCCCGAATTGCCGTCCACGGTGCCGGACACAGGCTCATCGCCGTAGGTCCAGCCGCTCTGGGAGGCGGTGGGCTGGATGTCGGCCCGGGTGACGGTGAACTGCCAGCTATCGCCATACAACAGGTTGGCAGCGGCGGCGTAGTTGTCGCCCTCGGTGACGGTGACGCCCACATAGTAGGTGCCCGCGTGGATGGGCTCCGCCTCGACGGTGCGATTAGCGTCGCTGTAATACTTGACGGTGACGGTGCCGGCGCCCTTCACGTCGGTGGCGGTGGCCACGGTGGCGGCCTTGGCCTGGCCGCTATACACCAGGTCGGTGGGGGTGGCGTAAGTAAAGTCGGCGGCGGTCAGGGCCCTCTTGGCAATGGTGAAGTCCGCGGTGGGCGCAGCGCCGTTAAAGTTGGCGGTGGCAGCCACGGTGGCCTTCACGGTGTACTCGCCGGCATCGGTGGGCGTGGCGGTCTTGAAATCATCGCTGCCCTTGGCGGCGTAGGTGTAGGTCACGGTGCCGCCGGAGTTGTTGCCGCTGACGGAGGGCTGCTTGGCATTTTCGCCGTAGGTCCAGCCTTCCATGGACACGGTGGGGGCGATGTCCGCCTTCTGGATCTCCACGGTCACATCGGTGGGGGTGGAGTAGTTCTGCTCTCCCACATAGGCGCGGTACCAGACGTGGTAGGTGCCGGCGTCGGTGGCGGTGGCCAGGGTGGCGCCCCATTTGCCGGTGGGGGCGGTGTCGGTGCCGATGGCGTACTGCATGGTGCCCTCAGCGGCGGCGCCGGCGGTGGTAAGGGTCTGGGCCTGGCCGGTATAGGTCAGGTTATTGGCCTCCGGCGCAGTCTCCACCGCCGCGGGGGCGATGGTGAGGGTCAGCTTCATGCCGTAGCTGTCCGTCAGGGTGGTGATCTTCAGGGTGCTGGGCGCGGAGGGGTTGAAGGTGTCGGTCCCCTTCAGGCGCTGATAGAGGACGTACTCCGTGCCGGGCAGCAGGTTCTCAAAGGTGGTGCCGTTCTGCCAGGTCTGGCCGTCGATGCTGTACTCGCAGCCCTCGGCGGTCTCCAGGGTGGCGGAGAACTTGTCCACCGTCTTGGCCACGGGGGCGGCGGGGGCCGCCTGGTCGCCCTTGACGATCTCAAACTGCCAATTCTCGCCAAACACCAGGTCGGCGGCGGTGTAGTCCTCGCCCTCGTCCACGGTGACGCCCACATAGTAGGTGCCCACGTCGGTGGGGGTGGTGATTTCGGCGGTGCGATCGGCATCGCTGTAATACATCACGGTATAGTCGCCCATGCCCATCACGTCGGTGGCGGTGGCCACGGCGGCGGCCTTGGGGCTGCCGTTATAGGCCAGGTCGGCGGGGGCGTCGAAGGTGAAATCACCGGCGGCGGGGGTATACTTGCCGATGGTGAGGGTGAGGTACATTCTGTCTCTCAGCACCAGATGGAGGGTGCTCTCCTT
>JAFSMA010000081.1 GCA_017448145.1 Oscillospiraceae bacterium | reverse complement strand
GCTTCCTTTGCCGACGACATGGATGATGAATTTTAAGGAAAGGGAGGAGATACACACATGAGTTACGCCACTTTTGACGCCATTAAAATCGGTATCGCTTCTCCTGATATGATCCGCGAGTGGAGCTTCGGCGAGGTGAAGAAGCCGGAGACCATCAACTATCGCACCCTCAAGCCCGAGCGGGACGGCCTGTTCTGCGAGCGCATCTTCGGGCCCACCAAGGACTGGGAGTGCCACTGCGGCAAGTATAAGAAGATTCGCTACAAGGGTAAGATCTGCGACCGCTGCGGCGTGGAGGTCACCCGTGCCAAGGTGCGCCGGGAGCGCATGGGCCACATTGAGCTGGCCACCCCCGTCAGCCACATCTGGTACTTCAAGGGCATCCCCTCCCGGATGGGCCTGCTGCTGGACATCAGCCCCCGCATCCTGGAAAAGGTGCTGTACTTCGCCGCCTATATCGTCACCGACCCCGGCGAGACCCCTCTCATGCAGAACCAGATCCTCTCCGAGAAGGAATACCGGGATATGCGGGAGAAGTATGAGGACGACTTCGACGCCGGCATGGGCGCCGAGGCCGTGAAGAAGCTGCTGCAAAAGATCGATCTGGAGGAGCTGAGCGTGCAGCTCCACGAGGAGCTTCGCAGCGCCAACGGCCAGAAGAAGGCCCGCATCGTCAAGCGCCTGGAGGTAGTGGACGCCTTCCGCATCAGCGGCAACAAGCCCGAGTGGATGGTCATCGACGTGCTGCCCGTCATCCCCCCGGAGCTGCGCCCCATGGTGCAGCTGGACGGCGGCCGCTTCGCCACCTCCGACCTGAACGATCTCTATCGCCGGGTCATCAACCGCAATAACCGCTTAAAGCGGCTCATTGAGCTGAACGCCCCCGACATCATCGTCCGCAACGAAAAGCGTATGCTCCAGGAGGCGGTGGACGCCCTCATCGACAACGGCCGCCGCGGCCGCCCCGTCACCGGCGCCAACAACCGGGCCCTCAAGTCCCTCAGCGATATGCTCAAGGGTAAGCAGGGCCGCTTCCGCCAGAACCTGCTGGGCAAGCGCGTGGACTACTCCGGCCGAAGCGTGATCTGCGTGGGCCCCGAGCTGAAGATCTATCAGTGCGGCGTGCCCAAGGAGATGGCGTTGGAGCTGTTCCGCCCCTTCATTATGAAGAAGCTGGTGGAGGACGGCAGCGCCAACAACATCAAGTCCGCCAAGAAGATGGTGGACAAGGGCCGCACCGAGGTGTGGGACGCCCTGGATGAGATCATCAAGGACCATCCCGTCATGCTCAACCGCGCCCCCACGCTGCACCGCCTGGGCATCCAGGCCTTCGAGCCGGTGCTGGTGGAGGGCCGCGCCCTGAAGCTGCATCCCCTGAACTGCACCGCCTTCAACGCCGACTTCGACGGCGACCAGATGGCCATTCACGTGCCCCTGTCCGCCGAGGCCCAGGCTGAGGCCCGGCTGCTGATGCTCAGCGCCAACAACCTGCTCCGTCCCCAGGACGGCGGCCCCGTCACCGTGCCTACCCAGGATATGGTGCTGGGTTCCTACTACCTGACCTTCGAGCGGTTTGAAAACGGCGTCAGCCAGATGGACAACGACGAGTATTGGCCCGAGGGCGTGGACTTCGCCCTGGCCGGCAAGACCTACGACGAGCTGACCGACCAGGAGAAGGCCAATACCCATCTCCACATCTACCGCGACGAGGACGAGGTCCTCATGGCCCACAACCAGCATATCATCGGTATGCACCAGCCCGTGTGGGTCCGGGTCACCAAGGAGTATAACGGCCAGCAGCTTTCCCACGTGGTGCGGGGCACCGCCGGGCGCATCATCTTCAACCGCAACATCCCCCAGACCCTGGGCTTCGTCAACCGCTTCAACGCCGACGGCACCCCCGGTGAGCATTTCTTCGACTACGAGATCACCGAGACCTGCGGCAAGAAGCTGCTGGGCAAGATCGTGGACCGCACCATCAAGCAGTACGGCTTCACCCGTGCCGCCGAGGTGCTGGACAACATCAAGGCCACCGGCTATCACTACTCCACCATCGCCTCCATCACCATCTCCATCGCCGACATGACGGTGCCCGATGAGAAGTACAGGCTGATCCACGAGACGGAAGAGCGCGTCGTGGGCATCGAGGACGAGTACAACATGGGCTTCATCACCAACGACGAGCGCTACAAGCTGGTGGTGCGGGAGTGGGAGAAGACCACCGACGACGTGACCAACGCCCTGACCCGCAGCCTGGACAAGTACAACCCCATCTTCATGATGGCCGACTCCGGCGCCCGTGGCTCCATGAAGCAGATCCGTCAGCTTACCGGTATGCGCGGCCTGATGGCCAACACCGCCGGCCGCACCATCGAGATCCCCATCAAGGCCAACTTCCGGGAGGGCATGTCCGTGCTGGACTACTTCACCTCCTCCCGCGGCGCCCGCAAGGGCTTGGCCGATACGGCCCTGCGTACCGCCGACTCCGGTTACCTGACCCGCCGCATGGTGGACGTGTGCCAGGACGTGATCATCCGCGAGGATGATTGCGGCGTGGATCACGGCATCGTGGTAGGTGAGATCGCCGAGAACGGTCAGGTCATCGAGAAGTTCTCCGAGCGTATCCGGGGCCGCTTCCCCGTCCGGGATATCCTCAAGCCCGGCACCGATGAGGTGCTGATCGCCAAGGATCACATGATGGACGAGAACGACGCCAAGCTGCTGGAGAGCTTCGACATCCACACCGCCGAGATCCGCACCGTGCTGACCTGCAAGGCCCACAGCGGCATCTGCGCCAGGTGCTACGGCATGAACCTGGCCACCTCCAAGCCGGTGGGCCCCGGCGAGGCCGTGGGCATCATCGCCGCCCAGTCCATCGGTGAGCCCGGTACCCAGCTGACCATGCGTACGTTCCACACCGGCGGCGTGGCCGGCGGCGACATCACCCAGGGTCTTCCCCGTGTGGAGGAGCTGTTCGAGGCCCGCAAGCCCAAGAAGATGGCCACCATCGCCGAGATCGGCGGCCACGTCCGGTTCGAGGATGCCGCCAAGGGCAGCCTGCTGAATATCGTCATCACCGCCCCCGACGGCGACACCCGCACCTACGCCGTGCCCCACACCGGCCTGCTGGTGCAGGACGGCGAGGACATCGAGAAGGGCCGCCAGCTCCAGGACGGCGCCCTGAACCCCCACGACGTGCTGCGCATCCGCGGCGCCAGCGCCGTGCACAACTACCTCATCCAGGAGGTTCTCAAGGTGTACCGTCAGCAGGGCGTGGATATCAACGATAAGCATATCGAGGTCATCGTCCGCCAGATGATGCGCAAGGTCCGCGTGGAGGAATCCGGCGACACCGAGCTGCTGTCCGGCGCCATGTGCGACGTGCTGGAGGTGGAGGACGCCAACGCCCTCATCCGCCAGCGCAACGCTGCCGGCGAGACCCAGGAGAACGGCGAGCCTCTCCGTGAGGCCACCTTCACCCAGCTGCTGATGGGTATCACCAAGGCGTCTCTGGCCACCGACAGCTGGATGTCCGCCGCCTCCTTCCAGGAGACCACCAAGGTGCTGACCGAGGCCGCCATCAAGGGCAAGATCGACCATCTGGTGGGCCTGAAGGAGAACGTCATCATCGGCAAGCTGATTCCCGCCGGTGCCGGTCTCAACGTCTACCGCCAGCGGGCCGAGGAGCTGATCCCCCAGGTGGAGCCTGTGGTGGAGGAGCGTCCTCTGGAGACGGTGTATACCAACCAGGTAGCCGCCGCTTCCGTGGAGTAATTCCCTCATCGGCATATACACGGCACCCGGCCTCCGGGTGCCGTGTTCCTATCCATACCATACTATTACATAAAAGGGGGCGGGACGGATGACACAACACTTTCTGGCGCTGCTGCGCCTTTTCGGCGCGCCCCGCAAACGCCCCCGCCGCCGCAATCAGCGCTGCGCGCCACCCCGTGGGCTCATCCTGTCCCAGTGGTCGCTGCCGGACTACCGGGTGGGTCTGGGTCGGTTCGGCCGGGTGGGCTGCGAGATCTGTGCTGTGTATAACGTGCTGCTGCGGTGCCGCAAGGCAGTCCCCCTGTGGGAGATCATCGACAGCTTCACCGCCCGCCGCAGCCTGATGCTGCTGGGCCTGGGGGGCACCGACCCCTTCACCATCGGCCCCTGGCTGGCGGAGCGGGGCGTGGGGACGCGGTGCTACGGCGGCCACCAGGCCTTCGATGCGTTCTGCGCCGCCGCCCGGGAGGACGGCCTCTACATCGTCTCCTACTGGACCCGCCCCTGGAACCTCCACACCGTGGCCTTCACCGTACGCTGCGGCGTATTGGAGGTGTGGAACGCCGGCCATCCGAGACGGCGGGGCGCTGTGGAGGACATTGTGCCCCACCTGGGCCGCCGCTTTATCCTGGGCTACAGAATCACAGCGCCACTTTTGTGAAATTGCCGTTTTTTCACATACAATTTCGGCCAAAGTCACAAATTTTTGGGGGAAAATCACTTGACGGTTTTTCCACCCTATGCTATAATTTCAATTCACGCGGGAGTTTTCCGCGATCTTTGCCATGGGCGGATTTCCCGCCTGTCCCAAGGAGGCGAAAGGCGTGGGCGAGAGCGTGATCGCAAAGGCCAAGGTGGTAGGCGTCAAGCAGACCCGCCGGGCCCTTTCCCAGCGCCGGGCCGCCCGGGTCTACCTGGGCCGCGACGCCGATCCCCGGCTCACCGAGCCGCTGCGTGCCATGTGCGCTCTGGCGCAGGTGCCGGTCATAGACGATATGACCATGGCCGATTTGGGCAAAGCATGCGGCATCGCCGTAGGCACCGCCGCCTGTGCGGTGCTGTCAGAATGATTCCAACGGTATAATCTCCCGATTATCCGTGGAAAATATAGGGACAACGTCCCAACAAATCTACAAGAAAGGAGAACCTATTTGCATGCCTACTTTTAATCAGCTGGTCAAGCAGGGTCGGAAGAAGAGCACCTACAAGTCCAATTCCCCCGCTATGCAGAAGGGCCTGAACACGCTGAAGAACAAGGAGACCAACCTGTCCTCCCCTCAGAAGCGCGGCGTCTGCACTGCCGTGAGAACTGCCACCCCCAAGAAGCCCAACTCCGCTCTGCGTAAGATTGCCCGTGTCCGTTTGACCAACGGCTACGAGGTCACCGCTTACATCCCCGGCGTGGGCCACTCCCTGCAGGAGCACTCCGTGGTTATGATCCGCGGCGGCCGTGTCAAGGACCTGCCCGGTGTCCGTTACCACATCATCCGCGGTACGCTGGACACCCAGGGTGTTCAGGGTCGTATGCAGGCTCGTTCCAAGTACGGTGCCAAGCGCCCCAAGAACAAGTAAGCGATTCGCCCCAGCCATTAAAAAGAGCTTTGCCGAAAAGGTTCTATATGCGATATAGGAATACCTCTTTGGCAGGCCGTACAGCGGCGTAAGCGCTGCTGAGTACCTATGAAATCATATTATTATGAAGGAGGGAAGCATAGTGCCCAGAAGAGGTAATGTTCCCAAGAGAGAGATCTTGCCCGATCCTATGTATAACTCCGTCCTGGTGACCAAGCTGGTCAACAGCATCATGCTGGACGGTAAGAAGGGCGTGGCTCAGAAGGTGGTTTACGGCGCCTTCGAGCAGATCAAGGAGAAGACCGAAAAGGAGCCCCTGGAGGTCTTCACCCAGGCGATGGAGAATATCATGCCCAGCCTGGAAGTCAAGGCCCGCCGCGTGGGCGGCGCCACCTATCAGGTGCCCATGGAGGTTCGTCCTGCCCGCCGTCAGACCCTGGGTCTGCGGTGGCTGACCAGCTATGCCCGGGCCCGCGGTGAGCGCACCATGGCCGAGCGTCTGGCCGGCGAGATCATGGACGCTGCCAACAATACCGGCGCGGCTGTGAAGAAGCGCGAGGATACCCACAAGATGGCCGATTCCAACAAGGCTTTCGCCCACTTCCGTTGGTAATCGCGCCAGCGAATAGCGAATGAAGTAAAAGGAGAACGGTATGCCGAGAAAGGTTACACTGGAAAATACAAGAAATATCGGCATCATGGCCCACATTGATGCAGGAAAGACCACGACCACAGAGCGTATTCTGTACTATACGGGCGTAAACTATAAGATCGGTGAGACCCATGAGGGCACTGCCACTATGGACTGGATGGAGCAGGAGCAGGAGCGTGGTATTACCATCACCTCCGCCGCTACCACCTGCTACTGGAAGGGCACCAAGAACCAGTTCCCCCAGACGCGTATCAACATCATCGACACCCCGGGCCACGTGGACTTCACCGTTGAGGTGGAACGTTCTCTGCGCGTTCTGGACGGCAGCGTCACGGTGATGTGCGCCAAGGGCGGCGTGGAGCCCCAGTCTGAGACCGTGTGGCGTCAGGCGGATCACTACCACGTGCCCCGGATGATCTACGTCAACAAGATGGACATCACCGGCGCCGATTTCTACCACGTGCTGGACATGGTTCACGACCGGCTGAAAGCCAACGCCGTGCCCATCCAGCTGCCCATCGGTAAGGAGGATACCTTCAAGGGTATCATCGACCTGGTGGAGATGAACGCTGACATCTACTACGACAAGCTGGGCGAGGACATGCGGGTGGAGCCCATCCCCGAGGATATGGTGGAGCTGGCCAATGAATACCGCGAAAAGCTGCTGGATGCCGTGTCCATGTTCGACGACGAGATCATGGAGATGTATCTGGAGGGCCAGGAGATCCCCACCGATAAGATCCGCAAGGCCATCCGGGCCGCCACCGTGGCGGTGGAGATGGTGCCTGTGGTGTGCGGCAGCTCTTACCGCAACAAGGGCGTGCAGAAGCTGCTGGATGCCATCGTGGACTTTATGCCCGCGCCCACCGACGTGCCCGCCATCACGGGCGTCAACCCCAAAACCGACGAGGAGGAAGAGCGTCACTCTTCTGACGATGAGCCCTTTGCGGCCCTCGCCTTCAAGATCATGACCGACCCCTATGTGGGCCGCCTCAGCTTCTTCCGCGTTTATTCCGGCACGCTGACCGCCGGCTCCGCGGTGCTTAACGCCACCAAGGGCAAGCGGGAGCGCATGGGCCGCATTTTGCAGATGCACGCCAACCACCGGGAGGATATCGACACGGTCTACTCCGGCGACATCGCCGCCGTGGTGGGCCTGAAGAACACCACCACCGGTGACACCCTGTGCGACGAGAAGGCCCCCATCATCCTGGAGTCCATGGAGTTCCCTGAGCCCGTGATCCGCGTGGCCATCGAGCCCAAGACCAAGGCCGGTGAGGAGAAGATGACCATCGCCTTGACCAAGCTGGCCGAGGAGGATCCCACCTTCCGCACCTACACCGACGAGGAGACGGGTCAGACCATCATCGCCGGCATGGGCGAGCTGCATCTGGAGATCATCGTGGACCGCCTGCTGCGTGAGTTCAAGGTGGAGGCCAACGTGGGCAAGCCCCAGGTGGCCTACAAGGAGACCATCCGCAAGAAGGTCAACCACGAGACCAAGTATAAGCGCCAGACCGGCGGCTCCGGCCAGTACGGCCACGTGAAGATCACGGTGGAGCCCAACGAGTCCGGCAAGGGCTACGAGTTCATCAACGCCACGGTGGGCGGCTCCATCCCCAAGGAGTACATCCCCGCCGTCGACGCCGGTATCCAGGGAGCCATGCTCTCCGGCGTGCTGGCCGGTTACCCGGTGGTGGACGTGAAGGTCACGCTGTACGATGGTTCCTATCACGAGGTAGACTCCTCCGAAATGGCGTTTAAGATCGCCGGTTCCATGGCCTTCAAGGAGGCTATGGCGGAGGCCGACCCCGTGCTGCTGGAGCCCATCATGAAGGTGTGCGTCATCGTGCCCGACGAGTATATGGGCGACGTGATCGGCGACCTGAACAGCCGCCGCGGCCAGATCCAGGGCTACGAGATGCGCTCCGGCGCCCAGCAGATCGACGCCTTCGTCCCCCTGAGCGAGATGTTCGGCTATGCCACCGACCTGCGCAGCCGCACCCAGGGCCGTGGTCAGTACACCATGGAGCCCAGCCACTATGTGGAGCTGCCCAAGAGTTTGCAGGAGAAGCTGATCAACGCCCGCACCGGCAAGTGATTTGCCACAAAGATGAAATAAGCATTGCTTTTTCCCCCGCAATAGGGTAAAATCAAAATGTTGGACAAAACCGCATCATTTCATCAAAAACCTAACACGAAATTCAAACGAATCCACAACTTTTAAGGAGGACTTCCCAAATGGCTAAGCAGAAATTTGAGAGAACCAAGCCCCATGTCAACATCGGTACCATCGGCCACATCGACCATGGTAAGACCACTCTGACCGCTGCCATCACCAAGTACCTGGCGATGCAGGGCGGCGCTGAGTACACCGACTACTCTTCCATCGACAAGGCTCCCGAGGAGCGCGAGCGTGGTATCACCATCAACACCGCTCACGTGGAGTATGAGACCGCTGCCCGTCACTATGCCCACGTGGACTGCCCGGGCCATGCTGACTACATCAAGAACATGATCACCGGTGCTGCCCAGATGGACGGCGCTATCCTGGTCATCGCCGCCTCCGACGGCCCCATGGCCCAGACCCGCGAGCACCTGCTGCTGGCCCGTCAGGTGAACGTGCCCTCCGTGCTGGTGTTCCTGAACAAGTGCGACCAGGTGGACGACGAGGAGCTGCTGGAGCTGGTGGAGATGGAAGTTCGCGAGCTGCTGGACTTCTACGGCTTCCCCGGCGACGACACCCCCATCATCCGCGGCAGCGCTCTGAACGCCCTGGTGTCCGAGTCCAACGATCCCAACGCTCCCGAGTATGCCTGCATCAAGGAGCTGATGGACGCCGTTGACAGCTGGATCCCCACTCCCGACCGCAAGGAGGATATGCCCTTCCTGATGCCCGTCGAGGACGTGTTCACCATCTCCGGCCGCGGCACCGTGGCTACCGGCCGTGTGGAGCGTGGCCGTCTGAACCTGAACGAGAAGGTGGAGATCGTCGGTCTGTCCGATGAGAAGCGCGAGACCGTCGTTACCGGTATCGAGATGTTCCACAAGCTGCTGGACTACGCTGAGGCCGGCGACAACATCGGCGCCCTGCTGCGCGGTGTTGCCAAGACCGAGATCGAGCGCGGCCAGGTGCTGTCCAAGCCCGGTTCCATCCATCCCCACACCAAGTTCGTTGGCCAGGTGTACGTTCTGACCAAGGACGAGGGTGGCCGTCACACTCCCTTCTTCAATAACTATCGTCCCCAGTTCTACTTCCGTACCACCGACGTGACCGGCGTCATCAACCTGCCCGAGGGCACCGAGATGTGCATGCCCGGCGATAACGTGGACATGAACGTGGAGCTGATCACCCCCATCGCCATTGAGAACGGTCTGCGTTTCGCTATCCGTGAGGGTGGCCGTACCGTGGGTTCCGGCGTCGTTATCGACATCAAGGAGTAATCTCACCCGAATAAAAAAGAGCATCCGCCGAGGGCGGATGCTCTTTTTCGTGGGCACCTTTGGCGCGAAATCCGCGATACTGTCTATGTGGTCTCCGTCTCCGGGAAGGCCAAACCGCCCTGGAAGCCCCCCTGGCCCGTGGCGATGATGTCCCCGCCGATGATCTGGTCTCCCGCCACATACAGGTTGGCCTGCACCCCTTTGGGGATGCCCGGGTAGTTCAGCACCGTGTAGGTGTACCGCCGCACCGCCTGGCCGGCGTACTGGACGAAGGGCAATCCCTGCCCCTCCTGGAGGGCGGCGTAGTCCCCCCAGGTGCGGCTCAGGTCCTCCGGCAGCTGTAAATCCAACGTTTCCAGGGGCGTGGGTTCCACCTCCCACCCCAATTCGGTCAAGTAGGCCACCCGCTCTTCGTCTGTGGCGCCGGGGATACCCTGGGGTGCCTCCGGCTCTGTCGTTTTCGCAAAGCATCCCGCCAGCACCACCGCCCCCGCCACAGCCATCACCACTGCCGCCGCCGACAGGGCCATGCTTCGCCGGGTAATATGAATGATCCGCATTCCCATCATCTCCTTTGCCCCACCATATTCCCATCCGGCCCGAAATATGCTATACTCACAGCCAGGAAAGGGAGGTGACGCCCATGGAGCGTCTGGATAAGCGAATCGCCGCCGCCAGCCAGTGTTCCCGACGGGAGGTCAAAGAGCTGATTCGCCTGGGCCGGGTGACGGTGGACGGCATCCGCGCCGCCTCGGCGGAGCAGAAGGTGGACGACACCGCCGCCATCGCCGTGGACGGCCAGCCCCTGGCCTGGGAGCCCTTTCTCTATATTCTGCTCCATAAGCCTGTCGGCGTCCTCACCGCCACCGAGGACCGGGCCGCCCCCACGGTGCTGGATCTCATTCCCGCCCCCTGGCGGCGCAAGGATCTGTCCCCGGTGGGCCGTCTGGACAAGGACACCGAGGGCCTCCTGCTGCTCACCGACGATGGCACCCTGAACCACCGTCTCACCAGCCCCCGCCACCACGTGGACAAGGTGTACTACGCCCGGGTGGAGGCCCCCTTGGAGGAGGGGGACGTGGCCGCCTTTGCCGCCGGGATACCCTTGAAGGACTTCACCTGCCTGCCCGCCCGGCTGGAGATCCTGTCCCCCCAAGAGTGCCGCGTCACGGTGCAGGAGGGCAAGTTCCACCAGGTGCGCCGGATGCTGGCCGCCCGGGGCAAGCCGGTGGCCTACCTCAGGCGCCTTACCATGGGCCCCCTGTCCCTGGACGACGCTCTGACCCCCGGCGACAGCCGGAAACTGACCCCGGAGGAGGTAAAAGCCCTCTATTCCGCCGTGGGATTGTGATAGTATCGACAAACCAACAAAAAACTGGGGCAAAATTTTGTTGAAAATATAAAAAAGTCCTTGCAAATCCGTGATAATGACGATATAATACGGAAAGATACAATGCATATTGCACAAAGACCAATCGGTATCACGGATGGGAGGATGCCATTATGTCGGGTAGAATTTTTCAAAACGTGGTGTTGCAGTTCAAGGAAACCACGGATCGCACCATCGGCGTCATGGATGCGGAGGGCACTGTCATCGCCTGTAGCGAGCTGACGGCCATCGGCGCCAAGTGGAGCAAATATATCGAGCCCATCGCCGCGGCGGAGGGGGAGTGCGTCGCCATTGAGGGCAAGACCTTCAAGGCCCTGCCCGGCTGGGGCGGCCACTTTGACTACGCCGTTTTCGCCAGCGGGGACGACAGCATCGGCCACACCGTCTGCGCCATGGCTGCGGTGGCCCTCAACAGCGCCAAGAATTACTACGAGGAGAAGCACGACAAGGGCTCTTTCATTAAGAACATCATCTCCGATAATATCCTCATCAGCGACATCTACATGCGGGCCAAGGAGCTGCATGTGGCCGCCGAGGTGAAGCGGGCTGTGTTCGTCATCCGCCCGGTGGACGACCGGCTGGAGTCGGTGCCCCTGGAGCTGGTGCAGAATCTGTTCCCCGACCGGCAGAATGACTTCGTCCTGTCCGTAGGCGAGCAGGACGTGGCCCTCATCCACCAGATGGACGACGCCGCCACCACCCGGGATATGGAAAAGGTGGCCACCTCCATCGAGGAGGCCCTCCGCCTGGACGGCGAGAGCCGGGTTTTCGTGGGCATCGGCACCATGTCCATCCACCTGCGTGACCTGGCCAAGTCCTACAAGGAGGCCCAGATCGCCATCGAGGTGGGCAAGGTGTTCGACACCGAGCGCTACGTCATCAACTATGAGAATCTGGGCATCGGCCGCCTGATCTACCAGCTGCCCACCACCCTGTGCGAGATGTTCCTGCAAGAGGTGTTCAAGAAGAACCCCATCGATGCACTGGATCAGGAGACGCTGTTCACCATCTACAAGTTCTTCGAGAACAATCTGAACGTGTCCGAGACGGCCCGCAAGCTGTTTGTCCACCGCAACACCCTGGTGTACCGCCTGGAGAAGATCAAGAAGCTCACCGGCCTGGACCTGCGGGAGTTTGACGACGCCATCACCTTCAAGGTAGCCCTGATGGTGAAGAAGTACCTCACCAGCCGCGGCATCGACGCCTGAAATCTGACATAACCATAAGAGCCGGCCCGAAAGGGCCGGCTTGAGCCTGTCAAAAAACGGCTCCGCCGTTTTTTGACAATGGGATTGCAGTCTACTGCGCGCACGAATAGTGCGCCGGAGGCGCACTATTCGCACACTTCGTAGCCTGAGAAGT
>JAFSMA010000080.1 GCA_017448145.1 Oscillospiraceae bacterium | reverse complement strand
TTGGCCTCGATCTGACGGATGCGCTCGCGGGTTACGTTGAACTCCTTGCCCACTTCCTCCAGGGTGCGGGTGCGGCCGTCCTCAATGCCGAAGCGCAGCTTCAGCACCTTCTCCTCCCGGGGCGTCAGCGTGGAGAGCACCTCCACCAGCTGTTCCTTCAGCAACGTGAAGCTGGCGGCCTCGCTGGGCTCGGAAGCGCCCTCGTCGGGGATGAAGTCGCCTAAGTGGCTGTCTTCCTCCTCGCCGATAGGGGTCTCCAGGGACACCGGCTCCTGGGCGATCTTCAAAATCTCCCGCACCTTGTCCACCGGCATACCCATCTCGTCGGAGATCTCCTCCGGGGAGGGGTCGTGGCCCAGCTCCTGCAAAAGCTGGCGGCTGACGCGGATCACCTTGTTGATGGTCTCCACCATATGCACGGGGATGCGGATGGTGCGGGCCTGGTCGGCGATGGCGCGGGTGATGGCCTGGCGAATCCACCAGGTGGCGTAGGTGGAGAACTTGTAACCCTTGGTGTAGTCGAATTTCTCCACGGCCTTGATGAGGCCCAGGTTGCCCTCCTGGATCAGATCCAGGAACAGCATACCACGGCCCACGTACCGCTTGGCGATGGATACCACCAGACGCAAATTGGCCTCCGCCAGCGCCTTCTTGGCGGCCTCGCCCGCCTTGATGTCCGCCTGGAGCCGGGCCATCTCATCGGTGGGGATCTCCTCGCCGGATTCCTCAGCGGCATCCAGCCGATCCTGGGCATTGTGGCCTGCCGTCATGGCGGTAGCCAGATCCACCTCCTGGTCGGCGGTCAGCAGAGGCACCTTGCCGATCTCCTTCAGGTACATGCGCACCGGGTCGTCAATGTTGAAGCTGTCCACCAGTGTGTTGGGATCCACCAGCTCTTCTTCCTCGATGCCGGCAATCTCCTCCATGGGCGGCTCCACATCGTCAGGCAGATCCACCAGGAACTCCTCGCTGCCTACCTCAATGCCCACCTGCTCCAGAGAGTCGTAAATGTGATCCATCTGGTCGCTGTCCAGATCCATCTCGTCCAGCACTTCGCTGAGCTCGCTGCTGTCCAGCTTGCCCTTCTTCTTGCCCTTGACGAACAGATCCTTCAGCTTTTCGTTGGCGGTAATCAGCGCGGCGGCGGGAAGGGTGGCGATGGTCTTGTCATCCAGCTTGCCCTTGGACTTCTTGGCGGGCTCGTCCTTCTTGTCCGCTTCGGCCAGCAGGGCGTCCGCCATCTGCTCCAGTTCCTGTTCGGTAGGTTTCTTTTCGCTCATCTTATGTATCCTCCGTCTTTTTTTGACTGTTTCTCTTTTTTTCCATCGCCAGCACCAGGGGATCCACCCCGGAGTCGGCGCGTTTCATCTTTTCTTCCTGGATGATCCGCAGATAATCCTGCAATGATTTTGACCCATTGGCCGTGGACTCCGGCTTCTGGATCAGCGCCGTTAAATGGCTCATCTCCTCGCCGGAAAGGCTGGCGCTGAGGGCCGCCATGGGGTAGGCGCTGCTGCGGTGCTGCCATAAAAGGCCGAAAATTTTGCCCAGCAGGGGAGAGGAAAAGTCCTCCTCCCGGAGGGGTGCCTCCTGGGGGAAAATGGTGTCGTCATGGAGCAGAAGCCGTATGACGCCCTCCTCCGCCATGGCGGAGCGCAAATTGGTGTACCGGATGCTGCGCTCTGTGGGTTGCAGCGACACGGCGGGATTCAGCTCCCGGCGCTCCCGCTGCTTGCGGTCCCGACTGCTGCGCTGCCGGGTCGCCCGCTCCACCTCGGTGCGCATGGCCTCCCTGGAGAAGCCCGACACCTCCGCCGCCCGGTTGGTGTACACCTCCCGCTCCACAGCGTTTTCCAGCGTACACAGCACCTGGCTGATCTCCTGGGCGTAGGCCACCCGCTGGCGGTCGTCCTTCATGTCGTACTTGCCGGCCACCTGGGCCATGCGGAACTCCATGCCCCCCGCGCTGCCGCTGAGCAGCTGGGCAAAGGCGTCGGGGCCGTAGGCCTTGATGAAGTCGTCGGCGTCCTGCTTCTTGGGCTGGCCGTCCACCATTTTGTTGGGCAGCCGCAGCACCCGCACGGTAAACTCCGTGTTGTTCAGCATTTCCAGCGCCCGCTGGGTGGCCATCTGCCCGGCGTTATCGTTGTCGTAGCACAGCACCAGATTCTTGGTGTACCGGCTCAGCAGCCGGATCTGCTCCTGGGTCAGCGCCGTACCCATGCTGGCCACCGCGTTGTCAAACCCCGCCTGGTGCAGCGTCACCACGTCCAGGTTGCCCTCGCAGAGGATGATCTCCGGCCGCTTCGTCTTTTTGGCCAGGTTCAGGCCGTACAGCACGTGGCGCTTGGAGTACACCGGCGTGTCGGTGGTGTTCATGTATTTTGGCTCGCTGTTGTCGATGACGCGGCTGCCGAAGCCCACCACGTCGCCCCGCTGGTCGATGACGGGCAGCATCAGCCGGTTACGGAACTTGTCGTACACGCCGCCTTTTTTGCTGGCCACCGCCAAGCCCGCCGTAATCAGCTCTGTCTTGGTGTAGCCCCTGGCGGTCATGGCCTGGGTCAGATCGTCCCAGTTGGCCGTGGAGGCCCCCATGCCGAACCGCACGGCAATGCCCCGGCGAATCTGCCGTTTGTCCAGATAGGCCTGGACGGCGGCACCCTCCGGGGATTGCAATACGTCGTAATACCACCGGGCGGCGTCCCGGTTCAGCGCCAGGAGCCGCTGCCTGCGCCGGGCGGTGTCATCGTCCTGCCGATCGTCGGGCACTTCCAAGTTCACCCGCTTGGCCAGGAACCGCACGGCGTCTTTGTAATCCAGGTTTTCTATATCTTTTATAAAACTGATGACGTCTCCGCCCTTTTTGCAACCAAAACAGTGGTAGAACTGCTTATCTGGCAACACATGAAAGGAGGGAGTTTTCTCATTGTGGAACGGACAGCAGCCCCAATAGCTTCCGCCCTTCTGCTGCAGGGCCACATACGACCCCACCACATCCACGATGTCGTTCCGGGCGATCAGGTCGTCCAAAAAGCTCTGCGGCAGCATGGGCTGTCCCTCCTTTCCTGTCGATTCGATACCTCTCTACTTATCTATATACTGCGTTTGCGCCGGTTTTCCTTTTTTTCTTTCTGAAAATTTTGCTTTTTTTCAAAAAAATCTCCGTCCCATGGGGGACGGAGTCGTTTGTCATCAGGGGGAAAGGGCCGTCAGACGATGTACTTTACCGGCTCTTTCAAATCCCTGGCGATTTTGGCGGCGTAGCGATCCTCCTCGCTGAACACGCAGCCGCAGTATTTCTGCATGTAAAAGCCCAGCTCCCGGGCCTGGGCCTGCCCGTCCCGGAAGCCGGGGCGGAAGTCCCGGTACAGGAATCGGACGCCGTACCGCTGGGCCATGCGGCCCGCCACGTCGGCAATGGCCTCGTGCTGCTGGTAGGGGCTCACCAGCAAGGTGGTGGTGAAGCTGTCAAAGCCGTTTTCGGCGGCAAATCGGGCCGTCTGCTCCATGCGCATGGTGTAGCACTCTACGCAGCGGTGCTCGATGTCCTCCGCCACCGCCCGGCAGAACTTCCGCAGGCCGTAGTCCTCCTGCACGATCAACGCCATGCCGATGGACGGGGCATAGCCCATCAGCGTGTCCCGCCGGGCCTTATATTCCATGTAGGGGTGGATGTTGGGGTTGAACCAAAAGCTCACCGGCTCGATGCCCTCGCTCCGCAGCTGCTGAATGCAGCTCACCGAGCAGGGGGCGCAGCAGGTGTGCATCAACGTTTTTTCCATAGTTTCTCCTTTACGGCCCGCAGCAGCGCCTTCGGCGTCATGGCATCCCGGGGCTCCCCGGCGGCCAGATATTTGATCCGCACCTGCTGGAAGGGGGCTTGCCGCAGCGCGGCAAAAAACGCCTCCCGATAGGGTGAGGGCACCCGGGGCTGCCGCAGCGCCACGTTGCCCGCCACGGCCTCGTCCAGCGTCCGGGCCACCTTTTTCAGGGCCAGCGTGTCCACCACGTGGGCACCCTTGGCGCTGTTGATCAGCAGCATGGTCACGCCCTGCTTCTGCTCGTCCAGTTCACGGGGCAGCCCCCGGAAGGTGCCCAGGGTCAGGTCGCCGGGCCGGTTGACGCCGGCATAGGGGCAGGTGTGACAGGCGCGGCGCAGGAAAAGCCGCCGTTTCAGCCCCCGGCCGAACTCCGTCTTGGCCAGGGGCGCGTCATAGGTCTTGCCTCCGGCAAAGGTGACGAAGAACCGATGGCCCGTCCCCTCCGGCCCTTTGCGGCTGAACTCCACCGCCACAGGGGGCTTCTGCTTGATGTAGGCCATGGACTTCACCAGCCGCCGCCACACGCCGGGGCTGGCCACGCCGCCGCACAGGAAGTCGCAGGTCAGCAGGTTTTCCGGGTAGTCCCCCAGGAAGCGGTACAGCCCGTCCACCTGGCAGGGCGTACCGGCAAACAGCACCCGCCGCCCCTGATCCAGGTACATCCGCACCTGCTGGAAGCTGTCGCCCACGTCGCTCTGCACCGGCTTGGCCCCCAGCAGCGGCGGCAGGTCGGCGGTGTTCTTCACCGCCACGTGGCGCACGGTAAGATGACCGTCCATAGCCGCGCCGAACACCACGCCGCCGTCCTCCAGCACCTGGGTGGCCAACGTGGCGAACACGCCGCCGTTGGTGGAGCGGCGCCGCAGGCCATCGTCCTCCGCCCAGGCGGCGAACACCGCCGGGGCGCTGCGCTCCTCCCGGTGCTTCAGGGCGGGGCAGATGTGGGCACAGTGGCCGCACTGGAGGCAGCCCTCGCCCACCACCGGCGCGAGAAAGCCCTCGTCGTCCTCCACCATGTGGATGGCGCCCTTGGGGCAGCCGTTGGCGCAGGCGCCGCAGCCCGTGCAGCGGTCTGCCGCCACCAGCAGCGGCGCTTGTGTGTCGGCCATGATGTCCACCTCCCACTGTCCTGTTTTCTCTATTGTACCACCCGCCGCCGCCCTTGACAAGATGGGAGAAATCCCCCATTTCACCGAGCATAGTCCGCTTTTTTGGACAGACCTCATGGCATAATGGGTACCATCAGAGGGTTGATTGCAAAAGTGAACATCACATTTTTAGGGTAAAAATATGGGTAAGACCTGATGTTCACTTCTGCAATAAGGTATATAATAGTTTTGGTCACGACCTGCGGAAAGCGGGGAAATATGAGCCGAATGACATTAACGG